>JAVBKE010000029.1:0-11735 GCA_031554185.1 Caryophanales bacterium
TCGCCAATAGAATAGTAGCGCATCAGCATGGTGAACTTACTATTTGCGAGAGGAGGACAAGAATGAATATTCTTTTATGCTGTTCTGCGGGAATGTCAACAAGCCTGCTTGTTTCCAAGATGGAAAAGGTTGCGACAGCACTTGGTGTTGAAGCGCGCATCTGGGCAGTATCAGGCGATGTAGTCAGAGCGCATATTGACGAGGCCGATGTTTTACTACTTGGTCCGCAAGTTCGCTATTTATTAGCAGATTTACGAAAGCTAGGCACTGAAAAAGGTATTCCTGTTGATGTGATCGATATGCGTCATTATGGATTATGCAATGGAGAAGAAGTTTTGAAACAGGCAGTTGGACTTGTGAACTCGTAAGATTCAAGCTTATGCCTTTTGTGAAAAATATATGACTGTTTTCTTTTCCAAATTTGATTTAAAACAAGCTGATCACAAAACAAAAATATCGTTGGACTAATTGGGGAGGGTAATACAATGCTTAATTGGATTGAAAAATATATCATGCCGACGGCAGTAAAAATTGGTAATCAACGTCATCTATTAGCAATTCGTGATGCACTTATTGGTATGATTGCAATTACTATGGTTGGTTCATTTGCTGTTCTGATCAACAATATTGGTGCTTCAACAACACAACCTGATGGCACAGTGACGCAGATTATCTCTTGGTGGGAGCCGATGATGAAAAGCGTCTTTGGTCAGTACTGGAAAGAGCCTGGATCACAAGTTTGGTGGGGCACTCTTGCATGCATGACGATTTTCGCTGTGTTTGGGATAGCTAATAAGCTAGCTAAGTCTTATGGCGATGATGGTTTTGAGGCAATGTTTGTTGCAGCAGCTTCATACTTTGTGCTAGTTCCTCAAACAGTAACTGTTGTTGTTGGCAAACAATCTGTAGATGCTTGGGGCAACTTCGGAGTAGGTTTCTTCAACGGGACTGCTCTTTTCGCAGGACTCATTATTTCATTACTCGCGACTGAGTTATTTGTTCGATTATCCCGAGTGAAATATTTGGTCATCAAATTACCAGAAGGTGTGCCAACAGCTGTATCACGTGCATTTGCTAAGCTATTCCCAGGGATGATTACCGTATTTGTTTTCGCACTATTCGGAGTAATCATTAAGCATGTGACAGAGCTAGATTTCAATCTCTGGATCAATAAAATTTTGGTTTCGCCATTATCAAATGCCGCGGATTCAATTGGATTTGCCATCCTAATTGTTTTTCTTATCCATCTATTCTGGGCATTCGGGTTACATGGAAACAACATCCTTGGTGGTATCATCACGCCGCTTATGACCAAACTCGGAACTGAGAATATTGATAAGTTTAACGGCGTAACAACATCGCTTAAAGAGTATCATGTATTAGCAGGTTCTTTCCTAGATGCATTTGTTTACATGGGAGGATCAGGAACAACACTTGGTCTTTTAATTGCTTTATTCTTTGCATCAAAACGTCGTCGCCAAATGGTTGCATTAGGGTTACCGCCAGGCTTGTTCAATATTAACGAACCGGTCACTTTTGGTATGCCGATTGTCCTAAACCCAATCTGGTTGATCCCGTTTATGCTCACGCCAATTGTGCTGGTTATTACCTCTTACGTTTCAGTTGCCACGGGTCTCGTGTTCCCGGTTGTAACGAATATACCTTGGGTAACCCCGCCAATTCTCGGCGGTTGGCTCGCGACAGGTGGCCATTTATCTGGGGCACTACTTTCAGCGGTTAACTTAGTGATTGCGGTCTTCATTTACTTGCCATTTGTTATTATGCAAGAGCGCGCAGATAAGAAAGCGTATGAAGAGGCACAAGCAAGTAAATAAGCAAAGTACCACTGCTTACCCATAATGCTTGTGGGTAAGCAGTACTGTTGTGTTTAGATATTTTTCTCTAGTGTGTCTGAAAAAGCTTTCATAAATCTTTTTCAGACACACCTAGTAGTTGGTGGGATCAATTGATTTTAAAATTAATTAAGATACAACATGGAGTGGATTGGAAATGAAAAATGAGACAGAGATCTTCACCTTAATTTTGCATGGTGGAAACGGTCGTAGTGCCGCAATGGAAGCGATTTATGCTGCAAAATCAGGTGATTTAGTAGAAGCAAAAGCGAAAATTGAAGAAGCGAAAATCGCTCTAAATGAAGCACATCATTTACAAACAACATTAATTAGGCAGGAAATTAACGGAGAGTCAGTTGATATGTCTCTATTAATGGTGCATGCACAAGATCATATGATGACTGCGATTACAGTCAAAGATCTGGCAACTGAGCTAGTCGATGTATATGAACGAGTGCAAAAATTAGAAGCCCGGTCATAGGCTTCAGCAGTTAGTTGTATCAAAGCGTTCAATTAGATCAATTTTTTCGGAAAATGGATGAAAATCTCTTGTAGGGATTGCTAGTTAATTAAAATGAATGAAATAAGGTGAATGAAATGAGTCATGGCATTAAAATCGTTACTATCGGTGGTGGATCAAGCTACACACCTGAACTCGTTGAGGGGTTAATCAAAAGATATGACACACTGCCTGTTAAAGAATTGTGGCTTGTCGATATTGAACAGGGCCGGGAAAAGCTTGAGATTGTTGGTGCATTAGCGAAGAGAATGGTGAAAAAAGCGGGTGTACCAATTGAAATTCATTTGTCTTATGATCGCCGAGAAGCACTACCCGGTGCAGATTATGTTGCAACGCAGCTACGCGTTGGGCAATTGGCGGCACGTGCTCTGGATGAGCGGATTCCGTTAAGTCATGGTGTTCTTGGGCAAGAAACAAACGGGGCAGGCGGACTATTCAAAGGATTGCGTACCATTCCAGTTATTCTTGATATCTGCCGAGATGTTGAAGAATTATGTCCCAATGCATGGGTCATCAATTTCACCAATCCAGCGGGGATGGTAACCGAAGCCGTTCTAAAGCACTCGGCGATAAAAAAGTTCATTGGTCTGTGTAATGTACCAATTGGTATGGAGATGGGAATTGCAAAACTGTTGGAGGCCGAGCATGAGCGAATTCGAATTGATTTTGCTGGCCTCAATCATATGGTGTTTGGCTTAGATGTCTATCTTGATGGGGTTAGCGTGAAAGAGCGCGTGCTGAATCTATTAACAGACCCTAGTAACGCAAGTTTTGTCAAGAATATTCAAGGGCAAGAATGGTCTGCAGACTTTATTCGAGAACTTGGCCTATTGATTTGTCCGTATCATCACTATTATTATAAAACGGCAGATATGGTGGCGAAAGAGTTAGCGGAATTTGCTGCAAATGAAACAAGGGCTGAGGTTGTTCAGCGACTTGAAGCTTCCCTATTCGAAAAGTACAAAGATGAAGCGCTTGATGTAAAACCAAATGAGCTAGAGAAACGAGGAGGCGCCTATTATTCTGATGCAGCGTGCCGTTTGATTGAATCGATTCATAATGATCGCGGTGATATCCAACCGGTCAACACGCTGAATAGAGGCGCTATCACTAGTTTGCCTTATGATGCCGCAGTTGAAGTGAGTAGTGTGATTACAAAGGATGGCCCGATTCCACTTGCCATGGGTGAACTTCCTGTTCCAATTCGGGGGCTCGTTCAAACAATTAAATCATTTGAGGAAGTAGCCATTGCAGCAGCCATTGAAGGCAGTCGTGCCAAAGCAATTCTGGCGCTGACAATCAATCCGTTAGTAGCTTCAGATCAACTGGCAACAATTCTGGTTGACGAGATGGTCGAAGCACACAAGGCTTATTTACCACAGTTCAACGTGTAATCTCTAAAAACGCCTCCACTATAGCTACCGAAGTGATAAACTCCAGTAAAAAGTGGAGGCGACTTGCACTTTCGATATGCGTACTTGGTGCTAAAGTTGATACCAATCAGACTCTACGAGTAACGATTTTATACGAAGAATAGACGGTCAGAAGGTAGTAACACGTATAAACCGTGACAAATCCAAAGATAGCGATTGTCAGCGGGAGAACCATTGCTTGTAAATCCAGCAAATAAAGTGATGTTAATAGAACTGAACTGTGAACGATGCCAACGACCAAAGGTAGTATAAACACAAAAAGGTTCTGTTTTGCCAGTGCGCGAAGAATGTCGTCCCTATGTACCCCCATTTTCATTAGAAGCTGGTAATTAATTCGGTCCGTTTCTGCTTCGGTCAACTGCTTGAAATAAATGATACTACCCGTTGCAATTAAAAATACAAGTCCGAGAAAACCAAGCAGGAAAATGTCCAATCCAGCTGACTCCATATTCTTTTTCAAAGCATCATAATAAGTTGTTAGCTGATTTTCGTCTGTGCGTAAATCCATTAACTGGTTTGATGTCTCCTCAGCAGTCTCAGGATGTTCAACTTGAAATGTTTGATAAACGAGAGCCGTTTCCTCTTCATAAAATCGATTAAATACTTCATCTGTGACAATTAAATAGACATCAGGATCACTCCAACTCATCAGCCGTTTCTGTAGGAGCTTGGTCGTCGTCACGCGCGCTGGTTTCTGCGTATTCGTCCCAATTACTATTTCGTAATCCAGAAAGGCATCATCGTCATAGTTGCCACTGCCATAAGGTCTAATTATTGCAGCTTCGTTGTCCTCGAAATCCAATTCTTCATTCTGCGATAGGTCACTGTTTACCGCGTTAAAAGTCGTCAGGGACATTAACTTGATTGGAACATCAGTCGCTTCATGACCATAAGGTGTGTACTCAAGATCTGACAAATCACTATTCACGACACTCACTGGCACAGTTTGTTTAGATTTAATCGGATGATCTTGGTCAGCTGCAATGACTGCTTCCACCTGATTATCAAACACTTGTTCCTGAGAAAGATAGGAGTAGCTAGAGGGTGACAGATTTTCTGCATCATCTTCGATGGTTTTGTATCCGCTAAAGCCGACAGAGACAGCTGTTAATGTGGCGGCACTAAGTAATGAGATGATCGTAAGCGTTCGGGCATTACTTTTGATATGAAAGAGCAGTTGCGTCGTATTCACTAGGTTCAAACGCTTATAATAGAAACCTCTTCGTTTTTGGATCATTCGGAGCAGAAAAACCGTTGTGAAACGAAATAATAGGTAGGTTCCTGAAACAATCGTAATGAGAATTAATACAAAATTCCGAGCCATCGCATCCTGTCCAGCCATTGGTTGAAAGAGGATCCAGTATCCGGTCACAATGAAAATAATTGCGAAGCAGGCGCCAATTACCGATGGTTTTGGTACAGTATCACCCTTTTTCTCGGCTTGGAATAAAGTGATTAATTTAAAACGATAAATGATCCGGACTGCTTGTAATGACGTGAAAATAATGATGAGTGCAAAAACAAGCAAAGTCTGCATCATTGCTGCAAAAGAAATCGAAAAATCCAAGTCAATCGGAGCATGCATTAATTTCAACAAGATCATGGTAAATAACCTCGATAAAAACGATCCAAGGATGATGCCGATGCCAATCGCAATAATACCAAGTAACATATTTTCGACAAACAGCATCTTCCCAATCGTCTTTTTCTTGGCACCCAGTAATGCATAAAGTCCAACCTCACGCTTCCGTTTATTTGTAAAGAAACGATTAGAAAACGAGATAAAAACAAGGACAAAAAGGGTCAGCAAAATCGATGCCTGCATTAGAATCGATTCCACTACTTCCCACGATGAAACATGCGCTTTCAGTGACGCTGAGTGCTGAAGGCTTGCAAATGTTGAATAAATCACAACGCAGATTGTGATCGAAACAAAATAAAGGGCATAACTGCGAAAGTTACCCAAGACATTTTTCCAAGTAAGACTAAATAGAGACATGGGTGTCGCCTCCCAAAACTGTTAACACATCGAGGATTTTGGTGAAAAACTGCTTCCGCGACTGCTCACCTTTACCAATCTCACAGAAAATAGTGCCATCCTTGATAAAAAGAACACGCTCGCAATAGCTTGCAGCAAATGCGTCATGAGTCACCATGAGGATTGTTGCTTGTTCTACTAAGTTGAGACGTTGTAAGCTTTCAAGTAAGTTCGTGGCGCTTCTTGAATCCAAAGCACCCGTTGGTTCATCTGCAAGAATCAAACTTGGTTCAGAAATCATAGCTCGTGCCGCGGCAGTGCGTTGCTTTTCTCCGCCAGAAATATCATATGGATATTTCTCAAGAATCGGTTGAATGCCAAGCTGATCGGCAATTTTCTCCACTCTTCGATCAATTTCTGCTACAGCAGTTTTTGCAAAAGCAAGGGGCAATACGATATTTTCACGGACAGTCAATGTATTCAGTAAATTAAAGTCTTGAAAAATGAATCCTAATTGCTTCTGGCGGAAACTCGCTAGTTGTCGCTCACTCATCGAAGAGACATCGGTATCCGCGATTGTGACACTACCTGAACTTGTATGGTCAATGGTTGCTAAAATGTTCAGTAAGGTTGTTTTTCCAGAACCAGAAGGGCCCATAATCGCAACAAATTCTCCCTGCATAATCGTTAAATCAATTCCATTTAGGGCAGTAAAATGATTTCCTTTACCACCAAAATGTTTTTTTATCTGTGTTGTTTTTACAATTGTTTTCATTTGTGTTCCTCTTTATTTTATTAAGATTTTTTCTATATGATTTGATTTATCTTACTATATTGTAACTGGTAATGACATCATGTACCCTAACAAACAATTCGTTAAAACTAACAATATTGTTATATACGTTTTGAAGCGTGATCTGGTAGTAGGGAGAAGCGGTTTTTCAAGTCGCCATTATTCAATTTGCGTGCGGAAATCGTTTTTTACTGGAGTGGGATGGTAGAATAGATATACAATAGCTCATTATGAAGTCTCGCAGATGACCAGTTTGTGCAGTTTCATTGTAATTAGCAACAAGGAATTACAGTCTATTTTCAGAAAGGTGTTCATCATGAAAGTGTTAATCGTAGAAGATGATCAAGTTATTCGTTGTGGGATCGCTACAGCGTTAAATAAGTGGGGACTTGAGACAGTGATTGTCAATGACTTTGAGGCGGTACGCGCCATTTTTGATCAAGAAGCACCACAACTCGTGATGATGGATATTAACCTACCGGCATATGATGGATTTCATTGGTGCCATCAAATTCGCCAAGTGTCTAAAGTCCCAATCCTCTTCCTATCCTCACGGAATACAGCGATGGATATCGTGATGGCAGTCAATATGGGGGGAGACGATTTTGTCCAGAAACCATTTCAAATGGACGTGCTGATGGCGAAAACCCAGGCACTCCTTAGGCGAACATACGATTACACAGAGATGGGTGGCAGCCTCCTTGAACATGAGGGAATCATCCTTCATTTGAGTAACTGGCAATTGCAATATAAAGAACAATCCATCGAACTAACCAAAACCGAATTTATCATTGTAAAACTATTGTTAGAACAATCTGGTCATATAGTTGGCCGTAAAAAAAACATGCGTAAATTGTGGGCCGATGAAAAATTTATCGATGAAAATACATTAACTGTCAATGTTGGACGCCTTCGTAAAAAATTAGCTGACATCGATCTAGAAGATCTGATCATAACTAAGAAGGGGAAAGGGTATCTCATTCAATGAGTTTTCTTAAATATTGTATTGATAAACGCTATTTTCTCCTGTTTTATCTCAGTTTAATGACCTTTGTAACACTTAATCTGGTTGTCAGTGTAACTTCAAAGTCTGACTGGGAAAATCTTGTCTACATTCACATAGGCGGTTTGCTTTGGACGATTACCTACCTAGTTATTGGCTATTTTTATCGAAATAAAGTCTTTAATGGATTAATTGATGCCACAAATATGCAAACTAGTTTCTCGGTAGTATTAGAACCACAAACGCATCAACATGCGATTTTCCTGTCAGCGTTTCATTCACTTGAAAAACAGCAGCAGGAGGAAATCGAAGAAATTGCCCGTGAGCGAAGTGAGTATCAGCAATATATTTTATCATGGGTGCATGAAGTGAAAACACCCATTGCAGCAGGTAGGGTGCTGCTTGAAAACCACAGCAATGATTGTGATAGCGAAATGATTGATCAATTAGAAATGGAAATTGATAAGATTGATCATTTTATTGAGCAGGCATTGTATTATTCTCGGATTGATCGGTTCTCACAGGATTATTTTATCAGTGAAGTATCGCTGCATGAAGTCTCTAAAAGCAGTGTGAAGCGGTTATCAAATACCTTAATTGATAAGGAAATCGGCTTTCTTTTAGAAGGAGAAGATGCGCTAGTGCAAAGTGATAGCAAGTGGCTATGTTTTATCATCTCACAGATACTCTCGAATGCAGCGAAATATAGCCACCGCGGAGGCGAAATAAAAGTTCAAGTAGAAGCGGATAACAATGAGAAGCGGCTAATTGTTTATGATCAAGGTATTGGCATCAAACAAGAAGAATTACACCGCGTATTTGAAAAAGGGTTTACGGGAACGAATGGAAGAATTCATACTAAATCGACTGGTATAGGCATGTATCTTGCAGACCAAATGGCGGGTAAACTAGGTCATATGATGACCATCGACTCTGTTGTGGGCGCCTATACTAAAGTAACCATTCGTTTTCCGCATGTAAGTGACTACTACAAGCTTAACAATCATAGTGGATTAGACTAATTCATGAGTTTTCTAATCGCTTATTTCATGTTAGTTAAAAAGGCTTTGTGACGTAAACAGTGTTTTATCATCTTTTTTCCAGACGAATGTTTCTTCTTCGAAAAACTAATGTTATAATTTATTTAACTGAATCAATTTTATAAAGCATGATGGGAAATTGTATAGATATGCTTTATAAAATTGATTTATCTAATCTAAAGGGGACATACGACTTTATGCAAACAAAAATGCGATTTTGGACGGTACAGTGTTTAATTATTTTATTGATTGTTTTTGTAGGAACAAAGATCGCTTTTATATTCCATCCAATCGGTGTTTTTGTTTCAACATTGTTTTTCCCAGTATTGATTGCGGGATTCTTATTCTTTATACTAAGCCCGATTGTCAACTTTGCTGTGCAAAAAAAGGTGCCAAAGCCGTTAGCGATTTTACTCATTTATGTCGTTTTCACTAGTATTATCGTATTGGTTGGATTTGCAATCGGCCCGGTTATTGGCGAACAGATTGTCTCGTTAACGCAAGAAATACCAAGTTTTATTAAATCAGTAGGTGACTCACTGACTGAGTGGGCGAATTCTGATCGATTTGCATGGATTTTGAATCAAGACATCATTAATATTAAGGAAATTGAAGCAAGATTGATCGAGATGTCGAGTACGATTTCCAAGAACTTAGTCAGTGGTGTCACAGGGTTTTTCTCTGTCGTTACACAGTTGGCAGTTATTTTAGTCATCGTCCCATTCATTTTGTTCTATATGCTTAAAGATGGTCACCGATTACCAGACCAATTGGTTCGTTTTGTTCCGATAAATTTTCGTGAGGAAGCTTATCGAATCATAGAGGAAACTGGACAAACACTTGCTCATTACATTCAAGGACAGATGATTGTTTGTGTATTCGTTGCCGTAGCAAGCACTGTAGGCTACATGATTATTGGACTCGATTTTGCCTTGTTGTTCGGTGTTATCATTGGGATTGTTAATGTTATTCCGTATCTTGGTCCATGGATCGGTGCAACACCTGCTGTAATCGTTGCTTTTCTAGACTCACCGCTCACTGCACTATTGGTGATTATCGTCATTTTGATTGTTCAGCAAGTAGATAGTAATGTGATTTCTCCGCAAATTATTGGCAGTAAATTAGAGGTCCACCCATTAACAATTATGCTGTTATTATTAGTTGCTGCGAATCTGGCTGGTGTTTTGGGAATGATTTTGGCAGTACCAACCTATGCGGTTTCGAAGACGCTTGTTAAGAATCTATTACGGATTTGGAGATTACGGTCTGCTTCATAAACCTTGTACCTAATGACTCAGCTTCTAAAGAATATTAAATGCATTGCTCATGAGAGAATAACCTCACCTCATGAGTTATATGAGTGAAGGAGAGCTGAGATGGAACATTTCGCAATTCAATTGGCTATTATTATTTTTAGTGTGAAAATTGCTGGTAGTATCGCTGTCTCATTAGGACAGCCTTCAGTTTTTGGTAAGCTACTGATTGGGGTACTAATTGGGCCAGCCGTTTTAGATATCGTCCAATTGAATGAAGCGCTACAGGTCTTCAGTCATATGGGCGTACTCTTTTTGATGTTTTTTGCAGGGCTTGAAACAGATGTCGAAGATTTAAACGCTAATCGAAATGCAGCCCTCTCAGTTGCTTTAGGAGGGATTCTCTTTCCGTTTCTTGGTGGTTACCTGATGGGGACACTAATGGGAATGAATATCGAGCACGCCATTTTCCTTGGATTTATTTTTTCAGCTACATCGGTTTCGATTTCGGTACAAACCTTCCGTGAGCTAGGAGAAATGGGAAATAAGACAAGTACAACTGTGCTTGGTGCTGCACTAGTGGATGATATTGCAGTTGTTGTAATGCTTGCAGTTGCAATGAGTTTCTTCGAGCCAACAGCCGAATCAATTTCCTGGGTGCTCTTCACTAAAGTACTTTTCTTTGTTGTCATTGGTCTTGCTTCATGGAAGCTTGTTCCATTTGCTATGGATAAAATGTCCAAGCTAAAAGTGTCCGAGCCGGTAATCAGCATAGCGGTTGTGTTATGCTTAGTGTTCGCAAGTGTTGCAGAATCTCTTGGTGTAGCAGGGATTATTGGCTCTTTTGCAGCTGGACTTGCAATTGCGATGACTAGACATAAAAAAGTCGTCATTGAAAAACTTGAGCCGATTGCTTATACCATATTTGTGCCCGTATTTTTTGCCAGTATTGGTCTTGAAGTGAAATTGTCAGGTATTTGGGAGAACTTACCGGTGATTATCGGATTATCACTCTTTGCCATTTTGACAAAACTGATTGGCTCTGGCCTTGGTGCAAAGTTGTTAGGCTTCAATACACTTGATTCACTAATTATTGGGGCAGGAATGGTATCACGGGGAGAAGTTGCCCTGATCATTGCCTCCATGGGGATTACATCAAAGTTGATTAACGCTGAGCAATTTACTGTTTTGGTCGTCGTCGTTCTGATTACAACAGTTGCGACACCACCAATTCTGAAATATCTACTTGGTAGAAGTAAGAAAGAAAATGAACAACTGCAAATGAAGTCAGAGAGCTAATTTTCGGTTTTTTAATTGAGTGAATTTAATTGCAACGAAACAAATTGCAATGCAGCTGGTTTTGTCGTGGTCGAATATTTAATTTTAATGAGATAGGAGTAATCAAATGAAAGAAATATCTAGTGCTCAAATCAGACAAATGTTTCTAGATTTTTTCAATGAAAAAGGGCATCAAATTGAGCCAAGTGCATCGCTGATTCCTTTCGAGGATCCATCACTTTTATGGATTAACTCGGGTGTATCCACTTTGAAAAAGTATTTCGATGGACGAATTATTCCAGAGAATCCTCGTATTGTGAATGCGCAAAAATGTATTCGAACAAACGATATTGAGAATGTCGGCATTACTGCTAGACATCATACTTTTTTTGAAATGATGGGGAATTTTTCAATTGGTGTTTATTTTAGAGAAGAAGCGATTTCTTGGGGATGGGAATTACTGACTTCGTCAAGGTGGTATGGTTTTGAAAAGGAAAAGCTTTATGTGACAGTGTATCCAGAAGATCAAGAAACGGTGGAGATCTGGACCAAACTTGGTCTGCCATCAGAACGCATCATTCCGC
>JAVBKE010000213.1:0-9319 GCA_031554185.1 Caryophanales bacterium
GTTGGTATTATCGCTGCCCAATCAATCGGTGAGCCAGGAACGCAGCTTACGATGAGAACTTTCCACACAGGTGGGGTTGCCGGAGACGATATCACTCAAGGTTTGCCGCGGGTTCAGGAGCTTTTCGAAGCTCGTAATCCGAAGGGTCAAGCACTAATCTCTGAAATTGACGGTATCGTAACAGAAATCGTAGAAGTTCGCGAAAAACAATCTGAGATTACGGTTAAAGGTGAAGTTGATACGCGCACATACGCTGCGCATTTCGGTGCACGACTTAAAGTCGTTGAAGGTGCAGAAGTGAAGCGTGGTCAAGTCATGACGGAAGGATCAATTGATCCTAAGGAACTTCTAAAGGTAACTGATGTACGTACTGTACAAGAATACCTGCTAAAAGAAGTTCAACGTGTATACCGGATGCAGGGTGTTGAAATTGGCGATAAGCATATCGAAGTAATGGTTCGTCAAATGATGAAGAAGGTTCGAGTTTCAGATGCTGGGGATACAGAAGTACTTCCAGGCACGCTAATGGACGTTAACCAATTTACTGTAGCAAATGCGAAAGTATTGCGCGAAGGTAAAACACCTGCAACAGGAAGACCAGTGCTTCTTGGAATTACGAAAGCTTCGCTTGAAACGGATTCATTCCTATCAGCGGCATCGTTCCAAGAAACAACACGTGTCTTAACTGATGCAGCGATTAAAGGAAAACGTGACGAATTGCTTGGATTAAAGGAAAACGTCATCATTGGTAAGTTGATCCCTGCGGGAACAGGTATGCAGCGCTATCGCAAAGCAGTGCCCGTTCTAACTCAGCTGAAAGAGGCTGAGAAGGATGATCATTATACGATGATCTGAACAGATAAAAAAAGCCAAATTCCACACATCTTCTGGGTGTGTGGAATTTGTTTTAGTTACAGATTTTTCTAATGGCTATAGAGTGATTTGATATAGATTTATGATTGCATATTTTTTGATATTTATATATAATAATAGAAAATTAGATAACAAGTGGTTAATGGCAGAATGAAATTATAAATATGCATATTTCCAGTGGTACAAAGAGACTTTGTACCGAATCGGGGTTGAGTATTCATTTATATTAGGACCGGAAATATTTATTATTCACAATATTTAAGCAAAAAAAGGAGCAAAAAAAGTTCCTAAATAAGTTAAAAAAAGTTAGAAAAAATAGATTTAGAGGTCACTTTTTTCGAGTTCCTTCGTCACTAGTACATAAGGAGGTATAGGATGGTAGTTCACAATGGTAAGAAACGACTGAATGATCGAGAGGTTCTCTTGCTTGTGGATAAAGTTTCGTCAGGTGACAAACAAGCTTTTCATGAATTCTATAACTATTTTTTTCCCACCTTGTACCACTATGCCCAAAGCCTTTTAGGAAATGAAGAGGATGCTAGAGATGTTGTGCAGGAGACATTTCTGCAGGCGCATAGTGGCATATCCCAACTTAAAGCACATGAAAAAGTTTCAAACTGGCTTTACACGATAACTTATCATAAGTGTATTGATGTGATCCGAAAGCGGAAAAAGTGGAAACAGCTTAATGGGATTTTGATAAATGAGGCGAAGGTAGAGGGTTTAGTTGTTGAGGGAATTGACAATAAAGTTGAACAGTGGTGGATTGAGAAGAACGTTAGAGAGGTAATTGACCAGCTTAGCTCAGCGAAAAAGAACGCAGTGATTCTCTTTTATCAACATGGGCTAAGTGTAAAGGAAATTGCTGAAGTACAAGGAACAACTGAGACGAGCATAAGGGCTGCGTTATACAAATCAAGAAAGCAAATTAAGCAGTCAATGCAAAATAGGGAAAAGGCTGACTTAGACGATATCCTGGCGGTGTTTCCATTTGCATTACCAATTAGTGAAATGTCTGCCTCGAATCTATCCGAAGAGGCATGGTGCAATATTAGTGATTCGCTGACCTCGGTGCAGGCGGCTTCAGCTAAACCTGCTATGCTATCCATGATAATTAAGTGGGGTGTTATTTCTAGTGTCACTATCACCTCAATAATCGGTGGTGCTCTACTACTTTCACAAAAAGACGAACCTGCTTCCAAACCAGTGGAGAGCCAGACATACTCAGAGATGGTACAAGATGTAGGCGAAATGATTGGCGAGGAAGACGCGAAATTACTTGAAGAGATAGTGGCGACTTCAGCTATTGATAATAAGGATGAATTATCTGAGTTGACAAGCCGGCATGGGATGTCAAAAATCTTATCTTGCACGGGTGATGAATCGTACAATCTTTACCTTATGCAGCAGGGTGATAAAAAGCTAACAATCTACCAGAACTATAATGACGATGAGCAAAGAGCTGAAACGATGTATATGGTAGGCAAAAAGACAGAGGACACACAGAATAACAAAGTGTATGGTCAAAAAAGTTTGCCTTTACCAGTGGTTAATACACTAGACGAACTATATTAGATTGCTCACTAGCAATTAGATAATTGAAAATGCGTACGAGGTTAACATGCTGAGCAGAGGGAAAAGAGTGGTAGCAAAAAAATAAGTAGATAGGCCATTTGTACAGTAAGCCAGGTATGCTTGATGGTATTGGGTATAGTTAGGGACGAAAGAACAGCGTGCAGTAAAAAGGGAATGGTATGGCGTATTAGACAAAGCTTTATGCTATTCCATTATTGTAACAGACAACAGTAAATTATTAAAAGAAACTAGGTAAAGTGGGAATCTTTGCCTAGTTTCTTTAGTGTGCTGGGCATGTGCAATAATTTAGTGGTGGAAATCCACTACGGACTTTGTGGTAGGAACCGCTAGCCAAGGGTAAGGATGTCACCGTGAAGTGGTCCCGGAAGGAAGCCTGATGAGCAATGTCCAGAACCGATGAACAGAAACCGCATATAAGGCTGGAAGGCGTGAATGATGGCAAGCGCAACAATAAATGAACCAAAAAAAGGAGCGAAAAAAGCAAAAATACATTAATGTCGAGCTATTGGATCAAAAAGTTCAAATTAAAATAGCCTTTTCAAGGAAAGCTATACTGAGCAGTGTGCAGCAAAAAAACTCTGCCCCCGTAACAACAGTAAAAGCAGAGCAAGTGAAGAGTGGAAAATCAAAGCTAGAAAGGATAGCAATAACCACAATGGGGTTGGCTAGATTCGATCGAACGAATGAACGCTAAGCCATCCAAATCGGCACCAAATAACGATCCTCGATACGCCAAACAATTTGAACAAACTGATTCAATGCGGATAGCCAGGTCGTTTTAAAACACGCTTCCTCATTTATTTTGAAATTTTTTCTCTGGTTTTATCTCTCTTTTCGCGACAATTTATACCGGTAGTAGACTTGGTCCTTATTTTTTAAAAGATGATCTTTGAGTTACCTCGATTGAACCAATGAAAAACAATTCATGTGGTATTTATTTTAAAATATGGGACTGTAATATTATATACATGTATTTTATAATAATGTATAGTTGCAATATTGTTAGATTTCAAACAGGTAAGGAAGATGGTTAGCCACTTCCCTTTAAATTTTTTTAAAAGCAGCGTCCAATTTTATATAGTCGTGTACCTAAAGAAGGAAGGTTATGCAAAATTCAAAGTGAATGGAAGTGGTGATGGTCAAGATGATATGAATTGCGCAGCGGGAGGATTGCCATTTGTCATATAAACTGATGTAATTAGTGACTCGATTTTTATTTCAGTCGCAAGTAGACTACTAGATTCAGGTGGAGATATAGATAAGATTGATGCAAGAGAATGAACAGACAGCGTGGAGATTACAGACAAATTTTGGAGAAGATAGACAATTGAGATTGGTATATTATACAGAATTTATTTAGTAGCAATCGTATGGCCTTCTTAATTTGCAGTAAAAAATAGGGAAATGAATGCAAACAGCGAAAAACCAAATAAAACTATAAAAGAAATAAATAGGAGCGTAATAGTTTATGAGAAGAAAAAAAGTAAAAAGAAGGATAACAGCGACTCTATTGAGTGCTATGTTACTGCTTCAAATCTTATTGCCAAGCGCAACATGGGCTGTTGCAGACAAACATTCTGAAGGCGCTTCTGCAGAGAATGAGTCTGAGAGCGGTGTAACGCCGTATGCAGCAGGATCGGGGTCAGATTTGATCATATTTCCTGAAGGCGGTGATGGAATGACTGTCGAGGGTTCCACACGTATTCAAGATCCTAATGAAAATGGTAAAGTGCGAATTCCAGGTAATTATGAGACAATTTCAACACCGGGAGGAAGAGCGACAAGAGATGCATATACTTCTTTTGATGGGATCCAAAGCCCAGTTGGCATTGCACAAGGATCAGAAGTGTTCGCTTTCACGCCAGTGGCTGGAGATCATATTGACCTTCGATATGAGAATGTAGGTTCCTACAAGGGACAAACAATTGATGCTAAAGTAAAGCTCACAAATTTCAGTACAAGTAACATGACCATGGCAAATCCCCTCCCAACGATCGAGATTGCCGAAAGATTAGGGCAGAATGTCTGGCTTGTTAATATGAGGGAAGTCAAGCAGGAGATTACTTTCGTCCAGAATGGCACAAATACGCCGATTAATATTACCGCAAGTGATAATTCAAGTCTGGCGTTTACATCTCTTAATATGAATGAGTATATGAAACCAATTAGCGGTTTTGAACCAACGCCTACTTTTGCAACTCCAACCAATATACAAGTCGCAGATCCAATTTATTCTGCTACTGATTCTGTGTATAAAGGAATGAGTAATACAGGGTTTGTTGATAAAGTTGGTGACCCGAAATACCCAGTAAATGCAGTAGAACTACAACTGACTGGACCAACGGTATCATTTATTGTTGGCACAGACATTCTACCAAATTCCACTGTTTCAGGTTGGTACTCACTCTCAACCGGAAAGATTAATCCGCCACCGCCATCTGATCCGGTGAAAACGGTAACTGATCGTAATGAAACGAATGTGGACGAGAATACTGTACTCATGACCTCGGAAGACATGACATATAAAATTACACAAGCAACGCAAAGTTTAGGCGGAGAGCTATTAACATGGTACACAGGTTTTGCGATCAGTGATGACATTGACCCAGCTTTGATTATCGACAATGAAACGACCGTCGATGCAGATAAAATTAAAGTCTATTACAAAGATAGCAATGTGGATATCACGAGTAAATGCACGGTCACAGTGACAGGGAACCATGTTGAAGTTGTGGCATCGCCAAGTTTACTAAAAGAAAATGCATTCTACGGGCAAGAAATTGTTGTCGAAATACCGACAACGTTTAATCCGGACTATGTCACAGCGAATCCAGCAAACTATGCAGATGATCAATTTAGCAATACAGCAACATCAACATTTAAGCACCCAGCGTATCCTGACCATGAGGGGACTTCGAACGAAGTTGTAACGAACATCGATCGCAACGCAGATTTAACAGCGGTGAAATCGGTTGTTGATGCAACTGGAGATGGCAAGGTAGAAGCGGGCGAGAAAGTAACATATACGATTGCGGTTACGAATAATGGATCGCCAGCCAAAGGGGTTGTTGTGAAAGATGACCTAACAGAGGCGCCAGATTTAGATCCAGCGACGACAACGCAACCAGTTGCAACAAACGGAACAACGTCAGTCCCAGTAACAGGTACTGATATCAAGCAAGGTGTAACAGTAGATATCGCAACAGGAGAGACCGTATATGTCTCATTTGATGTCAATGCAAAGAACCCGATTAAAGCGGCAACAACAGTAGTAGTGAACACAGCAACAGTCACAGATCCAAAGGATCCAGCGCATCCAGAGAGACCAAGTGTCAGCATTCCGGTTGCACGGACAGATGTATCTGCAACCAAGTCGGTCGTAGATAGTAGCGGAGACGGAAAGATAGAGGCCGGCGAAAAAGTGACGTATACGATTGCGGTAACAAACGGTGGTGGAATTGCCGCCAAAGGTGTGACCGTAAAGGATACGCTATCAAAGGCACCAGATTTAGATCCAAGTACAATTACGAATTTAAAAGCAATGAATGGCGCATCGCCAGTAACGATAACAGGAACAGACATAACAACAGGTGTTAAAATCGACGTACCAGCCGGTGCAACAGTCAATGTTTCGTTTGATGTGAACGCGAAGAATCCAATCAAAGAAACAACAGTTGAGGTAGAAAACCAGGCAACTGTTACAGATCCGAATGATCCGGATAACCCAGATAAGCCAGGTATTACAGTCCCAGTTGCAAGACCAGAGCTTGCATCGAAAAAGTCGGTTGTAGATGCCAATGGTAACGGGATGATTGAAGCGGGTGAAAAGGTCACCTATACAATAGCCGTAACCAATAGCGGAAATGCTACAGCGAAGGGTGTTACGGTCAAAGATGATTTATCTAAGTCATCCGATTTAGATAAATCAACAATTGCGAATTTAAAAGCAGAGAATGTGAGCGTCACGCCAGCGACTGTGGTGGCGATCACGGGAACAGATATTACTACGGGTGTAAAAATTGATGTGCCAGCAGGCACGACCGTGAACGTATCATTTGATGTCAATGCAAAGCAGACAATCAGTGCTACATCGACAGTCGTCGAAAATGAGGCAACCGTAACCGACCCAAATGATCCAGAAGACCCAGATGAGCCAGAAGTAGTTATTCCAATTGGTCGTACGATAATCGTACCGTCTAAATCAGTTGTGGATGCATCAGGAGATAACGTAGCGCAAGCAGGCGAAACCCTGACCTATACCATTACTGTAAAAAATTTAGGGAATATGGTAGCAAAGAATATCTCAGTGAAGGATCCGCTTGGCTACCCAGGGCTTGATCCAGCACCTCCGACTAATTTAAAGGTAAACGGTACCGCCGTAACTGGTAGTATTCAAACGGGTATACTAGTCGACGTAGCAGCAAAAGGACAAACAACCATATCATTTGATGTCAAAGTCGCAGACCCACTAACATCAGATATCGATGAAATTGTCAATGTTGCAACAGTCGTAGACCCAGCGCATCCAGAAACTGAACATAAACCAACAACAACGATTGTGACAAGTCCTTCAAAGCTGACTGCGAAGAAGTCTGTTGCTGATAGTTCGGGAGACGGCAAGATTGAAGCGGGCGAGAAGGTTACCTACACAATCGCGGTAACGAATACAGGTGGTAGCACAGCACTTGGCGTCTCAGTGAAGGATGACCTATCGAAAGCAACCGACCTTGATCCAGCAACAATCACGAATCTCAAAGCAGAGAATGTGACGAATAATCCGGCAACCCCGGTGACGATTACAGGAACAGATATTACAACCGGTGTAAAGATTGATGTACCAGCCGGAGCAACAGTAAACGTTTCATTTGACGTCAATGCAAAAACAGTCATTTCAGACAGCAATGTTGAGGTTGTCAACGAAGCAGAAGTGATTGATCCGGGGAATCCAGAACCACCACTGAAACCAATCATTGAAATTGAGGTTGGTCGCCCTGATATTCAGGCAGTGAAATCAGTGGTAGATGAAGGCGGAGATGGCAAGATCGAAGCAGGTGAGAAGGTAACGTACACAATTGCGGTAACAAACAATGGTGATGTTACCGCAAAGGGTGTCACAGTAAAAGATACCTTATCAAAAGCACCAGATTTAGATTCTACGACAATTGCGAATCTAAAAGCAGAAAATGTGAGTGTTACCCCGGTAACACCAGTAGCGATTACAGGAACAGACATTACAACAGGCGTGAAAATTGATGTGCCAGCAGGCGAGACCGTTAATGTATCGTTTGAAGTGAATGCGAAGAATCCAATTAAACAATCAACAGTAGAAGTGGAAAATCAGGCACTAGTGACGGATCCAACAGATCCAACAGATCCTGAGAAACCAGAAATCGAGATTCCAGTCGCAAGACCAGACTTGTCATCAACCAAAGCAGTAGCTGATGCAACTGGCGACGGCAAGATCGAAGCAGGCGAGAAAGTCACGTACACCATCGCGGTGAAGAACACAGGCGATGCACCAGCAAACGGTGTCACAGTGAAAGATACCCTATCAAAAGCGCCAGATCTGGATCCAAGCACAATTACCAATCTAAAAGCTGAAAACGTGACAGTCCTACCGGCAACACCGGTGGCTATCACCGGAACGGACATCACAACAGGCGTGAAAATCGATGTACCAGTCGGCGCAACCGTCAATGTATCGTTTGAAGTGAATGCGAAGAACCCAATCAAAGAAACAACAGTTGTAGTAGAAAACGAAGCAACCGTCACAGATCCAAATGACCCAGATGATCCAGATGAGCCGGAAGTTGAAATTCCAGTCGCAAGACCAGATTTATCATCGGAAAAGTCAGTCGTAGATAGCAATGCAGATGGCAAGATTGAAGCAGGCGAGAAGGTAACCTACACAATCGCAGTCAAGAATGATGGCAATGCAGCGGCAAAAGGTGTCACGGTGAAAGATGATTTATCAAAAGCACCAGACCTAGACCCGAGCACAATTGCGAATCTCAAAGCAGAAAACGTGACAGTCGTACCGGCAACAGCGGTGACAATAACGGGAACAGACATCACAACCGGTGTGAAAATTGACGTACCAGCCGGTGCAACCGTCAATGTCTCATTTGAAGTGAATGCGAAGAACCCGATTCAAACAACAACAACCGCAATAGAAAACCAAGCAACCGTCACAGATCCAAATGATCCAGAAGACCCAGAAGAGCCAGAAGTCGAAATTCCAGTAGGTCGTACTGGTGTAACAGCAACGAAGGCAGTTGTTGACGCATCAGGAGATAATGTAGCACAAGCAGGCGAAACACTAACCTATACAATCACAGTGAAAAACACAGGTGATATTGTTGCGGAGAATGTTTCAGTGAAAGACCCAGTGAATGCACCGGGTGTAGATCAAGTAGCCGGACCAACAAACCTAAAAGTCAATGACGTGGCAACAGCTGGCGACATTCGTACAGGCATATTGGTTAACGTGCCAGCAAATGGACAGACAACGGTGACATTTGATGTCAAAGTGATCGATCCATTGACTACAGCTATCACAGAAATTGTTAATATCGCAACCGTTATTGATCCAAAAGTGCCAACAGTAGAGCACAAACCAACAACAACAATTGAGACAAGCGCTTCTCAGTTAACAGCTAAGAAATTAGTAGCTGATAGTTCAGGAGACGGCGTGATTGAAGCAGGCGAAAAAGTCACTTACACAATAGCTGTAACGAACACAGGCGGCAGTACAGCACTATGCGTAACAGTGAAAGATGATTTGACAAAAGCACCAGACCTAGATCCAAGCACAATCGCTAATTTAAAAGCAGAGAACGTGACAACGACA
>JAVBKE010000174.1:0-11426 GCA_031554185.1 Caryophanales bacterium
CCTTTAACAAAGTTAGAAAAGAAAATCGTAATCCCTAGTGTGATGAGTGAAATAATCACATATTCTGTGCTATAAGTTGCCACGCCATTTACCGTTTCAAATGCAGCCATACCAACCGCAGTCGCTGCTAGGCTTAAACCGATGCCAATTACAATTGGACCGATCACGACTGGTGGTAAGAACTGAAGCATTTTCTTGTAGCCGACTTTTTTAATCACCAATGCGATGATGCCATAGACGACACCAACGATGAATACGCCCATCATTTGTGCGCCAACGCCCTGTTCTTTGAGGGCAATTAGCGGTGTAATAAAGGCAAACGAGGAACCCAGATAAATTGGAATTTGTCCTTTGGTAATCAAGATGTACGCAAGTGTTCCAAGTCCACTTGTCAGGAGTGCCACACTCGGATCAAGCCCGAT
Source organism: Caryophanales bacterium (assembly GCA_031554185.1). Classification (GTDB taxonomy): domain Bacteria; phylum Bacillota; class Bacilli; order JARBTR01; family JARBTR01; genus JAVBKE01. The sequence continues at coordinate 423 of JAVBKE010000174.1, forward strand.
TAGAATCGGTACTAAGACCGTTGCCCCAAACATAGCGAATAAGTGCTGAATACTAAAGGTTAGCAGCTTTCCTGTGCTAGGTCTTTCATGGACATCTAGGACAACATTTCTTTTTTGTTCTGACATTTTATTTCCTCCTTGTTTTTCAGCTCACAGGCTGATTTTAAAACGCTCGACCGAACAATGTCCTGATCAAGTTCATCTATTAAAACTGCTACAAAGACTGTAGCAGTTAATATTTAATTTTTATTCAAAAATAACCACTCGGTCTTCCCCATCAACTTCGCTCATTTTCACGCTGATTTTTTCTAATTGTGAAGTCGGAATATTCTTTCCAACATAGTCAGCGCGAATAGGTACCTCTCTGTGCCCTCTGTCGATGAGAACAGCTAACTGGATTTGCGCAGGGCGACCTGAATCAATAATGGCATCAAGTGCCGATCGAACAGTTCTCCCCGTATAAAGAACATCGTCAATGAGGACAACTTTTTTCCCAGTTACTTCTGGCATATTTGTTCCGTTAATTACTGGATTTCCATCAGCGCTTTTGTACGATAAGTCATCTCGATAAAGTGTTACATCCACCTCACCTACAGGGATTGGCTCCCCTTCAATTTGCCCGATTTTGGCAGCAATTCGGTTAGCCAAATAAATGCCACGCGTTCGAATCCCCACTAGCACACAATCACCAATGCCATGATTTTTTTCCAAAATTTCATGAGCAATTCGCGTCAACGCGCGGCTAAGTGCCTTCTCGTCCAATATAACAGCTTTTTGTTTCATCAAAATCCCTCCGGAAAATTTTGTCATACCCTCTAAATCATTTTCGCGAAAACTAAATCCCCCGTGGAAAGCATGATTAATTCAGTCATGAAAAATCGTGAAGATTTTCTTTGAAAATTAACCAGCGTTTCCCTAGATAACAAAAAAACTCTCACCTAAATGTAGGCAAGAGGAAAAATAGTCAGTTTAATACGACTTCGTTCATCCTTCTTAGCCTCACGGGACCAATGTTAAAGGTTTCATTTTCTAATTTCAGATACAGACAGATTATTTCAATTCAATTAATCTTAACGATTACTGTAATGCTTGTCAATCATTTTACTAGGGAATGTCTGAAAAAGATTTGCGAGAGGGATTTGACAAGCTTCTTTGAAGCAGCGCGGAGAAAAAATCACAAATATCGGGAATATTTAAGACTTTTTCCGGGCAAAGCTAGTCAAAAAATTCTTCAAAAACTTTCATAAATGTTTGTTAGCTGTGACACCAATTCATCTTCATATGATCATCACACACCTAGTTAACACTGGAAAATGACCATGACAAGCAATTTCTCTGTGTTGATTCGATAATCTAGATATTTCTTCAAGGTTAACTTGACTGACAAAACACCTAGTCTCTATAACCGCGTTATCCGTTTCGCAGTTCGCTTAGAAGTTCTGTAAAATAAGCTGGCACAGGGGCAGTAAATTCGTGATATTCCCCAGTTCTAGGGTGATTGAATCCTAACACACCAGCATGTAGGGCTTGTCCACCAATATCAAGCGTATTTCTTGGTCCATATTTTGGATCGCCCGCAATTGGAAAGCCAATATATTTCATATGAACGCGAATCTGATGTGTACGCCCTGTCTCTAATTTACATTCGATTGATGTAAAAGCATTAAAACGTTCTAACACGTGAAAATGTGTAACGGCATGACGAGAATTTTCCTCTGTGACCGTCATCGATTGACGATCTTTTTTATCCCGTCCAATTGGTGCATCAATTGTCGCATCATCGTGTGCAATCACGCCATGGACGATTGCCTGATAGCGTCTTGTCACTGTTTTCTCTTGTAACTGCACAACCAATCGCTCATGCGCTAAATCATTTTTAGCCACCATCAGTAGACCTGATGTATCTTTATCAATTCGGTGGACAATGCCAGGTCTCATAATCCCATTAATTCCGGATAGGTCCTTGCAATGAAACATCAGCGCGTTGACCAATGTATTATTGAGATGACCTGGTGCCGGATGAACGACCATACCTCTTGGTTTATTGACGACAATGACATCACTGTCCTCATAGTAAATATCGAGCGGCAAATCTTGCGGCAATACTTCAAGCACTTCTAATTCTGGTACATGAATCTCAATTGCATCACCAGTTTTCACTTTATAATTGGCCTTAGTCGTAGCACCATTGACGAATAAATTACCTTCTTTCATCAACATTTGAATCTGAGAACGCGAAAATGCCTCAAACTGCGCTGACAGTAGCTTATCAATTCTTTCATCATTCATTTCTTCACGAACTACTAATGTGTGAATCTCCATTTTACACCTTTTTCTTTCTCTCATCGAGGATCACATAAATGATCATGAGGGCAACACCAAACGTAAGCGCCATATCGGCAACATTGAAAATAGGAAAATTAAACAAAGTTGTGTGGATAAAATCAACCACTTCCTTACGGAAAACACGGTCGATAAAATTACCAATCGTTCCCCCGAGCACAATTGCTAGCGAAATTGCTAACAGTTTACTGGTCTTTCCGTATGCCTGCATATAGTAAACCACAAAACCAATGACAGCAACTGTTAGGATGTAGAAGAACCACATTCTACCCTCAAGGATACCCCAAGCTGCACCGGTATTTCGATGTGATGTAAAATAGAGCAAATTATCGATGAGTGGGATGCTTTCACCCAATTCCATTTTTGATACGACTAGCCATTTGGTCAATTGATCAAGTAGTACGATTGCTACTGTTATCAAGTAGTATTTTTTCATAGTACCCTCCCTTGTGCTATCTGCATGCTAATAAACTGCTTTGTCCACAAGTGTGTTGATGCTTTTATACATGTGAAATGGATTCACCTGTTAGAATCGTAGTGAAAAGTCGTTAGGCTTTCTATTAAAAGTAACCAATGACTTTTCATCACGATTGCTTTAATTTTGAAACCACCTGTTCATTAGGCTAGCACTTATTCTTTTGCAATTAAAGCCGCGCAACGACTACAGAGTGTTGGTGTCTCTGGATGCTTGCCAACCTCTTCACTAATGTTCCAACAGCGCTCACAAGTTTCTCCTGTTGCTTTTTTAATTTCTACTGAAAATGGTATGCTTGCTTCGCTTAATGATACCACATCCACTTTAGAGACAATTAATAATTGCTCAAGGCTTGTCGAAAGCTGCGTGAGTAACTCTTTTGTATCATCATTGACAGAACAAACGACATGAGCATTTAATGACTTACCAATCACCTTCTCATTCCGAGCCTCTTCTAGCGACTTCAGTACGATGTCACGCAGCTTCAAGAAGGCGTCCCAGCGCGCTACAATAACCTCTGCACCAGAAAATTCTTCTACAGCTGGCATATCCGTCAATGTTACACTTTCCGCTTCAACAGTGCCCATATGACCCCAAATTTCTTCAGCGGTATGCGGCAGGATCGGTGTAATTACTTTGACTAGTTTTGTCAAACAAGCATGCATCACTGTTTGAATTTCACGTCTTGTAGTGCTGTCTTTTGCATCACAGTAAAGGATATCCTTTGCATAGTCAAGATAGAATGAACTCAGTTCGTTTGAGCAGAAATGGTTGATTACATGAAAAATATCTGAGAATGCATATTTTTCATAAGCAGTTGTTGCCGTTTTTACAACGGTATTTAACTTAATCAGCATGAACTGATGTAATTCGTTCAAATCATCATAGGCGACCTGATCAGTTGCTACATCAAAATCAGATAGATTACCTAACAGAAATCTGAATGTATTACGAATTTTGCGATAGACTTCAGCGACTTGTTTGATGATGTTATCTGAAATCCGCACGTCTGCTTGATAATCTACAGAAGCGACCCATAGGCGCAGAATATCGACACCATACATATTGGCAAGCTTTGCAGGATCTACGGTGTTGCCCAGTGATTTACTTTGTTTACGTCCCTCACCATCAAGCACAAAACCATGACTAAGAACCGCTTTGTATGGCGCTTTCCCCGTCACTGCCACCGCAGTCGATAACGAAGAGTTAAACCAACCACGATATTGATCGGACCCCTCCATATAAAGATCTGCAGGACGACTCAATTCTGAACGTGCTTCTAAGACACTTTGATGCGATGAACCAGAGTCAAACCAAACATCCATAATATCCACTTCTTTTGTAAAAGTGCCATTTGGACTGCTTGGATGTGTGAATCCTTTTGGCAATAGGTCTTTTGCTTCTCGCTCAAACCAAATATTAGAACCATGTTCTCTAAATAGCGCTGAGACATGTTCGATTGTTTCGTCATTGATGATTGATGATCCATCTTCACCGTAGAACACTGGGATTGGCACACCCCAAGCACGTTGGCGAGAAATACACCAGTCACCACGATCCCGTACCATATTGTAAAGACGCGTTTCACCCCATGCTGGCACAAATGTTGTGTCATTGATTGCTTGCAGTAACTCACCGCGGAAATCATTGATTGAGGCAAACCATTGAGCTGTTGCACGGAAAATAGTTGGTTTCTTTGTGCGCCAATCATGGGGGTAAGCGTGCGTAATCATTTCTTGTTTCAATAATGCGCCTTTTTCGGTTAGCTTAGCTGTAATTGCTTTGTTGGCATCATCATAAAATAGACCAGCAAATCCAGGCGCTTCTTCTGTCATGACACCTTTTTCATCGACTGGGCAAAGGACACCGATACCATAGCGTTTCCCAGCGTTAAAGTCGTCTTCTCCATGCGCTGGAGCAGTGTGTACACAGCCTGTTCCTGCTTCAATCGTAACGTGATCTGACAACATTACCAGTGATTTACGATCGTAGAACGGATGGTTTGCTTCAATATACTCTAGTTTCTCACCCTTGATTTCTTGGACGACTTCAACATTTCCCCACTCTAGCTTTTCAGTAACAGCCGCTAGTAATTCCTTGGCGACAAGGTATTTTGAGTCTGCTACTTTGACAACGACATAATCTAGTTCTGCATTAACACAGATACCTAAGTTTGCTGGGATTGTCCATGGTGTTGTGGTCCAGATAATGATTTTCGTACCTGAATCAAGCACACCCTTTCCATCTGCAACAGAAAATGCCACATAGATAGAGGCTGAACGCTTATCTTTGTACTCGATTTCCGCCTCAGCTAGCGCAGATTCACTAGATGGTGACCAATTAACTGGTTTTAATCCTTTATAGATATAACCTTTTTTCGCCATTTGCCCAAACACACAAATTTGTTCTGCTTCATATTCTGGCTCGAGCGTGATATATGGTTTGTTCCAATCACCAGCGACACCTAAACGTTTGAACTGCGTGCGTTGCTTGTCAACTTGCACTAATGCATACTCTTCACACATCTTTCGGAAGGCAGCGACTGACATTTCTTTTCTTTTTACTTTGCCGCTTTTCGTAAGTGCCTGCTCAATCGGCAATCCATGTGTATCCCATCCTGGCACATAAGGCGCTCTAAATCCAGCCATTGAATGATACCTGACAATGATATCTTTGATGACTTTATTCAGTGCATGCCCAATGTGTAAATCCCCATTGGCATATGGCGGTCCGTCATGTAACACATATAAAGGTCTATCCTCGGTGCGTTTTTGAACCATCTGATAGATGTCCATCGCTTCCCATTTTTCTTGGATCAGTGGTTCACGAACCGGCAAATTACCTTTCATTGGAAAATCTGTTTTCGGCATTAATAACGTGCTTTTGTAGTCCATTGTTCATTCTCCTTTTGATGTCATTTAACGCTATTTACAAGCGAATTCTTGTAAAAATTGAAATGGTTTCAGTTTTGTGTTTGTTCTGCCATCTGCTATCAAACGATAGCTGTAAAATAAAAAAGTCCTCTCATCCCAGAAGGGACGAAAAGACGAGTTTCCGTGGTACCACCCTAATTGGTCCAGCAATTAATACCACTGAGCCCTTTAGTTTTCTTATCGCGAACAAAACGCCTTTAGCTACTCATCGTTCACTAAAAGTCTCAGGGATGATTTTCAGAAGTACACTCTAGGTTGGCTCACACCATTCCAACTCGCTGACACTAGAAATCGCTACTCTTACTGTTCCCATCATTGATTATGCCTCAAAAATTAGCACACCGCTAAAGTTTGATCTGGCTATTGTATTTAAGCATCATTACATAATAACCTATTTTTGTCAATCGACTATATCTAAAGGATCATCAGCCCGGAATGACATCAGGGGCATTACTTGTTAAAACTTCTATTCGTACGGAAACGAACCTTTGCTTTTGGCGCAGGACTTTCTTTTGTTGGTTCAATTGGTGCTTCTACCTTAACAGGTTCTGAGGCAACCTGACTGACAGGATTATCCGCTTCCGTTTCTTTAAGACTTGCAACAAAATTAGATAATTTCTCATCACGTTCCCTCATTGCTTGTTCACGGCTATCTAGCACTGTTGGTTCTACCAAATCTTCATGTTGCACTTCCTCAGCGTTGTAGGCAGCAAGATCTTGTAAGAATTGATCATCAATCTTGAAATCATCTGCATTGACTTCAACCGTTTTCGGTTGCTCTGTAATCATTTCAGCTTCTTGTGCTTCATGAAGTCCCGCTTTAGGGAAAAGTAAACGCTCGATATCAGCTTCTCTTTCAGATTCCTGGATAGCACGCGTTGCACTCGCTTCTTGTTGTACAGACTCCACTTCATTAGCACCAAGAATTGCATTTTGCAATCCATCCCAATGGTCTTCCGTAATCATCTTCAATTGCGATTCAACTAACATTTTGAACTTGGAACGATACAAAGCAACTTGGCTTTTCAAGTTTTCATGCTCTAGTGTAATTTTGTTTGTTTTGTCTAGCGCTTCACTGACAACACGATCAGCATTTTTTTCAGCTTCTCTAATAATTAATGTCGCCTCTGATTGCGCATTTCGCTTCAATGTATCTGCTGCCTCTTGCGCAATAATAATCGATTTATTCAATGAATCTTTAATCCCCGAAAATTTATCAAGTTTTTGCTGAAGCTCTTCATTCTTATTTTCCAAAATCTTTCTTTGTTGAATAAAGGTTTCGTAATCTTTTATAACCTGGTTCAAAAAGTCATTTACTTCGTCTTCACTATACCCGCGAAAACCTCGAGCAAATTCCTTATTATGTATTTCCAGTGGTGTTAAAGCCATTTTCAATTCCCTCCAAAAAAAATTCCTAATATACTCATTATTATACATCTTTGATGTCTTGTCTACTGTGCTTTCAGCAATTTTTCAATGATTAGATCGATTTATCTCTTTTTTTGCAAAAATAAAATATATAATGTGGTGATTTAGCACATTTCAAAGTAACTTTGGGATGTTCAGGAAGGTGAAAAATACCTTTTCATCTTTTTATTTTGGATTTGAACCTCCTTTTTTGATTGTTTACAATTCGCCCACACCTCACAAAAAAATCGCCAAGTTCTCTCCTCTATATTTGACGCTTTCTGCAAACTTTATAAGCCATTCAGAAATCTTTGTCAGAACTTAATTGGATGGTAGTCCTTTTCCTTTACTACTTAAAATATTCCGATCTGATTTCTGACTAATTCGAAGCCATTTTAACGAACACCAATGTTCAATTAGATTGTTTATTTTGGCATTTTTCAACAAATTTTATCAAAATAATACTTGACTTGACAGTTAATTTATATTAACTTAAAGGTATATTAAAAATGCACCTTTAAGGAGAATTTTACTATGAACCAAAAAACAATTGACATTGTTAAAAGCACAGCACCTGTATTAGCAGAGCACGGGACGGCGATTACAACCCGTTTTTATCAAATGATGTTTGCAAACCATCCTGAATTATTAAATGTATTTAACCATGCTAATCAAAAAACTGGACGTCAGCAAACAGCTTTAGCGAACACAGTTTACGCAGCAGCTCAGCATATTGATCAATTGGAAGTATTGATTCCAGTTGTGAAGCAAATCGCCCATAAACATCGTAGTCTTGGCATCAAGGCAGAGCAGTATCCGATTGTTGGTAAATATTTATTGATGGCGATTAAAGAGGTATTAGGAGATGCAGCCACAGACGACATTATCAATGCTTGGGCAGAAGCTTATCAGGCAATTGCAGATGTTTTCATTCAAGTCGAAGAAGAAATGTATCAAGAGTCGGAAAAACAAGCTGGTGGATGGCGTTATTTTAAATCATACCGTGTCATTAATAAGGAACAGGAAAGTAAAGAAGTGACTTCATTTTATTTACAGCCGGCAGCTGGAGAACAAATTCCGACATTTTTACCAGGGCAATATATTAGTGTTCGTGTCACAATTCCAGGTAACGATAACTTACATATTCGTCAATATAGTTTATCTAACACACCTGGTGATGATTTTTATCGTATCTCTGTTAAGCGCGAAAACTGCCCTCAAGATGGATTGGTTTCAAACTTCTTGCATGATTCGGTTGATGTCGGGATGACACTCGAAATCAGTGCACCAGCTGGTGAATTTATTTTAGAAACTGAAACTCAGCATCCAATTGTTCTGATCAGCGGTGGTGTTGGCATTACGCCACTTATGAGCATGTTGAAAGCGAGCGTAACGACAAATCCTAAGCGTGGTGTGACGTTTATTCATTCGGCAAAAAACGGTGAGTATCATTTGTTCCACGATGAGGTTGCAGCTATTGCCGAGCAACATTCCATCCGTTATTTAACAAGTTATACTGATCCTTCGGAACAAGATATCACTAGAAAGCAATTTGATAAGGATGGCTTTATTGATGCTGATTGGCTCTGTAAGCATGCGAATGATCAGGCGGCACATTTTTATCTTTGCGGTGGTCCTGCGTTTATGAAAAATATTTACCAATGCCTGATTGATAATCAAATTCCAGCTTCAAACATTCATTTTGAATTCTTTGGACCTGCGATGGAGATTGCCTAATTATAAAAATGATAAACGCTTCTACCTTGAGTTTTAGACCACTTTTGTAGAAGCGTTTTTGGTTTTGTTAGAATTTCTTTTGGTCATTTTAAAATTTGGATGTAGGTTTCTGGCGTGTGGAAAATAACATATGAGGCAACTGCTGGTCATCTAAAACATCTTGCAAAGTATATTTTTCTAATTCTGCTAGAAATGCATTTGCTGCTTTTGCAAATACCCGCTTTAAGCCACATGAAGCTGTTTCTAGTACACAATTCTCTTTTTTGCGCGGGTTAAAACATTCTACAATGAAAAAATCTTCTTCCATTTGTGTAACGACTTCTCTGAGATTGATGTCTTTGGGTTCTTTAGCCATCGTTACACCACCATTTCTCCCCCGGACTGTTTTGACAAGTCCTAATTTTCCAAGGTGGTGAATAATTTTCATCAGATGATTTTCGGAGATGTCATACGCTGATGCAATTTCTTTGATGCTGCTGAGTCCTTTATCAGGCTTTACTGCCAAATAGTAGAGAACTCTTAGTGAATAGTCTGTGTAGTTGGTTAATTTCATTTGAACACTCCTCTACTACTAGTATAGCTTATTGTGAGGTTAAGAGAAAAGGATTTTCAATGGGAAGGGGTTTTTAGGGTTTTCGAATTGACTTATGCCTACTTGTAATAATAGTCCAATCATTAATTTGCTGTTTGTAGAAGTTACCTGAAAATTACAAACTGTTGGTGGATATGTATCATTGGTTACAGTCAAAGAAATGACCAGTATGGTTACACGCGTGATTTCAAGATCTATGAATGCGAAGAATGTTCAGAGTGCGCATGCAGAAATTTGTGTACAACAGCTAAAAGTGATCGGAAACGACAAATTCATTACACCCCCACATGGGAAGAACTGAAATGGAAAGCAAAGAATAACCTTGAATCTGAACATGGTAAGGAAATATACCGTCATCGAAAGATTGAAGTAGAGCATGTCTTTGGCCAGCTCAAGGCTAATTTAGGTTTTACAATATTTCATCTCTGAGAGCTTTCCAAAGTTCCCACAGAGAGTAACTTGGTTTTCATGACCATTAACCTAAGAAAATTAGCACTGATTGCCCAAGCTTCTTCCCTTCCTATTAGAAACACCATGAAAAATCTGCACAATGCGCTTTTTCATAGTGTTTTGGTTTAGCTGGCAAGCTATTTGTCCCAGCCTCAATTTTTTTATTTATAATAAGCAAGTGCTTCATCAATAACCTGCTTTTATTGTCTTACACTTAATGAACAATCGAGAAAATCTAATTAAATATATCATCTTTGACTTCAATCACTGGACGCATCGATTCTTTAACTATCTTAGCGGCCTCAGTACCTAATATTTCTTCTTGCAATTGATCTAAAGCATGGCTCATCTGATTTTGTAGCCCCACTTTAAATCCTAAGTCCATCAACGAATTTGGTTTCTCTATGAGCCCTAATCCGTCGCCTATTATGCGCATTTTGTGCGCATTGCTATCACTTTGTTTCATTTTCAGAATAAAAGTACCTACATCTGTTGTACCTGTAAAAAATTCTTGAAACTCAGTAATTTCCACATCCGGTACTCGAAGCGTTCGAATCAGTTCCCCTGAAGCATAGACTAGTATGGTAACATCACGAATATATCCTCTGTCATTGGATGTTTCTAATGCCCATTTAGCAACTTTTAGAATCGCATCGTTTTTCCCATACGTTGGAGTAGAAAGTATTTTCCCATTAATCTCTAGTTCGGCTTTTTTTTCTTTTATTTTGTCATCTTTTTTGTCACCAACCATTTTCAGGTTATATTTAACCGATACAACATCTTCAAAGCCCAAATTTATTCCAACTAATGAATTTGAATTAATTTTTTCTAAATTCTTTTTTTCGATTCTGACTATATAGCCCATCTTCACATCTCCTATTCTGGCATTTATCTATACAAGTGTTTTGTCTCCTGTGATTTCTCCAACTAAGTTCTTCAGGCTACCTCTGAAAATTACAGCACATTAAATGGTTTACTATATCCCTAGTTAATGCTACACATAGCCCTCTACATACCATCTACCTAATATATAACATCATAGTTTAATTATAACGTATGTCCCAAAC
>JAVBKE010000146.1:0-3763 GCA_031554185.1 Caryophanales bacterium
AATGAATGTATCTCAGTAATTTCAGTTCGTTTGCATGGCTTACCATCAAAAAAATAGCTAAATGAATAGCTGCCATCATTTGGATCTATTATTGGCACTGCTGTAACTCTTTTTTTCATTTAATTTTTCCCCTATATTTATATTAAACAATAAATTAATATATTACATCGATCTATAAACACCAGCAACTCTACACCACATTGCCCAAAGCCGCTTTTGCCTGTTCCAACAAATCTTCTGCAGATTCACCTACATCACCATCCTCATCAAAAGCAGCATCAGAAACATTGTAATAAACTCCTTCAAGGTAGGCGAAACTGGCGGCATCTATCAAGTCAGGCGACTTAATGCCCTGCTTACGCATTTCTTCTTTACCCATCATTTTGTAGCGTAAAGAGCCTGTATCAGTAAAGGAGTATGGTAGACGTGAGCCTTGCATTAAAAACTTCTCTTTTAGGCGTTTTTCCATAGCCATGAACGTGGTACGTGCTTGACGAACTGCATCCCTGAAACGAACCATCGCACAAGCGCGAAGATTAAGGTACCGATCTTTATATGTTTTCTTAAAGCAAGGATTACCCCACATGACACGCTGGACATTCAGCCCATCCTCTTCTAACATCTTGGCAAGTTCGTTCCCACTGCCGCCCGCATCTATGACGATGGTGGCATTAGAAAGAAGATTGTATTGTTCAGTAATCAACCCTCTGAACTCCCGCATATTTTTACTATTGGTGAGTACTGGAATATCAACATAATCAACCCTACGTGCATCATCCCCAAAGTCACCGTTTCCAATCACCTTGGCTTTAATACACACGCTGTCGTCTCGATATTCACCCATACCCACATCGACAAGTAACATCCAGCCCCAAGCCTCACCCTGTTTTATTGTTGGTTCAGCTCCAATGTATTGACTAAGCATCGTGCGGGTAAGGAGGTTCTCTTGGGCATTCTCTACAAAACCACCAAGAACACGAACGACATATTCAGGACTATCTCGTCCACCACTTTCAATGAGTATGTTTTTCAGCCACTCATCAGAAGCAAAAGGAGAATTTTCACTACTGAAGGTCAGAGCAACCCATTGGCCACCATTCGCTTGGCTTAGTGAATGATGTGTTTCGTAGAAAAAGCCAGAGTTTTTGACACCCTGAGAGGCTAAAATTGTTCTATTGCCGCCTTGGGTTTGGGTACCATTGATCACATCGAAGTGGTCATCACCCACACCAGCGGCTTCATCGACAATTATTAACTGATTGAACCTATGCTTACCTGCGATTGAAATTGATTGTCCTTTTGGACAAGCAAACTTCTTTATGAACCATTGGCTTTTATAGCCTTTGATGTAGATATTTTCGTCTTTGACTACTATGTAATTCTCTGCAAGATGATTAAGCCATTTCACCTCACTTGTTTTCATCGCCTGAACAGCGTCATTGATCTCTTTCCAGACGCCATCACCAACTTGTTTTACTGCCGCGGCACCAATGTAGGTGTTTGAGCCTATCTCAGTTTTACCATCGTAAACGGCCACAGGAAAACAAAGAAGATGCCAAAGAGCAATACGCCCAAAGCCCATTGTTTTTCCTGTGGAGGTCCCAGAGGCTACTGATATTCTTGCTGTCGGATTCTCAAGTTCAACCAGTAAATCTTTTTGGTCATCACTAACAGAGTTCCCACACACCTCTTCAACAAATGCTAAAGCGCTTGGTTGATAGCGAGCTACAAATTCAATGTAGAGCGGGTCACTCAGTAGGTCGGCGACCATGTACCTTTTCTTCCATCATCTGCTGTGATCTGGCTCTGGTCTTTTCACCAATCTCAGCCAACTGTTGAAGCGTCTCAGTCGTGTATGAATGCTCGATAGCAGTTTCTACTTTGTCACGCCAAGATTTAGATTGCCTGTTTTTCAGCCAGAAGATTGCAGAGGTTGCATCTGGTGGGTAGTGTTCAATGTAATCTTCTCGGTAAATAACACCTTGTGAAGCGATGATTTTTACCGCGTCATGGGAATAACCGAGCGCCCTTTGATAGAGGCTCGCAGCTACTTCTGCATCAGCAACATCTTTTCCCTTCTTTATGGACTCCGAAAATTCAGGAAAGTCATGTTTCCATTTGTGAATAGATGACTCAGAAACCTCGAAGAAGTCAGCCAGTTGAACATCCGTATAGCCCAATAAACAAAGCTTTCTAGCCTGTTCTGCATATGCAGGTTGGTACTTTGTAGGCGCTCCAACTTTAGCCTTTTCAGGCACAGGTTTAGCTCTACGTGTAGGAGTAGTTTTTTTAGCTGCAGTAACCTTCTTAGCAACTGGTTTTTTCTTTGTTTCTTTCGTTGGTGTGGGATTCTTTTTATTCATTGGTTTATCCTTCCTCAATCAAAATCTAAACTTAAAGAGGTTCCAGTAGAACCAGCCAATTGCCCCAAGAACTCAATAGCGTCTCTCTGTCTTTCTGGGCCTTGTCCGTTTAGCTTCTGTTTAATTACGGAGGCAGCCTTAGCCCATGCTTTTGGATCCTCTTCAATATGAGCTTTATTGGTCTCTGCCTCTAATCTCTTTAAGTCGTTTTTGAGGGTTTCTAACCTATACATGATAGTGTTGCCGCCTTGCATTTCTTCAAACTGTTCCCTATGTTTGTTAATAAACCATTCCACAATCTCAATCAGGTCACGGCTACTTGTAGAAACACTGGTGTAATAGCTTTCTTTCATCTTTGTCCGGTTGATACCAGAAGCCATCATCAATGCCACGGTATCCATATATGAGGCTGAAACTTCTCTTAGCATCCGTACATAGTCAGCAGATGAACGAGCCTCTATAGGGTCAACCGATGAGCCTGTTAAATAATCAATTGATACGCCATAAAAAGTAGCCAGATCAAATAACGCTTTTAGGGATATAGGCCTTATCGCTGTTTCCCATTCTGATAGCTTTGATTTTGAGTAGCCCGTCTCAACCTCAACCGACTGAAGCGATAACTTCAATTGGTTGCGTGTCGCACGTAAGTTTTCACCTATCGTTTTTCTTAGCAATTCCTCAGATTTTTCACGGTTTTGCATGACTATTCTCCTACTCCAAAATTTATATCAGCCACAAGGACTACCTTTAATGTGACTACAATCCCCATATCAAAAAAGCTGCATCCCTACCGTGTTCGTTAGTTCTGCCTTCCCACTTGGTTGTTTTTTTAAAATCTGCTGCTGACCGCTTTGTGTAGCCTTTCATCGGGTGAACAAGAACATAGTCAATATCGTTACGTTTTAAAAAATCTTCCCACATTGAACAGTCTCTTTTGATACTCCCTGCCCCCTGCTTTTTTACTGCTGCATCCGGCCCATACCATTTACGCAATCGTGCATCTTCAAGGACAACCTTTAATTTATTTCCATTGGCCACCGCTGATTCTTTTTCTGCCTTTACAAAATCCATCGCGGTCAGAGCGTCCATTGATGTAACCAAGGTCAGCACCTTATTCTCAGATTTAGCAACACCAGTATTAACACCAGGGTCTATGCCTAATTTAATTGTGCTCATTTGCTGAACCTTTATTAACGCTATAAATTTTTAATGTTTTTTCGCCTTTGATTGCTGGCACAGTTTTTAAAGTGCTCTTTACCAATCCAACCTTCACTAGATTAGTTACTGATGGCTGCACATAAGCTGCATCAAACCCATCACCAAGAGCAGAAACTATTTCATGCAAAAACATTGGCTTGCCTTTAGCCTCTAGTATCAAGAGCGCTTTTTTTGCTATGCTA
>JAVBKE010000130.1:0-40283 GCA_031554185.1 Caryophanales bacterium
CTTCACTATCCTTTAAAAAACGACTCATTTTCTGATCAAAAGACTCTGGTTGTTGTTTTACATTAAAGCTTGGCTTTGAATTATTAGGACGGGGACTAGGGCGATGTGTCCGCTCAGTCTCCACAGCCTTTCGAATTGAAAGTCCAATTTTGCCAGTTGGGTCTACATTCAGTACCTTAACAAGTACCTGTTCGCCAACTTTCAAGTGCTCATTGATGTCGCTCACATAGTTCTCTGCGATTTCACTGATATGAACGAGACCGGTCATGCCTTCAGGTAAGTCGATAAACGCCCCAAACTTTGTAATGCCTGATACCTTGCCCTGTACTTTACTACCAACTTCAATTGCCATAAAAACTAGTTTCCTCCGTTAATCATAAATGAGTGATTGTTTATTTTTAAATAGATATACATCTATATAAATCCCATAAATTATTCATTGCCAGCCTTAGGCTGAGTTTCTTCTTGCGCTTGCCCTGTTTCGGCGCTCGTTGTTGAACCACTTGCCGTATCATCTGGAATGGTGAAGATTGTCTCCCCAGGTTTAGACAGATAGTACTCCTTACGAGCCAGCTTCCCGATATATTCTTCGCTGTTTAAATTAACAATTTCTTGGCTTAGTTCAGTTTCTTCTTCTTGAAGTGCTTGGTATTCCGCTTCAAGTTGTTGTTGCTGTGCTAACTTCTTATTGTAGGCTTTTTCTTTTGAGATTTTCAGATAGATTACACTAGATAATGCAATCGCAAATAAAACCATAATGACCACAAGTCGACGGTTTAACGCTCTTCGTTTCTTTTCTCTTTTCTTTCTTTTTTCTTCCTCGAGACTAACGAAATCTGATTTCATCGTAGCCAATTTTGTTTGATTTGCTCTCATAAAAAACTCCTACTTTGCCCTCAATTGCTGTATAAATTTGTATACCTTACGAAAATAAAGCGTACATTTCCCCCATGTTCTAATCAAAGCCGCTTCTACATGCCAAGTGAATTTCCTTGGTAAGACGGACCATGCTAAACTTAAAATCCAGATAATTGGTTTTATAGGGATACTCACTATAAATAATACAGCCTTTAGTGCGACTTTGGCAATAGTAAAGATTGATTTTAATAAGAAAAAAAGTAATGTAGCAATCATGAGAACAATTTGCAAGCAAAAAGTGAAGAGCCAATACACTGGGCGAACGAGAAACAAGATAAACAGTTGCTTGGTTATTTTAGCTAGCCTAATGATGAACGCAATGGTTGTTTCGAGCAGATTCAAGTACAGTTTTCTTAACAGCGACTGATACGCTGCATACCCACAGGCTAGTGCAATGAGCAGATAAAATCGTAATTCCCCCTCATTTGCCTGAAACAGCACCCAAAATAGCACAATCGCTTCTATACACCAAAATAGGACATCATTGACAAAGACAAGTACAGTCCCCCGCGTTGCTCTTTGTAAAAAACGATTGTACGTATCAAAGCTTGCTGCAAAGGAGATGCCCATCCCAATCATTGAAAGGAGCGTCACAAATTGTGTGGATAACGTCATTTGAACAACTTACTAATGAAGCCTTTTGATTTGTCGCCACTCTTTGCGTGATTATCCAAATAAGATATGTCAGAAACTTTCCCTTGAATCGAAACAATGCCACGATCTACATCAAGGTTCTTCATCTGTAAGTTCTCTCCACGAATTGCAAGGTACCCCATGTTTGTCTCAAGCAAAAACTCCTCATTGTCGAAACTCTCCACCAGCTTTACACCAGAAATATCAAGCAATTTACGCCCACGCATGATGACATCATGCGATCCTTCTCCCACTCGTTGCGAAGACAGCTGATTGTCATTTAAATTGTAATCTGCCAACTTGTTCCCTCACTTCAATAACACATTTCATTAGCTCTGCTATAAGTGTGGCAACTTTCTCCCATACCCATATAGGGTGAAAATGAAAGTGTAACTAATTTTGTACAAGTCTATGAGGGTACAAGCCAGAATAGACCTCTCACTTACAACTGGCCATAGACATGAAATATTTGTGCGTTACTACACTCAGAGAGGCGTGTGCCATTATACTCCCAGATCTCTTGTTGATTCATTTTAATCACACAATCCATTGCCAGCCCGTATTCATTCATTTCTTTAAATCGACAAGCATGCGCAAATAAAAGCGAATTCTGTAGCCCCAATCGACAAAGCTTCAAATCCTGACAGTCATTTGCAATCATTGCTTGTTGATAATAAAGGTAGGACATCATATAATGACTTTTTCGTATTTCATTGATGGCAATGGCCTCATCAAGGTAATGTTGGGCAAGCACTATATCCCTTTCTTTCCGCATCAGCTTGGAGAGATTGAGCAGCGCCCTGATACGAATATTTCCCCTCTCCCTTGGACGAATTGTATCAATGATAGCTAAACACCGCCGATAAAAAATTTTGGCGTGTTTCGTTTGTCCAATTCCTGCAAGACAATTAGCGTAAGCGTTATATGTCTCGGCATCAAAGTACTTATCAAATTCAGAGAACACTGGCAATGACAGTGCTTTTGTAAAATCAGTAGCAGCACTCGCAAATGAATTTAAACAATGATATTTAACCAATCCTTCTAAACGAAGACGAATTTTTTGCATGAAAGGCTTTTGCATTAAATCTTGATTTTCTGGCCTACGTAGTAGTCTATTTAACTCATCATAGCGATAGTTAGCTAAAACGTTTTCTACTTGATTAATAAAATCTCCTGATGTCTGATTCAATAATGGGTAGCCAATTGGTTGGCGTAGTTTTAGGTCTAAATAATATGTAAGTTTCTCAAGTAGATCATAGTTGACACTTGCCACGCCTCTTTCTATCCTACTGATTTCCACTTGAGAACTGTCTACAAGGCTAGCAAGCTTCGATTGAGAAAAACTCTTACGCACGCGCCGTCTGCGAATCTCATCAGCTATATCATCCAATTATCAACAGCTCCGTATCGTCATTTCTCACACTATCAATTGGCGGTAAATCAGCAAGAACAAACGCCTGAAAAACAGTAAAGAACCATACTAGGAAAACCATAAAAACACTCCTCGTAAAGATTTCTACCTAAAAGTACGCTAATTTACTCGGCGTGAAAAGGTCATATGATGAATAAAACATTTTTATTGCAAAATACGCAATAAAAATCACAAAATTTCTATCATGTTACCCTTGAACAAGTTCTTACTTTATTGATTTACAAAACCATACCATCAACGCTATCAAGACCAACTCCCCAACAAACCATATCCGCATACTCATCTCAACAATATTTCATTTAATTGCATTAATCGCAAATATTCACGCATTCATTACATTAAAAATTCCTAATAAGCATACACTGCCTCTAATTGTGTCTTTTTTATGAACTTTTTTATCTTCCATAATAGCCAATTGAGCCATAGAAAAACATGTAATTATTGCCTGTTTTTGTTTTCTGTATTTTCATATGAAATAAAATTATATTTGGCAATAATAAAGTCATCAATTTCCCCCACAAATAGGCACTTTTATCCTATTTTCATGATTAGCTAACCGATCAAATCTTGACACGCACCCCATACAAGTCCTAATTGCATTTCTACTTTGGTTTTGCTATAATGGTTTAGTTAGAAGCCCATGGTTTGGGCAAACTCTGTTTCAGATGATTCAGGGCGGAAGGAGTTGAAAGAGATGAGAGAAGGAATTCATCCGAATTATAAAACTGCCAAGGTAACTTGTGCTTGTGGCAATGAATTTGAGACTGGGTCTGTACAAGAAAACCTACGTGTTGAGGTTTGCAATGAGTGTCACCCATTCTACACAGGACGTCAAAAGTTTGCATCTGCTGATGGTCGGGTAGAACGTTTCAATAAGAAATACGGAATTAAATAGGATTGATGAAATTCAGGCTGTCAAGTGTATCTTGGCAGCCTGCTGTATTTTCTACGCGAACACTCAATTAATTGCCAACTAAAGCCGAAATTTTTAACACTGTTCTCTTTTTTTTATCAGGACTATTCTATATAATGATAGAGGATTAAAAATAATACGATATAAAGGTTCGGTGTAAGATGATGTATGTGATGAAGCAAACAGGTTGGATTGAGTTAATTTGTGGGAGTATGTTCTCTGGGAAATCGGAGGAATTAATTAGACGCGTTCGCCGTGCTCAGTTCGCTAAACAGCGGATTGCGGTTTTTAAGCCTGCCATTGATAATCGTTTTAGCGAGGAGCATGTTTGTTCTCATAATGGTAATCAAGTGAACGCGATTCCTGTTGCTCATTCAATTGATATTTTTAAACATATTACTTTTGAAACAGATTTAATTGCCATTGATGAAATACAGTTTTTTGATCAAGATATTGTTGAGGTTGTCACACAGTTAGCTAATAAGGGTTACCGTGTAATTGTCGCTGGTCTTGATCTTGATTTTCGCGGCATGCCGTTTGGCCCGGTTCCAGCATTAATGGCACTTTCTGAATCCGTAACAAAGTTACAAGCCGTTTGCCATGTTTGCGGCGCACCTTCTTGGTGTTCACAGCGGTTGATCGATGGAAAGCCAGCACCATTTGATAGCTCTATTATTATGGTGGGTGCTTCTGAGTCTTATGAGGCGCGTTGCCGTCATCACCATGAAGTGCCAGGAAAGATGTCATCACTCAATATACAGGTAGAAGTTGCAGAAAACCTGAAGAACAGCTAAGTAATCAGCCGTACATTTTAATTTAAAATCGATACAATAATGAAGTACATGACAACAAATGAGGGGATTCATCATGATAGATAAATTACAAGCAGTAGAGGATCGCTATGAAAGACTGAATGAACTGCTCAGCGACCCTGAAATTGTGAATAATCCAAAGAAATTAATGGCGTATTCCAAAGAGCAGTCCAATATTCAGGAAACGGTCGCCACATATCGCGAGTATAAGGAAACAAGAGAAGAGCATAAAGAGACAAAAGCGATGCTTGATGAAAAACTAGACCCAGATATGCGCGAAATGGTCAAAGAAGAGTTTGAATCTTTAACAGCGAAGCTAGCTGATTTAGAGGAAAAAATTCGTTTATTACTTGTACCCAAAGATCCAAATGACAATAAAAATGTAATCATGGAGATTCGCGGCGCTGCTGGTGGTGATGAGGCAGCTATTTTTGCAGGTAACCTATACCGGATGTATAGCCGCTATGCAGAAGCTAAAGGATGGCGCACTGAAGTCATGGACTCCAACGCTACAGGCCTAGGCGGTTTCAAAGAAATTGTGATTATGATTAGTGGTGAGGGCGCTTATTCAAAGTTAAAATTTGAAAATGGTGCGCACCGAGTGCAACGCGTACCTGAGACAGAATCAAGTGGACGTATTCATACATCTACAGCAACAGTTGCTTGTTTACCTGAGGCTGAGGAATTTGAAATTGAGATTCACGATAAAGATATTCGGGTTGATACATTTTGTTCTTCAGGCGCAGGCGGTCAGTCTGTTAACACAACAGCCTCTGCAGTTCGTGTAACACATATGCCAACAGGAATTGTCGCAACTTGTCAGGACGAAAAGTCACAAATAAAAAATAAAGACAAGGCATTAAAAGTTCTTCGCGCTAGAATCTTTGAAGTAAAGCAGCGTGAAGCGCAAGATGAGTACGACCAAACCAGAAAATCAGCTGTTGGAACAGGCGACCGCTCCGAAAGAATTCGGACATATAATTATCCGCAAAACCGTGTGACTGATCATCGTATTGGGCTGACATTACAAAAGCTTGATATCATACTTGAAGGTAAACTAGACGAAGTCATTGATGCTTTAACATTAGATGATCAAACAAATCGTTTGAATAATGGAGAGTAATTGCTGATGCAGACATTCAATCAGCAAGGCAAGCCTTTACTGATTGGAGAAGCGCTTATTTGGGCTTCTTCTTTCATGCGTGAACATAAGCGGGATGATAATGCGGGGGAAATATTGCTTATGCACTACCTTCACGTATCTCGCGCCCAGCTGTTAGCAAAGCTACGCGACGAGTTATCAGCAGAGATTTTTGAGCAATTTAAAGATGCTGTATGCCAACATGCTGAGCAGGGTGTGCCAATTCAACATATGATTGGTCACGAAAGCTTTTATGGCAGAGAATTTCTTGTTAATCAGCATGTGTTAATTCCTCGTCCTGAAACAGAGGAATTGATATACCACACAAACATATTGCTCAATCAATTATTTCCTAGAAAATTAGATTTAGTTGCTGCTGATATTGGAACCGGGAGTGGTGTACTGGCAATTACGCTATATTTGGAACAGTTAGCGCAGTTAATTTATGCAGTTGACATTTCCAGCAAGGCTTTGCGAACTGCCGAGGAAAACGCCGAGAGACTAGGTGCAGGCGAGATCGATTTCCTGCAAGGAAATTTAGTTGATCCGCTCATTGAACGTGGTATTCGCGTAGATGTATTGCTCTCAAACCCACCCTACATTCCTGATCGAGACCGAGTTACATTGCAGGATATCGTCAAGGATCACGAACCTGAACTGGCACTATTTGGCGGAGAGGATGGCCTCGATTTTTACAGGGAAATAACAGCGAAACTCCCACTAGTGCTTGCTGAGCATGCTATTGTTGGCTATGAAATTGGCGCTGAACAAGGGGATGCAGTTTCAGCTCTGTTACGCGGGCAATTTCCAGAGGCAGAGGTGCGCGTTATCCAAGATATTAACGGCAGAGATCGTATGGTATTCGCAATTATATGAGTACGCTATATTTAGCACATACCCATGATCAGGAAACACAAATACCAAATAATTGGTTTACTTATAACACGAAATCACGAGCCCAGATCTGGGCTCGTGATTTTTTTAGGCAATAGCAACTTACTTCTTAGCCATCATAATTGATTTACCAGCAATTCCTGGATGCGTCATTTCTTGATTATTTAGAATGACATCCAATTCGGCAGCTGTAAGCAATCCTTTTTCAAGAACGATATCACGAACTGGTCTGCCCGTTACAACAGCTTCTCTTGCGACAACCGCTGCAGCTTCATAACCAACATGCGGATTAATTGCTGTGATGATTCCAACGCTGTTATTCACATAGTCTTCGCATCTTTCTTTGTTGGCAGTAATCCCCGCTAAACAATGCTCTCTAAATGCGTTAAATACGTTTGTCATGATTTTAATTGATTGCAATAAGTTAAAGCTAATCACTGGTTCCATGACATTCAGTTCAAATTGACCGGCCTCTGAAGCCATACTAATTGTTAAATCATTGCCAACAACTTGGAACGCCGACTGATTCAGAACTTCTGCCATCACAGGATTCACTTTTCCCGGCATAATTGACGATCCTGGTTGACGTGCAGGAAGGTTGATTTCTCCAAAACCACATCGCGGTCCCGATGCCATCATTCTAAGATCATTTGCCACCTTAGACATATTGAGCATACATACTTTCAGTGCACTTGAAACTTCGATATAGATATCTGTATTTTGTGTACCATCCACTAAGTTTGCGCAACCTTTGATTGGCATCGCCATGAACTCTGCCAGAAATTCAACAGTTTTATTGATGTAATCAATCTCAGCATTGAGACCTGTGCCAACAGCTGTTGCACCCATATTCACATCAAACAAATGATCACGCGAATTCTGAACACGGAAAATATCTCTTTTTAATACGTCTGCATATGCTTTGAACTCTTGTCCTAACCGAATTGGTACAGCATCTTGTAAATGCGTGCGTCCCATTTTAATGATGTCATCAAATTCGGTCGCTTTTTTTATGAACTCAGCATGAAGATTATCCATTGCCGTTAGCAATTCTTCTAACCGGATCAAAGCAGACAAGTGAATTGCAGTTGGAAAGGCATCATTTGTTGATTGTGCCATATTGACGTGCGTATTCGGGCTAATGAGCTTATAGTTTCCTTTTTCTTCTCCAAGAATTTCTAAACCGCGATTGGCTAGTACTTCGTTGGCATTCATATTAATAGAAGTTCCCGCTCCGCCTTGAATTGGATCAACGATGAACTGATCATGGTGTTTTCCCGCAATAATTTCATCAGCGGCTGTGACAATGGCTTTTGAAATTTCCGGATCTAATTGACCGATTTCTGCATTTGCCAGCGCCGATGCTTTTTTGACAATCGCCATCGATTTAATAAGTGACTCGTCTAAACGATAACCAGTGATAGGGAAATTTTCAATCGCTCTCATCGTTTGCACGCCATAATATGCGTTACTAGGAACTTTCTTTTCTCCTAAAAAATCCTTTTCAATACGATAATCATTAGCCATGATGTTTGATAGCCTCCATAAAATTTATTTACTTGTTTTACATACGCTAGGGGGGACTTTTTTCCCGAGGCGTGCTTTTTACTATTGTAACACTACCACGAACTCATTTACTTTTGAAACGGATATTGTGCCATTACCGTCATTTTTTCGCCAAATTTTTGTCTGCCGAGATCGGCCAATCAAGCCTCGCTTAGTTTATAGCACAAATGAACCAATGATAATACCGACAACAATTGCAACCGTTGTGGAAATTAAACCAGGGATCATAAAACTATGATTCAATACGTATTTCCCGATACCGGTTGTTCCTGTTTGATCAAAGTTAATCGCTGCCACAACAGTTGGATAGTTCGGGATGAAAAAGTATCCATTCACAGCCGGGAACATCCCGACCAATAGTGCTGGTGAGATTCCCAAAGAAATCCCTAATGGCATAAGCGTACGCACTGTTGCCGCTTGGCTGTAGAGCAAAATTGACATAATAAACAAGGCAACCGCAAATAACCAAGGGAAGTCAGTAACAACACCACCAATTGCATCCTCTATCAGCGGTAGATTTCCTTGGAAGAAGGTATCCCCCATCCATGCAATACCAAAAATTGCGACAACAGCTGTAGCGCCAGCTTTAAACACGCTACCACTTGTAATTTCATCTACTTTTGGTTTACAGAAAAGAATCATCAGTGCAGCCACTGATAACATCGTTATTTCGATCACAGTTGCCATCGGCATCGTGACGACCTTTTCAACCACTTCGCCATTTTCAATCACTTGTGATGTCCAAGTCGGCAATATTTCAGAGAACATACCAAGCATTACAACAAGGACAACACCAACCAAGAAGATAAAAACAGATCCTTTCGCAGCACGATTGGCTACGTAAGTCTTTTTATCTTTCTTAATTGGTGCTAGTCCTGCTTCAAGCCGAGCTAAGTATTCAGGATCATCTGATAGCTCTTTGCCGACACTACTTGAATAAAGCGCTGCGACCATGACACCAATAAAGGTAGCTGGGATACAAATCATCATGATATCGCCTAGCGTCACGCCAAAGTCTGTTTCCAAAAGAGCCAGCAAAGCAACTGTCGCCGCTGAAATAGGACTTGCTGTAATTGCTTGCTGTGACGCAATGACTGCAACCGCCATTGGACGCTCAGGACGAACGCCTGTTTCACGAGAAACTTCAGCGATGACAGGTAATACAGAATAAGCCACATGCCCTGTGCCAGCAAAGAATGTGAAAAAATAAGTAATGATTGGTGCAACGAATGTAATAGCCTTCGGATATCGACGCAACCCCTTCTCTGCAAGATAGACAAGATACTCCATTCCCCCGCAAGCTTGCATAACACTAGCAGCTGTAATAACCGCTAGGATCATTAACATGACGTCAATCGGCGGTGACATTGGTGTTAGACCAAAAACAAAAACTAATATGGCAACACCGAATCCACCCATAACACCTAGACCAACGCCTCCCATTCGTGCACCGGTATAAATACAGGCGGCTACGACAAGAAACTCAATCCAAAACTTTACATCCATCCATTATTCCTCCTCTTTTTTAAAGTACCATCACTGAGACATGCCACTTGCTAAACCGGAGATTTGCAGTAACACAACTTTGTGAATACCGATGCTTCTGCGCCTTCGAGGTTTGATGGCAGAGCTTTTCTGACATGCTGGCCGGACCCCGCCTTCTCTGGGCCTCCTCTGACACAAATACTTCTGGTTAATCTGCTTCACGGATTAAATTATCGTGGTCCACGCCAAGGCGGAAAATGCACAGAATCATTCCGTCAACCTGATCACACATTTCTAAATGCTGAACCGCAATCCCGTAACGGCTCTTAAACATTAATACTCTAACATTTTTTCTAACCACGAACTACCTAAATTAGTAACTTCGCCTTATTGTTACTAACTCTGTCACATTTCTTTAACATTATTGCCAAATGATTAATCATTAGGGAACTAACAACTACTAGCAAGACGAATAGCTAAGCACAAGCAAACAAAATACCAACGGATTCATGTTTATGATAAAATAGCAATGACAAACAGCTATTGAAGTAGCAGATTGGAAACAATGTGGAATCGATGAAATTACAAGAAATCATTGTAGTAGAAGGAAAAGATGATACAGTTGCGATTAAGCTAGCAGTTGATGCGGATACAATCGAAACAAATGGCTCGGCCGTCAATGCAGAAACAATTGAAAAAGTTAAGCTAGCTCAAAGCACGCGTGGTGTAATTATTTTTACAGATCCAGATTTTCCTGGGGAAAGAATTCGCAACATTCTTACCGAGGCAGTTCCAGGCTGCAAGCATGCTTTTTTACCAAAGCACAAGGCATTGCCCAAGCGCGGAAAAGGCTTAGGTGTAGAGCATGCCTCTCGCAAAGATATCCGTGAGGCCTTGAAGGAAGCCCAATTGATGCAGGAGGAATCCGTTGAAATTGTTACAATCTCCGAATTACAGCAGTTGGGGCTGACAGCAGGTGTTGGCTCACGAGAAAAGCGAGAACGTCTTGGCGGGATACTCAAGATCGGCTATGCAAATGGCAAGCAACTACACCGGAGATTAATGGTTTTTGGCATTTCGCTTGAGGACTTTCGCGAGGCAATAAAACAATTATAAAACAAGATTAGATTAAGAAAGGATGGTTCTGATGTCACTCGTTATTTTACACGACAGACTTTCTAAGCCTGCTGGCAGGGCACTAGATAACGCAGGGATTACTACTGTAGAGCAACTAACAAGTTTCAGTGAAAAGGAACTCTTGCAGTTGCATGGCATGGGGAAAAAGGGAATTGTAATGATTAATACGTATTTAGCAGAACAAGAATTATCACTAAAAGACTCTTAAAAAGCGTAAAATCATTATTTCATGTCATAAGTATGGCTCTCTCAATTTTAGAGAGCTTTTTGCTTTATAAAACCATAATAAGGTAGCGCTGCAGATATAGATTGTGCAGAATCTATCGTCGTATTCCGTACAATCCAGAAGCGTTTTATGCAACGCTACTTCCTCTTACTCATTTTGCTCGATTGCGTGTCATGACATCAAAGACAACTGCAAGCACAAGCACAGATCCCCGAATAATGTATTGGTAAGATATATCAATATTCATTAGGTTCATTCCGCTTGTCAACGAAGCCATTACAAGCGCACCAACAATTGAGCCAGTAATTTTACCAACACCACCTGCGGCTGAAACACCACCAACATACGCTGCTGCGATTGCATCGAGTTCGAACATATTTCCCGCTTGTGGTGATGCTGAGCTTAAACGCGCTGTATAGAGAATCCCAGCCAATGCCGCCAGCATACTCATCGTTCCGAAAACAATGTAAGTGATCTTCTTCACGCTAATGCCGCTTAGCTGTGCTGCCTCTGGATTTCCTCCAACCGCATAGATATGCCGTCCTATCGGTGTCTTGGTCGTAATGAAATGAAAGATCATCACCACAGCAATCACAATAACTGCTGTCCAAGAAAGACCATTAAACCCTGATAAAATATAAAACACATAGCCGATGAGCACTGAAATGAAAAGTAGTTTTACAACGGTCAGCGGAACTGATAGAACTTCAAATCCATATTTCAGATTGTTATTTCGCGTGCGAATATCCGTTGTGATAAAGTAAACGATCGCTAGTGCACCGATAATCAATGTGAGTACATGAAGCCCGTTCCATGTGCCTAGGCTTGGAATATAGCCATTTCCGATTGCCTTGAAGCTTTCGTTCGGAACAATGATTGTCCCTGTTTTCACTAACGCTAGCAGTAACAACCCCCTGAAGATCAACATACCTGCTAATGAAACAACGAACGATGGAATCATCAATTGTGCTACAAAAAAGCCATTGATAAGACCAATCACTGCACCTAGAACAAGCACAGCGATAATTGCCAACCAAACCGGAAACCCATGTTGGGTTAATAGAATCGCCGCAACAGCGCCTGTAAAACCTGCAACAAATCCCACTGACAAGTCAATGTGGCGAATGATAATCACGAGCGTCATACCAACTGCAAGTACAGCAGTATATCCTGTCATATCAATTAAATTACTAAGATTTCGAGATGACATAAATAAGCCATCTGTTGAAATTGAAAAGTAAATCATAATCACGACAAGTGCAATATACATCCCATATTCACGGATATTCTTTCTCAGTAACGTGCTTATTTCTTGAACAAAACTCACGATGCTTCCCCCTCGCTCCGCATTGCTACAATCAACTTCTAACCTTGAGTTAGCGTAGTTGCCTAAACTGTTGCTAAAGCCATCACCTTTTCCTGTGTTGCTTCCTCTTTTGACAGTTCGCCAGTGATTTGCCCATTGGCCATTACATAGACACGGTCGCTCATCCCCAATACTTCGGGAAGTTCCGAGGAAATCATGATAATACTCATCCCTTGTTCAACAAGCTGATTCATAATCGTATAGATCTCGAACTTGGCGCCAACATCGATACCCCGTGTAGGCTCATCAAGTATCAGGACTTCAGGACTTGTGAATAACCACTTGCTAAGCGACACCTTTTGCTGATTACCCCCACTTAAATTCCCAACTACCTGAGCAATCGATGGCGCTTTTATGTTCATTGACTTTAAGTAATGATCCGCAATCGTCACTTCTTCGTTTTGATTTATCACAGTCCCATGTGAGATTTTCGCCAGGTTCGTGATTGAAATATTCTTCTTGATATCCTGAATCAGAATCAATCCATCCCCTTTGCGATCCTCGCTGACATAAGCAATTCCCGCTTTGATGGCTGCTTTCGGATGACGAAATGACCGCTTCTTACCACTCACCAACACTGTTCCGTCGAGCTTGCAATTTTTCGGGTTACCAAAGATACTCTGAGCAAGCTCTGTCCTGCCAGATCCCATCAGCCCCGCAATACCAATGATCTCACCCTTTTTCACGTGAAGGTCGACATTCCTAATCACCTGGCGTCCTAGCTTTGGATCGTACACATTCCACGCTTTTAGTTCTAGCGAGACATCACCAAGCTGTGCATGCGGTCGCTTCGGGAAAATATCATCAATTTCCCGACCAACCATGTGCTTAATAATCACAGGCTCACTGATTTGCCCCAGCTCTTTATCAAGGGAACAAATCGTTTTACCATCACGTAAAACTGTCACTGTATCCGCCACCGCAATGACTTCTTTCAACTTGTGGGAAATCATGATACAAGTGATTCCCTGCGTTTTCAGTTCACCCAACAGAAACAGTAAATTCTCACTGTCATCCTCATTCAGCGCCGCTGTCGGCTCGTCCAAAATTAGCAAATCAACATCTTTGCTAAGCGCTTTTGCAATCTCAATCAATTGTTGTTTCCCAACACCGAGCGCCCTGATTCGCGTTGCTGGATTTACATCCAATTTCACCTTTTCTAGCACCTGATTTGCCTGCATAATTGTCTCATTCCAATTAACAGCAAACCCTTTTTTTAACTCATTGCCAATAAAAATATTTTCATAAACCGTGAGATCCGGAAAGAGTGACAGCTCCTGATAAATAACTGCGATTCCAGCCTTTTTACTCTCATTAATGTTTGAAAATTTCTGAACAGTTCCATTGAGGATAATATCACCGCTGTATGTCCCATGCGGATAGACCCCACTGAGCACCTTCATCAACGTGGACTTTCCCGCGCCGTTCTCTCCGACAAGACAATGGATTTCACCCTTTTTCACTTTAAAATTAACATTAGCCAGTGCTTTCACACCAGTAAATTCTTTAGAGATTTGCTTCATTTCTAGAATTGTATCAGTCATGTTTGTTAACTCCACTCTAGTTAGGTGTTAGAAACATCAAAACCAGTTAACGCTCAGTCTATAGGTGAAAATGGCGATGGAATTACTCTCATCACCATTTTTCACCTCCACTATTTTGACCATTTGCTACTACTGAAAATGGTCAATTTAAGTTATTTTAATCTAATCCCGTGAAATCAGATGCTTGATAATAACCTGAATCAATGAGAACCTGCTTTACATTGTCCTTATCGACAGTGATAATTGGCGATTGAATTGTCTTCACATCTTTTTTACCATTGTCTGATGTCCCGGTAGTTGCAGGTTCTTTATCCTCAAGAACACTTACTGCAGACGCGATCGCATCTTTTACCAACACACGAACATCCTTAAACACCGTCATTGACTGCTTGCCATCAACAATATATTGAACGGATGCTTTTTCGGCATCTTGACCAGAAACGAAGTATGACTTGATACTTGAATCTGCTTTAAATACGTCTGCGATTGAACGAGCCGTACCGTCATTTGGTGCTAAAACAAGGACATCGCCCTTATCATCAGCAGAAGCTGCCGTTAAATTTGAATCTGCTTTTGATTTCGCCACATTGAAATCCCAGTTCGTTGTGACCTGACCAATGATTTTCCCTAACTCGTCACGTGTGAGTTCTTTTTTATCCTTAAGCGCGATAGCTTCAGACGAATTGGCTACTTTAAACGTGCCATCTGCAATTTTTGGTTGCAATACTGACCATGCACCTTGGAAGAAAAGGAACGCGTTATTGTCAGTTGCTGCACCAGCATATAGGTATAGCGGCTGCCCAGCCATTCCAGACGCATGATCCACTAAGTATTGCGCTTGCGCTGCCCCTACGGCAACACTATCGAAAGAAACATAATAGTCAACCGCATCTGTTTTCGTGATTAAGCGGTCATAGGAAATCACTTTGACACCTGCGGTATGTGCTGCTTCAACCGCTGCAGCTGCTGCCGCCCCATCTTGAGGGCAAATAATTAATACTTTAATTCCCTTGGCAATTAACGCATCGACATTTGATTTCTCTTTTGCCGAATCACCTTGAGAGAAAAGTATTTCTGCTTTGTAATTTGTATCTTTAAGCGCTGCTTTAAAGCGCGTTTCATCCTGCGTCCAACGCGGCTCATCCTTCGTTGGTAATACAATACCAATATCTACTTTACCACTGCCCTTTTTACCATCTGAACTTGTTGTCGTTGTTCCACATGCTGTTGCGACCGCCATTACCATGAATAGCGCAATCATGATAGCCATTAACTTTGTGAATTTTTTCACAAATACTTCCCCCTTAGAAATGTGGTATAGACTCGATAATGGATATTGACAAAAATTATGTACAGGTTCACGTCACATCAAAATGTCCAACGATTCAGCCCAACGAGACGGGAGTTGCTGACATTCACGATTTCCCCCTGCAAAAACCCTAACTCACATTAGAGTATATTGAACAACATTCCATTTAAGCCCATCATATACTGGTTGATATTTTTTTTGCAACAAATTGAACTGGCCCTTCTGTAATA
Organism: Caryophanales bacterium; assembly: GCA_031554185.1. Taxonomy (GTDB): domain Bacteria; phylum Bacillota; class Bacilli; order JARBTR01; family JARBTR01; genus JAVBKE01. The sequence continues at coordinate 15,607 of JAVBKE010000130.1, forward strand.
GGGATTGCAAAGATTTAGCTAGTTGATTTCCACTTGTATTCTACAGTGAGTAAATTCGACGGAAACTCGTATAAAATATCACAATAATAATTTTAATTGCGATATTTTTCATGATTTCTAGACAAAAAAACTTCAGATTCTTAATCAGAAGTATAGCTGAGCTTACAGTATTTTATTTTAGTCATTTTACTTGTAAAATCCTTGAAAGTATAAAATATGTTGTTATAGTAATTAGGTCGATGGCTGGATTCTGTTCGAAAGAAGACTAACTTGACAAGCCCACTACACAAAGCATTATATTTCAGTCTCCAAACATTTTATTTCTTGCATCTATACTATCCGATACTTCCTGATATCTCATCTGATAGTCAGTCCATATCTTCATATTCACTTCTTCTAAACTGTCTAGTATTGCTTTTCCAGCTCTACTGTCAAACGCCTTTTCTAAATCTTCTTTTTGGTTCCTTATTTCATTAAAATCATTTGTAACAAATCCTTGGTTGTTCAGATTCCATTTATTTTCAGATTCCATTTCATCTATTTCATTTTTTATTTGTTTCTTCATCTCTTTCAACTGTATTTCTCTTTCTAATTTCTTCTGTTCATATTTCAAATCTTCAACTAGCCCTGTATCTCCTCTTTCCTCTGCCCTCTCAATTTTTCTTTCTAAATGATTTAATTCTGCTGTATCAAACATTTTTTAACCATCCCTTACTGTTTAATTTAAAAATTCTTCAATCGTTTTCGCACCTTCTAAATCGTTTTCTTCAAATTTTCTCGCCGCTATCACTATCCGATCTAAAAACTCTAAAATATAATTCTTTTCATTCTCTAAATCTGTATATAATTCTCCCAACATATAGTCATCATGAAAAAAATAATTACTTTCATCCATCGTGTGCGAATAATAACTAATTTCTCCTGTTCGTTTGTATGGCGCCAATGATTCGATCATATCATCGACATCATAATCCTCTACATACCTATACTCATCTAATCCCGCCCTTCCTTTCCATTTTCTTTTGATTTCTGATATCTGATACTCCTCATAATCCTTTACTTCTCTTAACTTTTGCATTGCCCCATCTAATTCATCTATGTATATTTCTCGCATATTGTTCACTATTCGTTCCACATCCGCTGCATCTACCTGCATCATCACTGAACCATCTTTATTAAAATATGAACTATATGTCGATGTAAAGTGTGTTAGTAAATCTATTCTTTTTTTACCCGTCTTTGTGATCACTTCTCGGCCGATTGGTGTCCCTTTGAGTTGTTCATATAATCCAATTGGTTCACCATCATGTGCGTAATCGATCATTCGATCATTAAATTCCCCACTTCTTACCCGCCTCATATCTTCTCTGCTAAGCGATCTGTATATATTAGGCGCTGCATACGTTACGCCCGAAGTGTTATCATTTTTCACAACCAAATACTGCGACAATGCTCCGCCTAGGCTATGGCCTGTTACATATACATTTTCAGGTGAATACTTTTCCATCACATCTTCATGAAATTTTTGTGCATCTATAAACTGATTGTCTGCTTCTACTAGTTTTTTATCCTCTTTCCACAGTCCAGTTGGATTGATACTTGCGCCTTCTATCTTCCCTCCTGTGGCTATTTGGTCTATATCCTCTCCTACATCTCCATCGAATCCTACGGCTTCTGTTCCTCTCGATGCGATTACTACATTGTCATACTCTCTTATTTCTCCAGCCTTGTAGGCTTCATAATCGTCCTTAGGCACTACTGCCATCCCTTGATATCCATTTGAGGTGTCTGCATAATCTATCACTACCCACTGACTTCCATCTGGTAAATCAATTGCTTTTCCTATATTTAATACTTCATCCTTATAAATCGTTTGAGATAACCCGAAATATTGTTGATCTGTGAGTTCTAATGTTTTTGTCATACTGTTCCTCCACACTTGAATTTCTTATGTTATAGTATTTTCAAGGTAATCATATGAAAAAATAAAATGCCTATATTTGTTATTATCATAACACTCAGTAATGGAGGGGTAAATATGAAAAAAAAGAAAATATTTATATTTGTTATCATCATAGCACTTGGTATTGGAGGGGTGAATTGGATGTCAAATAAAAAAGCAGAGAACGAATATATAGAAACTCAAAAACCAAGAATTGAAAAATATTTAAAGTATAACTATAACGGAATTGAGACCATTACATACTCTGAAGAACATTTCAAAACGCCTATGGGTAGCTTAGATATTGATGGATATGTAAACAATGATAAAGATCTTTATTTTTCCGCAACAACATACCCTCCCCAAGATTTTGAGGCAGGGGCAAGTCCATCTAAAGACCTAGATAAAATGAGAAAAGAAGAGTATAAATATCAAACTAAGCTTGTCTCAGAAATAGAAGCAGAAGAAAAAACTCAAAAAAAATAGATTTAAGTTTGCTTTTTTTATTTGCTATACACCTTTTCTATACAAAAAACAAGGCACCTAAGAAAATTGTATAAATTACTAAATTACCGATAATTATACAGTTTATCGGCATTTGGAAAATACATAATATTTAGTATAAAAATTACATTTTATACATAACCAGCTATAGTTCTTTTGCTTTACTAAAAGTTGACGATTATCCGCGATAAAATGCGCTAAATCATAGGACTCTATATCAAAAATGATGCTACCCTTGCACTCATTTTCAAACAACTGCACCAATACATTTTAAAATTCAATTGTTGTATACACAGTCAAAGCTTCCCTTTCATAGATTGTTTCAAACATTATTCGTTTATTTTCTAAATCAACGGTATAAGACAAAATTTTATGATCATGTATATTCGGCATATTAACCTCCTGCAACTTCCGTCACCACTGCCAGTACCATTTCTACCATTTTATTTAGCTCTGCTACCGCAATTCGTTCTTGCTTCGTATGGACATCATCAAACCCAACACCCAGAATAACCGTAGGCACACCATAGCCATTAAACGCATTGGCATCACTGCCGCCACCAACTTCAAACAGTCCACTTTTGCGGCCAATCCGCGCGGCAGCACGCTTTGCAATTTGAACGATTTCATCTTCTTCAGTAAATTTGAAACTGACATAAAGCACTTCTTCTTCAAATTCAATCAGGCCATCAAATTCAGATGCAGCCGCTTCAAAAGCTTGCCTTATTTTAGCAACAACGGCCTCCATTTTACCCATTTCTAAGGAACGCACTTCTGCCTCGATTAGGACATAATCACAAACAACATTGAGCGAAGATTTCCCTTCAATTGTGCCAATATTAGCAGTCGTTTCATAGTCAATCCGGCCATGCGGCATCGTTGCAATCGCCTTCGCAGCTATCGCCACTGCCGGTACACCCTTCTCTGGAAATAATCCAGCATGTGCCGCTTTCCCATATACTTTCACAGTTAACTTAACCCGAGTAGGTGCTGCTACATTCATACTTCCTACTGGACAATCTGCATCCAATGCAAAGCCATACTTCGCCTTCAGTTGGGCTGGATCAAGCGCTTTAGCACCGACGAGCCCCATTTCTTCACCAGCTGTAATCACAAATTGGATATCGCCATGTGGCATTTGATCTTCTTGTATAACGCGCACCGTTTCCAATAGCGCAGCCACACCTGCTTTACAATCTGCACCAAGAATCGTTGTCCCATCTGACTGAATCACGCCATCTTTAACTACAGGTTTAATCCCATTCCCAGGCTTCACAGTATCCATATGACAATTGAATAAAATCGGATCAATGTCCGGTTTATTCCCTTTTAAATGGCAAATTAGATTGCCAGCACCATGCCCAGTGCGAGGAGCAGAATCGTCCTCAAATACCTCGAGACCTAGCGCTGAAAATTTCCGTATCAGCACATCTGCAATCTCACGTTCATCCTTTGTCTCTGAATCAACCTGTACCAATTCTAGAAACTCATTCAAAAAGCGTGCCTCATTTACCATAATAATGCCCCCTATCGTTATTAATAGTAAAACATACTTAGCATGGAAGAAGAAGCCTCAATTAGTTGATAAGACGTGATCAATACCCGCTTGCTAAAGCACTTTGCCACGAGCATATGCAAGCAGAAACTTCATTCATTCTGTAATATCTCTCAGCATGACTTTTCACATTCGCCCCATTTCTGAGACACTTCGTTTTTAGGTGCTTGCTAAAGCACCTGATTCACTGATACATTAGAGTGTATAAATCTAATATGAAATGATGAGAGTGAATGGAAAAAGATATTGCAACACCAATTAGAACAAAAGCTATTCTAGACAAATATGGCTTTACTTTTAAAAAGAGCCTAGGACAAAATTTCTTAATCGATACCAATATTCTGCGAAATATCATTTCAAAGGCAGGCATTACATCTCAAAGTGGTGCAATTGAGGTCGGGCCTGGAATTGGCGCATTAACGGAGCAAATTGCACGCACTGCAAAACAAGTCGTTGCCTTTGAAATTGATCAGCGCTTACTACCAATTTTAGCTGACACACTGTCACCATATGACAACATCAAAGTCATCCATCAAGACATCCTCGAAGCTGATGTATCAGCTGTTATCGCTAAACACTTCCAAGATGTAGAGGGTGTTCACGTTGTAGCCAACTTGCCTTACTACATCACGACACCAATCATTATGAAATTGCTCGAGGAACGCGTGCCAATCGATTCTTATACAATGATGCTACAGAAAGAAGTAGCCATCCGGATGGCTGCTTCACCCGGTACAAAGGATTACGGGTCGCTTTCAATTGCTGTCCAGTTCTACACGGAAGCTGAAGTGGTCATGACGGTACCACATACCGTATTTACACCGCAGCCCAATGTCGATTCTGCCGTTATCCACTTAAAAAGAAGATTGGAACCAGCTGTCGATGTTGTTGATGAGACCTTCTTCTTCATTGTAACAAGAGCATCGTTTGCGCAGAGAAGGAAAACAATTCTAAACAACCTGACATCACAATTACCAGATGGGAAAATACAAAAAGAAGCGATTATCACTTGTTTAACCGCCTGTGAAATCAATCCAACTAGACGTGGTGAAACTTTGTCACTCGAAGAGTTCGGGCGATTATCTAATGCGCTAGCACCCATTTTTCACAAATAAATAAGCACGACGAGCCGCCCTGCATAAATTATAACAAGATACTTTAAAAACGCTTAAAACAACGTGTCCTGTAGCTCCGCTGGGGCACCTGAGCTATTTGATTTAACATGCGTTTAACAGGGTTTTTAGCTGGAGTTGAGCAGTGTGGTTCAGATAAATGATATTGTGGGAAGAAAATCATATGAGTGTGATGTTTTTTTTCGCGTGATTGATGTGAAAAGCGGCGTTGCCATCCTTCATGGCGAAGACTTTCGCTTAGTTGCTGATGCACCGATAGCTGATCTTGAAGTCATTGACAAAGCAGCCCAAACGGTGCAATCGCAGAAATCAATCGCACAGATCAACCAATCAAATCATTTGATTTCACAAGAATGGGAACGATTAAAACAGAAAAAAGAATTTGAAATAACCGACGGCTACAGACAAAGCAATGACTATTTTCATGTCCCCGGAAGAGTACTCCACCTAGATGGTGACCGTAATTACCTAGAAAAATGTTTATTACTGTATCGAAAAATGCAGGTGCCTGTTTACGGTGTTCACTGTAATGAAAAAGAAATGCCTTACCAAGTTGGGCGGCTACTCGACCATTATCGCCCCGACATCCTTGTCATCACTGGACATGATGCTTACTCAAAATCAAAAGGAAATATCCACGACATGGGTGCGTATCGTCACTCAAAAGAATTTGTTCAGACAGTGGCTGAAGCACGAAAAAAAATCAACCACCTTGACCAACTGGTAATCTTCGCAGGGGCTTGTCAATCGCATTTTGAATCCCTCATTCAAGCAGGCGCAAACTTTGCCAGTTCGCCTTCTCGCGTCAATATTCATGCATTAGATCCCGTCTATGTTGTTGCAAAAATTAGCTTCACACCATTTATGGATCGAATTAACGTCTGGGACGTTCTCAGGAATACCCTTACTGGTGAAAAGGGGCTCGGAGGAATTGAAACAAAAGGCGTTCTCCGTGTTGGTATGCCCTATAAGCCAGGCAAGAAAGAAGAAAAATCATAACGCCCGCAGCAAAACGTGAAAATTAAAATAGTCAGTGATGAAAACAGCGTGAAGCTTCGCAATATTTCGCGCTGTTTTCGTGATTTATTCAGGGTAACCTAATTACACCACTGTCATTAAATCAAACAAACAAACCATCGCACAGGATTGTGGATAACTTTGGATTCTATGGACAAACTAGTCTTATAAGGCTGATCTTAACTAGTTAAACTGCTAAGTATCAACCTTGGCTACACCCCCTGAAAAAAGGCATTGCTGCGTTTACCCAGAAAAAAATATCACGATTTTGCTTTTTTTTGGTTAAAAACAGTTGCAAAACTCTTTTCAAGTTGATATAATCAAATATTTTGTGTTGACAAAATGGACCCGTTTTGATATAATTTTTAGAGTGAGGTGGAGCGTATGAAAAAACTATCAGAAATCAAGCATCAGTTAGATCTACAGATTGGGAAGAAAATTCTCCTGCAAGCTAATGGGGGAAGAAAGAAACTAATTGAGCGGTCTGGGATATTGGCAGAAACGTATCCATCAGTGTTTATCGTACAGATCACCAAAGAAGGTGTAGCTGCTGAGCGAGTTTCTTACAGCTATGCAGACGTTCTTACAGAGACAGTCAAACTCACTTTTGAAGATGAAGTAGTTAGTGTTTAGCATTCACAACGATGGCAAATGTCCATCGTTTTTTTTATGTATTTTTCCACAAAACTAGAACGAATACCGCTCTGTTTAAAGTCCTTCACCTCTTCCCATGCATTTGTCCGTAACATCACTATTGACCCAAAGCATAGACCCATCCAAATCTCGATCACACAGTCTTTACCAGCGGATAAGTGACAAATATTTTCCTCATACTAAGAACGTCGCATATTTTGAAAGGAGCTGTTCTTAAAGTGAGTAAACGCGGAGGAATCATGAGTGAAGATTTTAAAGAGGAGCTTGCAAAAGAACTTGGATTTTGGAATGTTGTTCAAGAAGAAGGCTGGAGTAATATTAGAGCAAAAGATGCTGGAAACATGGTGAAATTAGCGATTGAAAAAGGACAGCAGCAACTGTCCAATGAAAATATTACATCTGATGAATCATAACAGGATACTTACTTTAATCCTCAATCAAGCTAACCTACATGACAACACAATATCAATTCTTTAAAAATGCGACATAGTCCGTGACAGAAAACTTGTCACGGGCTATTATTATACCTAGAAATATGGTCACACAGACCACCACCAATATCAGCTAGCTGTACCATTAACTTCTAATCCGAAAGGATTTCTGCAGAATCTTAGTAGATTCGCTAGCGAAACGGCTAAAAAAAATGTAAAATGAACGCATATAGGAATTTGTAAGATTATTTTGAAATGGAACAGATGACTCCTACAAAGAGTAGCTAGTTAAAAAATGGAGAGTACAATGATTTTAATCGAAAAGGCACCTGCCAAAATCAACTTAGCTTTAGATGTCTTACATAAACGACCAGATGGCTACCATGAAGTAGAGATGGTGATGACGACGATTGATTTGGCTGATCGAATTCAGCTGAAAACAACCAGACAGCGAGAGATTCGCATTACCTCTCACACCAACTATATCCCAAATGACCATCGTAATTTAGCTTATCAGGCAGCCCAGCTTTTAATGCGCAAATGTCATGTTTCAGAAGGTGTAGAAATTAGCATTGATAAGCAAATCCCGATTGCCGCAGGTCTTGCTGGCGGCAGTAGCGATGCAGCAGCCACGCTACGAGGATTAAATAAACTTTGGGACCTAGGTCTATCATTGGACGAACTTGCCGTTCTCGGCGCTGAGATTGGCTCAGACGTCTCCTTTTGTGTGTACGGGGGGACAGCCCTTGCAACAGGTCGAGGCGAGCTTATAACACCATTACCGGCACCACCAAATTGTTGGGTTGTGCTAGCAAAACCCAAACTAGGTGTTTCTACCGCAGATGTCTATCGACGATTTGACGTAAGTAAAGTAGAACACCCTGATGTCCACGGGCTGATTCAATCAATTCATGCCAAAGACTACTATGAAATGTGCGGACTAATGGGCAACGTACTAGAAAGTGTGACATTAAAAAAATACCCTGAAGTGGCACATATTAAAGAGCAAATGCAAAGTTTTGGTGCTGATGTCGTTCTGATGAGCGGCAGTGGTCCTACCGTGTTTGCTCTCGTCGAACACGAGTCAAGAATGCATCGGCTTTACAATGCGTTAATGGGCTTCTGTGAACAAATTTTTACCGTTAGGATCATCGGCAACCGTCCAGATGAAGAATAACGCACTCACCCAGCTACAAAACAAAAACAGCACCTAAAGTGAGAACACGCAAAAAGAGAAATAACTGATGGGGATGATCCATCTGATTCATTTTTATAAAATAACCCTTCCCAGGAGGAAACTATGGATAAGTTTGCAGTCGTATTAGCGGCAGGACAAGGTACACGAATGAAGTCACAATTATATAAGGTTCTACATCCCGTTTGCGGAAAATCAATGGCATTACATGTCATTGATTCAGTCACAGCTTTAGGGATGAGTCAAGTAGTCACCATTGTTGGTCATGGTGCAGAATCAGTGAAAAATGGTCTCGGTGCCAAATCAGCTTTCGTATTCCAAGAACAACAATTAGGCACTGCTCACGCTGTCATGCAAGCAGAACTCATGCTTAAAGGCAAAGCCGGCGTCACCCTCGTACTTTGCGGCGACACACCACTGATCAAAACATCAACACTTGAAAACTTGTTAAAAGTACATATGGATAAAGGTGCAAGTGCTACTGTGTTAACAGCAATTGCACCTGATCCAACAGGATACGGACGAATCGTTCGTGATACCAATGGCGCTATCACCAAAATTGTTGAACATAAAGACTGCAGTGAAGAACAGCTACGCATCCACGAATTTAACACCGGCATGTTTTGCTTCGATAACCAGACCTTATTCGAAACACTGAAAAAAGTGAAAAACGATAACACCCAAAACGAATTTTACCTCACAGATGTGATTGAAATTTTACAACAAGAAAATAAAACCGTTGCGGCTTTCTGTACGCCAGACTTTGATGAAACACTTGGCGTAAACGATCGCGTTCAACTAGCACAAGCCGAGAAAACCATGCAACTACGCATCAACGAACAACATATGCGAAATGGCGTCACAATCACCGACCCTAGCACAACTTACATCCATGCAGATATCGTGATTGGACGCGATAGTTTGATCCGCCCAGGCACAATCATTACAGGCACAACCGTGATTGGTGAAAATGTCATCCTCGGTCCAAACACAGAAATTCACAATTGCCAAGTCGGAGATTCCGTCACCATTAGACAATCAGCTGCCTTTGATAGCACAATTGCTAGTGGCGCACAAGTGGGACCGTTTGCTCATATTCGCCCCGCATCTGAACTAGGTGAAAACGTCAAAATCGGTAATTTTGTTGAGGTGAAAAAAGCGACAATCGACACAAACTCAAAAGTATCCCATTTAAGCTATATTGGTGATGCAAAAATAGGTAGAGATGTGAATATTGGTTGTGGTACAATTACAGTGAATTATGACGGTAAAAACAAATTCCAAACCACCATCGAAGATGGGGCGTTTGTTGGGTGTAATGCCAACCTTATTGCACCAGTTATGATCGGAAAAAATGCCATTGTTGCTGCAGGATCAACAATTACAAGCAATGTACCAGCAGATAGCTTGTCAATTGCCCGCGCACGGCAAGTTGATAAAGAAGGTTACGCCAAAAACAGGAAGTAATTTTTCAAAATTAAATACAATTGAAGGAGTTTTCCTATGACAAACTACACAGATTCACAACTAAAGATATTTTCTTTAAACTCTAATTCCGCGCTAGCTCAGGAAATTGCCTCCTCGATTGGTGTACCACTGGGTAAATGTTCAGTTGCTCAGTTTAGTGATGGCGAAAATCAAATCAACATTGAAGAGAGCATTCGTGGTTGCGACGTTTTTGTTGTGCAATCAACTAGCCAGCCAGTAAATGAACATTTAATGCAGCTATTGATCATGATTGATGCTTTAAAGCGCGCTTCAGCAAAAACAATCTCAGTTGTGATGCCTTATTACGGTTACGCACGTCAAGATCGGAAAGCACGATCTCGCGAACCGATTACAGCGAAGTTGGTCGCAAACTTACTCGAAACTGCTGGTGCAAACCGAGTGATTGCTTTAGATCTACATGCAAATCAAATCCAAGGATTCTTTGATATCCCAATTGACCACCTTGTGGCTGAGCCGATTCTTTCAAAGTATTTCAAACAGAAAGACTTCGAAGATATTGTCATTGTGTCACCTGACCATGGTGGTGTAACCCGGGCAAGAAAAATGGCTGATCGTCTGAAAGCGCCAATTGCGATTATTGACAAACGTCGCCCACGTCCAAATGTGGCTGAAGTTATGAATATCGTTGGCTACATTGAAGGAAAAACATGTATTCTCATCGATGACATTATCGACACAGCAGGTACAATCACCATTGCAGCCAATGCACTAAAAGCCAGTGGTGCAACAGAAGTCTATGCTTGCTGTACACATGCTGTTCTTTCGGGGCCTGCCATTGACCGCATTAACAATTCAGAGATCAAAGAACTTGTGATTACAGATAGTATTGCATTCCCTGAATACAAAGAAAAATCGGACAAGATCGTTCAATTATCTGTTGCCAAACTAATTGGTGATGCTATTGTCAGAGTGCACGAACATCAATCAATTAGCACTTTATTCGATTAAAATTTACCTAATCGCCGCGACTACAATAGCGTGTCATGGATAAACAAAATAAATGATAGTAGCGATGATAAATTTCCAGAAAGAAGTGACAAGCCTATCAACTATAGAAGTTGATGGCTGTCACTTCTTTCTTCACTATTTAACAAACTAGCATTCGTTCAAGTAGTCTGCTTAAAAAGTAGGTGAGCGACCACTAATCCAATCACAACACCAAGTAAACTCAAACAGAGATTCAGCATAACATTAGCAGAAGCATAAAGATACTTACTCTCTTTCAGCAAGTTAACCGTCTCCAAGCTAAATGTCGAAAACGTACTTAACCCGCCTAAAAAACCCGTTGTCAAAAACAACTTCATCCTCGGTGAAAATAGGGCTGTCTGCTGATCAATCCCGATAATAAATCCAATCAATAAACCTGCAACAACATTTGACACCAAAGTTCCAATCGGCAAAATAAGATAGCCATGGAATCCTTTCGTTATCAGATACCGCAAGCAAGAACCAATAAAACCACCGACACCAACTGCGATCAGTTCGCCCATTTACGACACCTTATTCCTTTTCATCACTTAAAACCGTGTACATCTCAGCCGCTTCATCCTTCTTTGTCGTCTCGACAATGCGGTCAATTCGTACAGTGAGTGTGCGATTGCCGCCAAAATGAACAGCCAGCACATCACCAGCCTTCACATCCGTGCTCGCTTTTGCTGCCTTCTCATTAACATCGATTCGGCCCTGATCCGCTACTTCCTTCGCAATTGTCCGTCGTTTAATTAGCCTTGATACTTTTAAAAATTTATCTAATCTCATTTGTACTCACATCTCCTTTATTTCACCTTTCAATTGCTAGCCATTCTAAACTAAAGTATTACCGCTTCTCTTCAGCTTTCGCCTCTAGAAACAGCGCAAGTGCCTCCTCAGCTGTTGCTGCTTTCGCGTCGCCAAATACGTGCGGGTGTCGCCTAATCATCTTCTCAGCAATCGCTTCGATCACATCATCAATGGTGAAAACACCTTCGTCCTCACCGATCTGTGCACTGAGCATCACATGTAGTAGGACATCACCAAGCTCTTCAACCATATTATCTAAGTCCGCTTTCTGCACCGCTTCTAAATATTCATTGACTTCCTCAAGCATTTTTGGAAGCAGTGATTCATGCGTCTGCTTCCGATCCCACGGACAGCCCTCTGGACTACGCAATATTGCAAACACATGACGCAAATGCCAAAACTCTCTCATCACCTGATCCGTTGGTGGCACATACAGTGTCGTTAAATTATCAACATCCCAATTGTAATCCAATTCATAAAGTGGCAACTGCTTAACCATTTGATTTAGCATACCAGCATTCGTAATCACCGTAATCTGATAATCATCTGGATACTTCTCCATTAGTGTTAACTTGACCTCCGAGGCAGAAAATTGATCATATACCTGCGTAATCAGCACATGCCCCGTCATCTGAACTTGTTCTTTTCTTAGCGCTGTTGCATCAAGCAATTGAAACCCTTCAACAGGATCAAACCCTGCTGCAGTGAAAACAGCATCAAGAAAACTGTGTCCGCCAACTACTTCAGCAGCTACACCACTTTCCCTAAGAAGACAAACCGTTCGTTCTGCCACCATCGGATGACCAGGAACTGCATAAACAATCTCACCATGGATTTTCTCTTCAGCTACTAAAGTAGCAACAATTTCATCGTACACTGCCTCAAACTGTGCATGCTTCTCATATATGGCATCAAAGCTAATAAACTGCATTCCTTCCGCCTCTAAAGCACACACAACTGGATGCTCCACAGTCCGTAAATAAATATGCTCTGCACGCTCTAACAACCGATAAACGCCTAATGGTAACTGCTCAAGGTCACCCGCGCCGAGTCCTACAATTTTAATCATCCCTATACACACCCTCTATCTACAAAAATAATCATTTAAAAACACTCATTTTTTTAATAAAAATCGCAGCCGCTTGGAAAAAGGTAATATTGCTAACTCATCTTCAGCAAAAAATCCTGATTTAAAAAGTGCAAACACATAAACGCCCCCCCCAATCAGCGAAGCAGACATCGCATGTACAGCTTCCAAAGCCCGCCTAGATGAATCCCATGGCAGAACCCTGTTATACAATGTCAGTACAAAGCCCAGCACAACTGCTGAAACAATTAACCATGACAGTTCGTGCAATGAGAATAGCCTTACACCTACTTTTCTGCGCAGCAAACCATATATTAGACCTGCACCAACTAATGTGGCTAAACTCGTTGCCAGTGCCGCACCAGTGATGCCAAAACGAACAATAAGCAGACTGTTCCCTACAAACTTCAATAACACCACAACTAAAACAACTAACACACTCTTTCGCACTTCGCCCAACGTTTGCAGAATGCTGGCACCAATAACAATCAGTGAAACAAAAAAGATCGTTGGCAAAAGCCATATCAAAGTATCAGACCCGTTCGCATTTTCAAACAGCATTGTATTGACTGGTTCAAGGATAAACATTAACCCTAAAGTTGCACCTAATCCAAGTCCCAGGCAAAAACGCATGGAAAGACGAATTTTATCGACCATCTCTACGCGATCATTCTGCTTGATAATCGTTGCCAAGTAAGGCACAACCGATAAGGCAAGTGATGTTGTCAATACAGTCCCTAACTGCAATAATGGTTGTCCGCGGTCAAATATGCCTTTGACCAGCTTAGCCTCTTCGCTACCGTAGCCATACTCCAGCAAATGACGATACAGCTGGAACGAATCCATCAATTGCAATAGCACTAACAACATACTCACTAAGCAGAAGGCAAAGCCATTAACCACAAGCGACTTTCCTACCTGCACTAACACAGCACGGGATGGCAACGGTAAGTACAGTGACGACTTATGCTTCAGCAAATAAATCATTAAAATCACCAGTGAAGCCATACTCCCAGCCACAGCGCCCGCCATAGCACCCGTTCCAACCGTATAATAATCGGCATCTGCATGAACCAGCCATAAGGATAACAACAAAATGGTTGAAATCCGCACTGTCTGCTCAATAATCTGCGAATATGCCGTCGGTATCATATTTTGCTTTCCCTGGTAATAACCGCGAATAATTGACGGCAATGGCATCAGCAAAAAAGTGAACGAAACCATCCTAATCAAAGGTGCCAACGCTTGATCGCTCATCAAGCCAGCAATTATATCAGCACCAAAAAAAACAATGCCAAAACAAAAGAGACTGCTACTAGCAACCCAAAAGATGGCGGCAGAAATAATCTCTCGCCGAGATTGCTCTGACCACTTAGCATCGACAATTAACTTCGAAACAGCAAGGGGAATCCCATAAAAAGAAACCGCCATCACCACACCATAAATCGGATAAATCTGTTGGTATACATAAAAACCCGTATCTCCAACAATATTTTGATATGGAATACGATAAAATGCACTCAGCACTTTAATCATGAGCGTTGAAACCGTTAAAATAAGCGTCCCCTTGAACAACCGACTAGCGTAAATATCACGACTCACTGATTATTTCTCCCACGTCATGGATTGAAGGCTCCTCTTACTCGCTCGAGCCTTTAAAAGGAAACTCTGCAATAATAAACTACTTTTCCACAGTATCTATTTCAGAAAATTCCTTAGCGGTGCCATTGTAAACATCAAAATCAACATTCGATTTACCTTGGTTAATGCCACTTAGACGACTAGTCTGAGAATACTGCCAAAACATCCACTCACTATCATCAGGCATATCAACCGGCTTATTAACATCAACTATCCAAATCGGGTAATCATCAAAATTTCCCTGAATAAACCTTGTATACGAATCATACGTCACATAGAGGACAGGTTTCACCCCATAATAGCTTTCAAGCTCCGTGATCATATCCCCAATAATATCAATCGTCACTTCATCATCAGGCAAGACCGTTAACATGTCAAATTCAATATCAATCATTGGTGGCAAAGAACCTTCAACCTTTGGTACCGTGTTAATAAAATGCTGCGCCTGTTCCTGCCCAGAGTTCTCATAGCTGAGAAAGTGATAAGCACCAACCTTTATATCCGTTTTATTGGCATTTGTCCAATTCTGTACAAACTTCTTATCAGTAAAATCCTTGCCTTCAGTCGCTTTCATATAGGCAAAATCAACACCCTCATCAGCAACAGCTGGCCAATCAATATCGCCCTGATGTGCGGAAATATCAATCCCGTTCACAGGATATTCTGATGCCGGCTTCTGTTCCTCCTGGGCCACAGGTGTCGGTTCGCTCACAACCGCTTCGTCTTTAGGAAACCAGAGCCTAAAGCTAAACGCTAATCCAATTGCTACAACACAAATAGCCGCTATCAAAATACTATTTTCTAACCTTCGAAGTTTCTTCTTTTTTATTTTCAAATTCGTTCCCCAATCAAAACAATTTAATACTATCGTAATCGTTTTGATCGTTTTGGGAAAGAGAATTATTAAAAAAATGTTGAAAATCTGCACCAAACTATTTATTTTTTCGTTTTTGGTAGTGTATTTTCATTTATGTATGTGGCAAGTAGCCAGTCAGGGAATATCGGAAGCTGCTACCCAAAAGGTGCATACCAAGGCACCCATGCAAAACAGACCAGTAAAGGCGCCCTTCCCGCTGTTAGCAAAAACTAACCACATAGAAAGTTCGCCTACTCACTGATCTGCAAAACTCATTCGTTCGTCCGGTCAATTATGCTTCCATTTGTTTTCCCAAGAAACTAGCTGCTGTCTCAATCGACTTCATCTCAACTGGCGACAACGTTTCATTCTTCGAAAACATGACCACAGCACCGATTGAATCACCACTTGAAATAATCGGTGCAATCGCATAAGATGCTACTTCCTCGTACACATCATCAATTAAAGTACAATTACCTTTAGTTGACTGTAAAAACGGCTTGCGATTGTTAATCGTTTTCTCAACAATTGAGCTAATCGACTTCTCAACAAAATCCTTCTTAGGAACGCCACCTACCGCAATGTACATGTCAAGGTCACAAATTAATACTGGCTGATGCAACGTATCATACAACGCATCTGCATACTCACGCGCAAAATCGCCAAGTTCATTAATTGGTGAATACTTCTTTAAAATTACTTCGCCATCACGGTCAACGAAAATCTCCAGTGGATCTCCCTCACGGATTCTCAATGTACGACGAATCTCCTTTGGAATAACGACTCTACCTAAATCATCAATCCGACGAACAATCCCAGTTGCTTTCATCAAAAATTCCTCCATAAGTTCTGTGCTGAAAAAGATCGTCTATCAGCGTCTATTCCAGTACTTTAATGTAATTTGACGACATCTTCGCCATCGGTTTTCTTAGTATTGAGTAATTAGGAAATATTATACCAATACAGACAAAATCTTTTTTAGTACTTTCCAAATAAAATTATACAGCATATTCCTATTAATTTCCTTATACAATTTTATTATTTTTGTGTATTTCTTATGTTTTTTCTAAAAAAATCATTTTTAAGTATATTTTACCTCTAATTTCATCTGAATTTTCGTATATGCTATTATTTTTCATTATAATATTACCACATACGCAAAATATAAGCTAATACAATCTTATGACGCAAAAAAACCTGCCATAATCAAATGACAGGCGCATAATGCTATTATATTTATGACAAATTAGCTGTTTCAACTACAGATTAAGCTTTAATCCGAGCAGGCTTTTCAGGCTTCTTACACAACGGTAATTTTTTGATAATTTCAATCATCATCGTTAACCAGTTCAGAGGTACAATCCCTTTTGTATAATACGCCAGCTTCATTTTCTTCTTTTCAAGACCCAGCCCAACAGTACGGCCATAAGGTTGAACAATCTCAAACACCTTAGCACCATCTAATTTCTCAGTAAATTCTTCAGTTAAGAGAACCGTAATTTCATTCTTCTTCACTTCTTTAATGCTTTCAACACCAGCTTCAATCCCATGGATTTTCAACTCGGCAATCTTCAACAAATAATCCACTTCATCCGGATAATCCCCAAAGCGGTCGACCAACTCATCGCGCAAATCATCCAGTTCTTCAAACGTAGAAACAGCACGAAACAATTTATACATTTCAATTTTATGATGACTACTTTGAATATATGTTTCAGGAATATACGCATCAATCTCTATCTCTATATCAAGTGCCTGTTCCTTCGATTCAGGAACAGCGCCCTTACGTTCTTCGATTGCATTAGACAATAAATGCGAATACATATCAAAACCGACTGAATCAATAAAGCCATGCTGCTCAGCACCAAGCAAATTACCCGCGCCACGAATTGATAAATCACGCATCGCAATTTTAAACCCGGAACCAAGTTCAGTAAACTCTTTAATCGCTTGAAGCCGCTTCTCAGCAACCTCTGTCAGTACTTTATCCTTCTTATAGGTAAAATAAGCATAAGCAATCCGGTTCGAACGACCAACCCGGCCGCGCAATTGGTACAACTGCGACAAGCCCATTTTATCCGCATCATGGACAATCAACGTATTCACATTGGGAATGTCGATCCCCGTCTCAATGATCGTCGTACTAACCAATACATCAAATTCACCATCTAAAAAGCCATAAATAACAGATTCCAACTCACTCTCAGACATCTTACCATGCGCATACGCAACACGTGCTTCAGGCACCAATGCTGAAATTTCAGTCGCTTTCTTAGAAATATCCTCAGTTCGGTTATATAAAAAGAAAACCTGTCCCGAGCGCGCTAATTCTCTCTCAATAACCTCACGCGTAATATTAGGATTATATTCCATTACATACGTTTGGATTGGGAAGCGATTTTCCGGCGGCGTTTCAATAACTGACAGATCACGAACACCCAACATAGACATATGTAGTGTCCGCGGAATAGGTGTTGCTGTCAGCGTTAGCACATCGACGTTCGTTTTTAGTTGCTTAATCCGCTCCTTATGCTTCACACCAAATCGCTGCTCTTCATCCACCACAAGTAAGCCTAAATCGATAAAAGTAATATCCTTAGATAGCACGCGGTGCGTCCCAACAACAACATCAACCGTACCAGCTTTTAAACCCCTAATCGTCTCCGCCTGCTGTTTCTTCGTCTTAAACCGACTTAGAAGCCCAATATTAATCGGAAAGTCTTGAAAACGCTCTCTAAGCGTCTCATAATGCTGTTGCGCCAAGATTGTTGTTGGCACAAGAAAAGCCACTTGCTTGCCATCATTCACCGCTTTAAAAGCAGCACGCAAAGCAACCTCCGTTTTTCCATAACCAACATCACCACATAAGAGGCGATCCATTGGGCGTGTTCGCTCCATATCTTTTTTAATCTCACGAATTGAACGCAATTGGTCATCTGTTTCTGTATAAGCAAACGATGCCTCAAACTCATTTTGCATTTGACTATCTGGGGAAAAAGCATGTCCCTTGGATAACTCACGTGCAGCATATAGCTTAATTAATTCATCGGCGATATCTTGCACCGATGCTTTTACCTTCGCCTTTACTTTCTTCCAGTCGGCGCCACCTAATTTGTATAGCTTTGGTTCCTTACTCTCTGAACCAACATACTTCTGAACACAATCAATTTGATCAACAGGCACATAAAGCTTATCATCGCCAGCATAGTGAATATGAAGGAAGTCCTTATGAATACCGTCTACAAGCAGTGTTTCAATCCCAATATATTTTCCGATTCCGTGATTAATATGAACCACAAAGTCGCCAATTTTCAGTTCAGAATAACTTTTAATCCGCTCTGCATTTGACACTTTTTGGCGCGAAAAATTCTTTCTTTTTTTATGATTAAACAGTTCCTTTTCCGTAATCACAACAAGGCGCTGCATCGGTAGCTCAAATCCAGAATTCAATGATCCCTCAGAGATTTGTAGCTTACCGAGTACCAATTGATCAGGACTAGTAATCGTATGAGGTAAGCGGAAATCTGCTAGAACCCGCTCCAATTTTTCAATCCGCTCATCATCAGCCCCTTGGAGCACAATTGTATAATTCCCTTTAATCCAACGATCGACTTCAGCTTTGAAAATATGCATTTGCCCATGAAAATTTTGCATAGGCTTACAAGAAAAATTAATGATATTCTGCGGATTTGCATTCGCAACATGACGCAAGAATAAGGAAAAATAAACAAACGGACAATGAACACTAGTCAAAACTGTAGGCAAATCATGCACTAAAGAAATGCCATGCAACATCTCACCTGTTGATAATAGAGCCATTGAGAAATCTGAGCAATCTTGATCTAATTGTTCATCTAACTCATAAATCCGACTAACCTCATCAAAGAAAACGACCGAATCCTTTGAAAAATAATCAAGGATATGCGCTGGCTTATTATGAATTAAAGTAAAATAACGTGCGATATGATCTGGGCGCTGATTCTCTCTCAAAGCAGTAATATCAGCTGCTATCCATCTAGATAACGCCTCTTTTACATCTTTATCCTTTATTTTTTGTAGCGTTGCTGGCAACATTTTTTCTAATGTATCAGACAGCGCCAAAAGATCCAAATCTGTAGCCAAAATTTCAGTGGCCGGACTAATGATAATCTCCTGCAACTGCTCAAGTGAACGTTGATTTTCCAATGAAAATGTTCTGATTGAATCAACTTCAGTATCGAATAACTCAATTCTGATTGGATTTTCTTCTGTTAGTGGGTAGATATCGACAATTCCACCACGAATACTAAATTCTCCTGGTGCAGATACCATATGATTTCTTGAATAGCCATTCGCGACAAGCGCCCTCGAGAAATCTCCCATATTCATTTCACTGCCTATAGAAAGCGTGATTTGCGCTTCCAGCCATTCTTCTTTACTAGGCAATAACTTCTTAACGCCAGCCAAAGGTACAACAAGAACCCCCTTACCGCCATCCGCAAAATAGTTCATCACATTTAAGCGGTGCGCTCTAAGCTCTGGGCTTGCCACACTCATCTCTGCAGCAATTGTTTCATTGACTGGGAATAAATGCACTTGTTCCTTAGGTAGCAAGGAACTTAAATCCTCAAACAACTTCTGTGCTTGCAACTGATTGTGCGTAATAACCACTGTATTACGCTCAGTATACTCATACACCCCCGCCATAAATAGCGTCCGTGCTGACCCTGACATTCCAGTTAGTAACTGCTCATGCAGATTAAGGTCAATACCACTGAGAACTGAGTCTACATCCTTATGATTAATTAATAAACTTGCTAGTGACTCCAATGCTATATCCCCTTATACCTTGATACCCAAGGCAATTCCTATTCACTTCTAGTAGCCTAAATCATGTCATTTCATTTACCCATATCATCAATACACTACAAAAAACATTTGCAATAGCCTGATCTTTCGCGAATGTCTGAAAATAGCAAGTCAGGGTAGTAATCAATACCGGTTTCGCTCCCTACAAACAGTTGTTGTCCAATCGAGACATTCGTTCGTAGTGGTTAGCGCTGCGTATTAGATCACAGCAATCCATTTCGTTGCCATGTGGCAGCAAACCATGACCATTATCATTTCCCATTGTATGCATTCATCACCTTGATGAAATCATTTTTAAGCCAAAATTCACAAATTTCTGCTGTACTCTTCACAGCATCTCTCATGATATCAACTTCATCTGGTTGAAAACCAGTTAACACAAAATCAGTGACATCACTTTTACGCTCTGGTCGTCCTATACCAATTTTGATCCGATTAAATTGCTCACTACCAAGATGCTCAATCGTTGAACGAATACCATTATGACCACCAGCACTGCCCTTTTTCCTCATTCTTAGGCGCCCTGGCGCCATATCCATGTCATCATAGATGACCACAATATCAGACAGGTTTGCCTTATAAAAATCAATCACCTGCCGAATGCAGATTCCTGATAGATTCATATAAGTCAGTGGCTTTAACAGGATAACCTTCTCACCTTGAACAACCCCAGAGCCAAAAATGCCCTGAAACTTGGCTTGGTTAATCGAAATTCCCCATTTATTTGCTAAAAAATCAATTGTTTCAAAGCCGACATTATGCCTGCTACCTTGATACTCTCTACCTGGATTGCCAAGCCCAATCAATATTTTCATGATAAAACCTATTCCTCATATATATTGCTAAAACACTATCTCTATAGTAACCGATTTACTGATAAAAAAAAATAAAATAGCGTATAAATTTATAATTATATGATGCCTATTTAATACAGATAAAATTCTCATTGGATTTAATACAATTTCTCATGTGTCCTAACCTAGTTTTTTGCATTAAAGTACAGCCAAAATCAGCTTGCCCACTCTGATAGTACCAACAATTGAAACACTTAGAACGTCAAGAAAAGTGCAATACCAGTGAAGTTGCCACATGATATTGCACTTTCAGACCATTTGAAACTTCATTAGCTCCACAAACCCAAACAGTTTCAATTAATAAACTGTGATTTGAACGTCTCTTCTACCCCACTCAACGGCTTCTGATTGTGTTGGTAAGTACACATCAATGATGTTTCCTTTAATTGCGCCACCTGTGTCAGAGGCAATCGCATAACCATAGCCTTCAACATACACTTTCGAACCAAGCGGAATCACACGTGGATCAACAGCGATCACCTTGGCATAAGGATTTTGATTTAAATTAAACCCTGTTGCCGTAATACCACCACCAGTATAAGCTGTTGATTCAACTGTCATTTTTGTACCACTACCCACTGGTGTGAATGATGGCGCTGGCTTCGGTGCTGGCTTTGGCTTTGTTCCAACATTCACCACTTGACTTACTGACTCTTTCACCGTTGTTTGATTAATCGGCGTCTTAGAAACAACATTTCCATTTTCAGTGATCACATCATAATCAATTGATAAGACACCATTCTCACCAACCGTCACCACATTTGAAGTACCCTTTTCCAATGTTGGATCAGGCTGTTCCACAACAGTAAACGGCACTTCTGTCGTTTCTGTAACAGTTGATTGTGCTACACGAACAATCTCAACCCTTGTTGTTGCAGCCACTTCTGTTTCAATTGAAGGTGTTACGCGATCAAGCGGATTCAGTACAATCCCATTTACTGACAATAAATCCGCCACAGTCATCGCTGTCGTTGTAACAGCTGTTTCCACGCCACCATCAACAATCGTAACTGGGAATGCCTTGTCAACTGAAATCAGCATACCTTCTTTTATTTTATCTGAACCATCAACGTTCATTTTATCGTCGACAGATACAATCACTTCTTCATCTTTTAAAAACTCCACTACTGTGTCAGCAGTTGTCCATTCTTCAACAACATTGCCATCAATATCTAGCGTGACCAAGTGTGCAGGTTTCCACTCAAGTTCTAACCCTTTGGTGATTTCTGTATCCAACGGCACATTGAGGTAGTCATGTTCATTATAATCAACCCCCATGTCCACAAGCAGTTCACTAACAGTTGATGCTGTTGTTTTAATGCTCTGCTGCGTTCCGTCTATTTCTACTGCTACCGCCTCCATAGATGTGAAATACATTGAAAACGTTGTTAATAGAATACAAACTGCTGCGATAACAAAAACTTTTCTCTTCGGCTTACGCCTCGGTGATACCGAATTATTACTTGATAAATTTTTAAACATATTGCTCTCCTTTTTTGTGACTACCTGTTTCATAGAAATAAGTAGCTGAGTAACCATGTTTGAAGGAACCAAACGGCTATCTCTCACATTTTTTGTATGATGCCCCCGAATCTTGAAATATCCTAGACTCATCAACAGCATACACAGTTTTACTAATCTTTAAACGTCGCAAACTATAACTTCAACAGCCGAATTGCATTTGCTGTGGTTGCGCTTGCTACTTCCTCATAAGCGACATTCTTAATCTGGGCGATTTCTTCCGCAACAAGCTTCACATACGCTGGCTCATTGCGCTTTCCTCTGTAAGGATGTGGCGCTAAATAAGGGCAGTCCGTTTCAATTAGTAGTTGATCCAGCGGCACAAATGCAGCCACTTCCTTAGGATCTTTTGCATTCTTAAAGGTAACAGGTCCACCAAGTGAAATCAAGAAATTCATCTTCAAACACTGTTTTGCCGTTTCAACACTCCCACTAAAGCAATGCATGATACCACCAACAACTGAAGCATCTTCCTCTTCTAAAATACTGATCAAATCTCCGGTAGCCTCGCGATTATGAATAACAATCGGCAAGTTTACCTTCTTCGCTAATTGAATCTGCTTACGGAAAAGATTCTGCTGCACATCTTTGGGTGATTTATCCCAATGATAGTCCAAACCAATTTCTCCGATCGCCACCACTTTTTCATGCTCCGTTAGTTGCTCGATCCAAACTAGGTCTTCGTTCGTACAATCAATCGCGTCAACAGGATGCCAGCCGATAGCTGCGTAAATAAATTCATATTGTTCTATAAGCTCAACTGCTTTGCTGATCGTTTCTTTATCGAAACCAACAACAATCATCTTGCCTACACCTGCGCGCTGTGCATTTTCAATTACTGTTTCTAGATCTTCAGCGAACTGCCGAGCATTCAAATGTGTATGAGTATCAATTAACACGAAATGAGTCCTTTCATTTAAAATTAGAAAAAATGCATGTGTCTGCACCTTTCTATTCTATTGTAGCAGTAAAATCGTGTAATTTACCTCACGATTGGGTCACAGTTATATTACAGTCTGTTTACAAAGCAGCTCTTAAACAAAAATAATTGACTTTAATAACCATATTAAAGGTTAATTACCCTTTTGTTGTAAATGTATTGGTTACATACTTCCTAATCCTCACGAACCACTCAAATTGGCATAACAATACGTACGCACTCTCATATCTACTAAAACAAAGCTCAGGGCAAATCCATCATCCATACAAAATCCAATACGCTCATTGGAAAAACAAATAGAAATCACACCGTAAATTATAACTGTGAACAAAAGCATCCCAGTACGACCAAATATGAATCGTTATTGCCAACTAAATGAGGCGATTACAAAAAAACTTCAATATACTTGCACGCTTCTCGATTTCTTCATTTAAATCTAAAGTTCAAAAAAGATGAGGAATATCCTAAAACATCATCCCTCATCTGATCATTCATTTTCAATTTTCCTATTTATGACACACTGGCACCATTCGGTAAATCTTCAGACACGGTTAGCAATGACAATACACCATCCTTCTCACCTGACAGTAGCATCCCTTGCGATACAACACCTCTAATCTTAGCTGCCTTAAGATTTGTCACTGCGATCACCTTGCGACCAACAAGATCTTCAGGCTTATACCAATCCGCAATCCCCGATACAATCTGACGCTCCTCAGTTCCCAAATCAACCTGGAACAACAATAGTTTATTCGACTTAGGCACAGGCTCACACTTCAAGACCTGTCCAACACGCATTTCAACCTTAGCAAAATCATCAATTGAAATATCATCAACCACTTCCACCTTTTTAGGCTCCACTACAGCTTCCTTTGGTTTACTCATTGACTCCTTGATAAAAGCCACCTCCTCAGCAATCTCCAACCTTGGGAAAATTGGTTCTGGTTTTTCAACAATCGTTCCTGCTCGGAACTTACCAAACTCATCTAGACTATCCCAACGTAGCCACTCATCGCCTATAAGACCTAACTGACCAACGATTTTAACTGGACTCTTCATTAAAAATGGTGATAACATCACAGCCACACGGCGTAACGTTTCTGCCAAATGCGACATCACCGAGGCCAACGCCATTTGCTTCGTCTCATCTTTGGCAAGCACCCAAGGCTTCGTCTCATCAATAAACTTATTCGAACGCGAAACAAGCGACC
>JAVBKE010000019.1:0-52176 GCA_031554185.1 Caryophanales bacterium
CACACCAGCCTCATCATGGTATTTTTCTGTGATTGCCACATCTTCAACCGCGTTGTTATCTTTGTCATCTGCATACACAAATGTCATATCAGTAACTGCCGTTATCGGTCCCACAATGACGGCCAGATCATCTGTGTGTAGTGCGGCTCCATTTGTATCACCTGCTAGTTTATACCCAACGTACACATAGTCACTTAGGACAGGTAATCCTGACACCGCTCTGCTATAGCCGATAGAGCTATTCTTATCGATTACCTTTGTAGTATCTACATCAATTGTATCACCATTTCGATTGACATATTTCTCAGTGACCGCCACTTCTTGGCTGTCAACGATTCCATTACCATCCGCGTCTTTTCCATATACCAATATCACGGTATGTGAAGTGGTCACATTCGTTAAGCTTGGATTCCCAGCTAATAGCGTCTGATCTGCATCTACTTTATACCCCTCATAAATGTAATCAGTAACCGTTAGTGGTGCTTTTGTGTAATCTGCATTGATTTCAACGATTTTTGAGCTATCTGCATGAATTGGTACGCCAGCTTCATCGACATATTTTGCTGTGATTGTTGCTTCCTCGCTATCCACGATTCCATTGCCATTCGCATCTTTTCCGTACACCATTGTAACGGTATGGATTGTTTGCACATTGGTCAGGCTTGGATCGCCCGTTAACAAAGTGGGATTCTCATCGACTTGATAACCTTGATAAATGTAATTAGTGATGACCAAAGGTACTTTGCTATAGCTCTCTCCAATATCGACGCTCTTTGATGTTGATGCCGAAATCTCAGTGCCTCCTTCATCTACATACTTTTCACCGATTGAAACATCTACTTTTCCGTCTCCATCTTTATCTTGACCGTACACTAGCGTCACTGTATGTGCTGTCTGCACATTGGTCAGACTTGGGTTTCCTGCTTCTACGGTTGTACTGCCATCAATTGTATAACCTAGATAGGTGTAGCCATTAACTGTCGCTGCTGTGCGGTTGTAATTGGCCGCGATATCGACTGACTTATTTGTATCAGTGCCAATTGTCGCTCCACTTTCATCTACATACTTTTCTGTAATCGCTACGTCTTCTTTCGCATTGTTATTTTTGTCATCTCCATACACAAATGTCATATTGGTATCTGCTGTTATCGGTCCTGCAATAACGGCCGGATCATTGGTGTGTAGTGCAGTACCTGCTGTTTCACCGGCTTGTCTATAGCCTACATACACATAATCATTGAGGACTGGTAATCCTGACGCCGCTCTCTTATAGCCGGAAGGACTATTCTTATCAATTAACTTTGTTGTCTCTGGGTTAATTGTGTTGCCATTTCGGTCTGTATATTTCTCTGTAATCGTGACTTCCTGACTATCTACGATTCCGTTGCCATCCGCATCTTTTCCGTACACCAGTATCACAGTATGTGATGCCACGACATTCGTTAAGCTCGGATTCCCTGTTAACAGCGTTTGATCTGCATCTACTTTGTATCCTCGATAAATATAGTCGGTGATTGTTGGTGGTGCTTTTGTATAACCAGCGTTTATTTCAACAATTTTCGAGCTATCTGTATGAATTGGTGCGCCAGCCTCATCGACATATTTCGCTGTGATTGTTGCTTCCTCGCTATCCACAATTCCGTTGTCATTCGCATCTTTTCCGTACACCATTGTAATCGTGTGGATAGCTTGCACGTTTCCCAGTGTAGGATCGCCTACTAGCAAGGCTGGATCATCGTCTACTTGATAGCCTTGATAGATGTAATCAGTAATGACTAAAGGTACTTTGGTGTAGTCTTCTCCAGTATTTACGCTCTTTGATGTCAATGCTGAGATTTCAGTACCCATTTCGTCAACATATTTTTCACTAATTGAAAAGTCTACTTTTCCGTCTCCATCATTATCTTGACCATATACTAGCGTCACCGTATGCGCTGCTTGCACATTTGTCAAACTTGGGTTTCCTGCCTCTACAGTTGTACTGCCATCCACTTTGTAACCTAAATAAGTGTATCCATTAATCGTCGCTGATGTGCGATTGTAATTGGCTCCTATATCGATCGACTTATTTGTTTCTGTACTTATTGTCGCTCCACTTTCATCCACATACTTCTCTATAATCGCTACGTCTTCTTTCGCATTGTTATCCTTGTCATTTCCATACACAAATGTCACATTCGTATCTGCTATAATCGGTCCAGCAATAACAGCTGGATCATCTGTGTGTAGCGCAGTGCCTGCAATCTCTCCAGCTAGTTTATAGCCTACAAACACATAGTCATTTAGGACTGGTAAACCTGACGCCACTCTTCTATAACCAGCAGGGCTGTTCTTATCAATTAACTTTGTTGTATCTGGGTCAATTGTGTTACCATTTCGATCTGTATATTTCTCTGTAACCGTAACTTCCTGGCTATCAACTATCTCGTTTCCATCAGCATCTTTTCCGTACACCAATACAACCGTATGTGATGCTACGACATTTGTAAGGCTTGGATTCCCTGCCAACAGCGTTTGATTCACATCCACTTTGTACCCCAAATAAATGTAATCAGCAACCGTTGGTGGTGCTTTTGTATAATCTGCGTTTATTTCAATAATTTTCGAGCTATCTGCATGAATTGCAGCACCAGCTTCATCCACATATTTCGCTGTAATTGTTGCTTCTTGGCTATCCGCTATTCCATTGTCATTCGCGTCTTTTCCGTACACCATTGTAACGCTGTGGATTGCTTGTACGTTTGTCAGGTTTGGGTCGCCTATTAACAAATCTGCATCCCCATCTACTTGATAGCCTTGATAGATGTAATCAGTGATAATTGGCGCTACTTTACTGTAGCTTTCTCCAATATTGACGCTCTTTGATGTCGATGCTGAAATTTCGGAACCAGCTTCATCTACATACTTTTCACTGATGGAAACATCTACTTTTCCATCTTCATCTTTATCTTGCCCATATACCATTGTTATCGTATGAGCAGCCTGTACACTAGAGATGGTAGGGTTTCCTGATTGAATCGTCATATTTTCATCTAATCTATACCCTAAGTAAGTGTAGCTGGTAATTGTTTGCGGGACACGATTGTAATCGCTACCTATATCCGTCGTTTTACTTGTATCATGACTGATTGATGCGCCAGCTTCGTCTACATATTTCTCTTCGACTGGAACATCTTCTGTACCATTGACGTTTTTATCATCCGCATACACGAAGGTAATACTCGTATCTAATGCAATTGGTCCTATTATTGTGACCGGATCTCCCGTGTGTAATGCCGATGCCGCTGTTTCTCCTGTTAACTTGTAGCCAGTATACAGGTAGCCTGGAATATTAGCTACTTCCAAAACCGGTTTGAAATAGCCAGCAGGACTTGTTTTATCGACATGTTTAAATGTGTCTGCTTTACCAACAGAATTGCCGCCTCGATCTACATATTTCTCTGTAACCGTTATTTCCCGGCTATCGGCAACACCATCTTCACCAGAATCAATGCCGTAGACCAATGTAATTGTATGCGATGCTGTTACCTGATTTAAGCTTGGGGTTCCTGTTTGCACTGTTGTATCATCATCTACTTTGTAGCCCAAATAAATATAGCCGACAAGTGTTGGCGCTGTTTTTGAATAACCAGCATTGATTTCAACAATTTTGGCATCATCTGGGCGGATGGTTGCACCATTTTCATCTACATACTTAGCCGTGATAATTGCTTCTAAACTGTCTACGATTCCGTTATCATTAGCATCTTTTCCATATACCATCATGACATCGTGTGGATTCTGGATATTTGTAAGGCGCGGGTTCCCAGCTTGTAATGTAGCATCCGCGTCCACTTTGTAACCCATATAGATGTAGTCATTAATATTCGGCGCTATTTTACTGTAATCAGTTCCTTTATCTACTGCTGCCTCAGTTGATAATGTAATTTCTGCACCCGCTTCATCAACATGTGTTTCAGTCACTGTTACATCGACCATTCCATTATCGTTTTTATCTTGACCATACACAAACGTTACCGTATGCGCACTCTGAACATTTGTAATTGACGGTGTTCCTGACTGAACTACTTCATCTACCTTAAAATTTAAATAAGTGTAATTTGTGATGGTCCGCACTTTTCCAGTATAATCACTTCCTAAATCTACCACTTTATTTAAAACAGTTGCAATTTCTGCTCCTGCTTCGTTTACATAATGTTCTATAATGGTTACATCTTCAATACCGTTAACATTCTTATCTTCCGCGTAGACATAACTCACCGTTGTATCTGTTGCAATCGGTCCAATGACAACAACAGGGTCTCCAGTATGCAAAGCCGTTCCCGCTGTTTCCCCTACCAATCGATAACCCACATACATATAGCCATTTACGGTTGGTAGACCTGAAACTGGCCTAGTATAGCCAGCTGTACTATTCTTATCAATCTTTTTCGTTGTATCCGCTGGACCGATTACATTGCCACTTCGATCTACATATTTCTCTGTCACTGCCACCTCTTGACTATCAACAATTCCATTGCCATTGGCATCTTTTCCATACACAAGTGTGATTGTATGCGATGCAATTACTTCTAGTAGCACTGGATCCCCAGTATTCAAAATATGACTTTCATCCACTTTGTAACCCTGATAAATATAGCCTGTGATGGTTGGTGCAGGTTTTGAATAGTCGGAAGCAATTTCCACAATCTTAGTGTCATCCGGCCGAACTGTTACACCATACTCATCTACGTATTTTGCTGTGATTGTTGCTTCTCGGCTATCAGCTATTCCGTTGTCATTGATATCTTTTCCATAGACAAAAAGTACATTGTGCGGAATTTGAACGAGTGAAAGATTAGGGTTTCCTCCTTGTACTGTGACATCATCATCCACCTTGTAACCCATATAAACGTAGCCATTCATTGTCGGTGGCACCTTAGTGTAGTCGGTACCTTTATCTACGGGTGTTGAAGTTGAAGCGGAAATGCCTGTTCCTGCCTCATCAACATACGCTTCGCCAACTGTTACATCAACTGCTCCGTTATTGTTACTGTCTTGACCATAGACAAATGTTATCGTGTGTACACTCTCTACATTTGTAATCGATGGTATGCCAGTTTGCACTACTTCATCAACTTTGTAATTTAAATAGGTATAATTTGTGATCGTTGGCACGATACCAGTATAGTTGCTTCCGATATCAACAACTTTACTTGAACTCGAAGCAATCACGGCTCCTGCCTCATTTACGTACCGCTCAGTAATGGTGACATCCTCTATAGCATTGTCATTCTTATCTTCTGCATATACATAAGTCACCGTTGTATCTGTTGTGATTGGCCCAATGATTGCCACTGGATCTTCTATATGTAGAGCTGTTTCTGTTGTCTCTCCAACTAATCTATAGCCGGCATACATATAGTCATTCACAGTTGGTATAGTAGAAACTGCTCTGCTATAGCCCGCCAAACTATTTTTATCAATCTTTTTCGTTGTATCTGCTCGGCCAACACTATTGCCATTTCGGTCTACATATTTTTCGGTTACCGTTACTTCTTGGCTATCAATTATTCCATTCGTATTCGCATCTTTTCCGTACACAAGAGTTAATGTATGTGATGTAGCAACATCTTGGAGCGTTGGGTCTCCAATTTGCATGACCGCATTTCCATCAATTTTATAACCTTGATAAATATAACTTGTGATGAGTGGTGCTGGCTTTGAATAGTCAGCTGCAATTTCCACGATCTTTGTATCATCTGGCCGAATAGCTGCACCAAATTCATCTACATATTTTGCAGTGATTGTCGCTTCTTGGCTGTCAGATATCCCATTATCATTTTTATCCACTCCATATACAAATATGATATTGTGCGGAATTTGAACATCTGAAAGACTTGGATCGCCTACTTGTAGTGCCGCATCTGCATCTACTTGATAGCCCATATAAACATAGTTATTTAATGTCTGCGATGTCTTGGTGTAGTTTGCCCCTTTATCTACAGGCGTTGAGGTCGAGGTGGCAATTTCCGTTCCTGCCTCATCAACATAGGTTTCACCAATTGTCACATCAACAGTTTCATTATGATTATTGTCTTGACCATAGGCAAATGTTACTGTTTGCGCACTTTGAACATTTGGTATTAAAGGTATACCAGTTTGTACAACTTCATCCACCTTGTAACTTAAATAAGTGTAATTCAAAATTGTCGGCACGATACCGGTGTAATTACTTCCAATATCGACGACTTTATTTGAATCAGTAGCGATAACAAACCCAACTTCATTGACATATTTTTCAGTAATCGTTACGTCTTCGGAGTTGTTGTCATTCTTATCTTGTGCATATACATAGGTTACCGTTGTGTCAGCTGCGACTGGACCAGTAATCACAACGGGATCTCCAGTATGCAAAGCTGTTCCTGCCGCCTCTCCTTCCAATTGATACCCCACATACATATAGTCAATCACGGTTGGCATGCTTGAAGCTGATCTGCTATAGCCAGCTGAGCTATTCATATCAAGCTTTTTTGTCGTATCAGCAAATCCGATGGTATCCCCATTTCGGTCCACATACTTCTCTGTGATCGTGACTTCCTGGCTATCAATGATCCCGTTACTATTGACATCTTTTCCATAGATTAGCGTAACTGTATGCGATGTCACTACATTCACTAAGCTCGGGTTCCCAGCCAAAACAGCTGGGTTCCCATCAATTTTAAAACCTATATAAATATACCCTGCGATACTAGGTGCTGGCTTTGAATAATCAGCACTAATTTCTACTATTTTAGAGTCATCCGCTCGCAGAGTTGTACCATTTTCATCTACATATTTAGCGGTCAGCGTTGCTTCCTTGCTATCGATAATCCCATTATCATTCATATCTTTCCCATAAACCAATTGAACACTGTGAGGAACCTGAACAGCCGTAATACTCGGGTTTCCATTTTGTAGCGTTGTATCGCCATCTATCTTGTAACCCATGTAAATCATATTATTAATCACTGGTGGCGTCTTTGTATAGTTTGTCCCTTTATCAACAGCTTTTGAAGTAGGCGTAGTGATTTCTGTTCCTGCTTCATCTACATATGTTTCATTAACGGTTACATCAATAGTACCGTTGTTATTATTATCTTGACCATAACCCATTGTTATCGTATGTGCGGCTCGTACATCTGTCATTGCGGGTACTCCAGTTACTACTGTTGTACTTCCATCCACTGTATAATTCAGGTAGGTATAATTTGTTTTTGATAAAATTACCCCAGTGTAGTTGCTCCCAATATCCACTACTTTTGCTGTATCTGGATTAATGGTAGCGCCAGCTTCGTTGATATACTTCTCTATAATCGTGACATCTTCCGTTCCATTGTCATTCTTATCCTCAGCATAGACAAAAGTCACAGTCGTGTTAGCTGTAATTGGACCAGTTATTGGTACCGGGTCATCGGTATGCAAGGCTGTTCCAGCAGATTCTCCTGCTAATTTATACCCTACATACATATATTCATTTACATTTGGTAGCGTAGACTCTGCTCTGCTATAACCTGCCGTACTGTTTTTATCAAGCTTTTTTGATGTATCAGACTGACCAATAGAATCACCATTTCGGTCAACATATTTCTCCGTAATCGTAACTTCTTGGCTATCAATAATTGCATTACCATCTACATCTTTTCCATAGACCAGCGTAATTGTGTGTGATGTTGTCAAATTGAATAGATTTGGATTCCCAGGCTGTAATGTGGCGTCAGCATCCACTCTATACCCCATATAAATATAATCGGCAATCGATGGCGCTGGTTTCGTATAATTTGAATTAATTGCCACTATCTTGGAATCATCTGCTCGAATGGTCACACCATTTTCATCCACATATTTTGCGGTAATGGTTGCTTCAAGACTGTCTAAAATTCCGTTATGGTTCGCATCTTTGCCATAAACCATCACAACACTATGCGATGTTTGAATTCCCGCAATACTTGGATTACCAATTTGTAATGTCGTGCTACCATCGACTTTGTAGCCCAAGTAAATATAGTCAGCAATGATTGGTGATACTCTTGAGTACTGACCACCTTGATCCACAATCTGACTAGATGGTAGTGCAACTTCGGTTCCATACCCATCTATATATGTTTCTGAAATAGTGAAATCTTCCTGTTGATTTCCATTCTTATCCTCAGCATAAACGTATCTAAGAAATGCACCTGTTTCGAGCGGGCCTCCAACAACAATTGGATCTGATGTATACAGTGGCACCACGTCACTTTCTCCCCCGATTTTGTAGCCTTGATACAGATACCCTGGGATAATCGGTAAACTAACAACCGGTCTTGAATAACCAGCCAAACTGTTCTTATCAAGTTTCTTCGTTGTATCCGGATGACCAATTGTATTCCCTTTGCGGTCTACATATCGCTCTGTTACCGCCACTTCTTGACTGTCAATGATTCCATTGGTATTGGCATCTCTTCCGTACACAAAATTAACAGTATGGTCTCCTTGTATATTACTAATTGTCGGGACACCCATTTGTAAAATACCGTTTGAATCTACTTTGTAACCCATATAGATATAGTTGGTAATTGTTGGTACTACACCAGTATAAGTCGCATTCTTATCAACATCTTTTGTGGTTGATGTTTTGATTGCGGTATTCGCCTCATCAATGAATTTTTCTGTAATCACAAAATTGTTTGGCGTAACAGTCAGCGGAACAGAAACATCGATGTAGTCTCCCTCATTATCTGTAACCCGAACAATTACATTAGATGTCCCGGGCGTTGATGTATTCGGTGTGCCATTAGGGAACGAGGCAGCCGGTGCTGGATCAGATACTGCATTATCTGGATCCGCTACATTGTTCACTAGAGATGCTGGAGTAACCACAGTCCCGATTGGCACGCTAGTCGGGACCGCTTGTGCAGTAGGTAATGTAGAAATGGCAAAATTATCAGCAAGAAGAACTGTATCAGTAGCAGAAGCGCCACGAACACCAATTCTGGTAATAGTCTGCCCTGCTGGCACTGTGTATTGACCACTCTGCTTGTCCCAAGATGGGGAACCTGATAAAGTCGCGGTTGTCGTTTGTGAAGATGTTGAACCAATTCGGACTTCTATTTTGTTATTATCCCGAGCAGTAGCCCGGCTATCAAACGACCATTTGATTGTTGTGCCTGGTACAGTTGTAATGTCTTGAAAGACCAGTGAGGTGTTGGTCCCTACATCTAGCGCAAATGGACCAATAGAACCTGGATAAGAAGCCCCTTTTTCCTGAAGTTGCATTCTACCACTAAGACTATTCCACCCAGGGACATTCGACTGAAAATAAATTCCCGTCCCCGAGGCTGTTGCTGGTTCAAAACTTGGGTTCTGTATGACTTTGGGTATCGGTGTTACCTGGCTAGCCTCCGCATGTTCAGCTCTTTCGAAATTGAATGGAGAAGCAATCGTATTGAACAAAAAGAAAAACAGTACGATCTTATGTAGAAAAGTAGTTGCCTTTTTTGATCTCCGTCTATTTTGTATGCCCATTTTACAAACTCCTTTTATAAGTGCAAGTTAAAGAATTCATCATCATTATTAGTAGAAAATTGCAAAATTATTGTTCGTATTTCTTCATTAATTGTTTAAAATGATCAGTTCTTCATCCCCTTTGCTATAGTATGGCTTATTTTCTAATTCATTGTTCTATTAAGCCAATATTAAATACTGGAATTTTCAGGGAGGTTTATTTGAATACTCATCCCAACATCAAACAATGATTGCGAATATACAGAAAAATCGAAACATTTTTTGACGATCGTTACAATCTGTAAAAAATGATTTAGATAAGAAATACCCAACAAATATATGAATATACTAATCTATTTTATGCCCTTAAAACATAAATGATCGTTTCTTATAAATTTACAGCATTTTAAAAGAAAACTCAATGGAAAGTATCCGCCTGTCTCAAAATCCTCGTCTATTTCTTTTACAAAATATTTTTCAACAACAAAAAGCCCCCTGTATAAAACTTAAACAGGAGGTAATCAACCATCATATATACTAAATCTTAACACCAACATTATTGTACGATCGTAGCAGAAAACAGCGCTTTTAATTCCTTAGACGCAGCGACAATATCTGGTTGAGATAAAATAGCCGAAACCACCGCCACTCCATCGATACAACTACCATGGAAAGCTGAAATAGTTTCTTTGCTAATACCACCAATCACGACAATTGGTAAAGCAACTGCTGACCGGATTTGAGCAAGCTCATCCATTGTTGTGAAGTCTACATCTGTTTTTGTATCTGTAGCAAACATCGCACCCACTCCAATATAATCTGCGCCACACGCTACCGCCTGAAGCGCTTCCTCTAGATGAGAAGCTGAAACCCCAAGAATCTTATCTGGTCCAATTAATTTTCTAACACTAGCCGCTGGAATATCTGATTGACCGACATGAACACCCGCGGCATCGACTGCCAATGCAATATCAACACGGTCATTAATAATAAGCGGTACGTGAAGTGCATCAGTTACTTGTTTCACCTTTAGCGCTATTTCATAAAATTCGTTTGAAGCTGCCGTCTTTTCACGAAGCTGAATGATCGTACAGCCACCTTTTATCGCATCTGACACTGCACTTTCGAGTGTAGCCGAAGACATGCGTTCACGATCAGTCACAAGATAAAGCGAGTAATCAACATGAGGTTTCATGTAGCTTTGCTCTCCCTTCGACAAGCCCCTGATTCATTAACGAGATCGCATCCATCACTGCAATACGGTAACTAGCACTTCCAAATTGTCCCGCCTTTTCATGAGCAATTTCGCCTGCTATTCCCATGCATAGTAGCGCAGCAACAGCTCCATCAAAGCATGATTCTGGCGCTGCTCCACAAAATGAAGCAACAAGAGAAGAACACATGCACCCAGTGCCAGTGATTGAAGAGAGCGCCCCATGCCCATTTGCAATTAAAACTGTACGCTTGCCGTTTGAAACAGTATCCACCTTGCCCGTAATTGCTACAACACAACCCAGTTTTGAAGCTAAGTCAGAAGCAATTTGCTCAGCATCGTACTCAGCATCAGTTTCTGAAGCATCTACACCTTTTGTATTGGACGTTAAGCCACTAACAAAAAGGATTTCTGAAATATTTCCACGAATAACAGAAACTTTTACCTGCTGTAAAATGCGCATTGCAACGCTATTCCGTAATGTTGATGCTCCCGCACCAACGGGATCAAAAACAACAGGTACACCTTTTTCATTCGCACGCGCACCCGCTACTATCATTGATTGAACCGTCCGCTCATTCAACGTGCCAATATTGAGTACAACAGCAGATGAAATCGCTGCAATATCACCAGCCTCCTCAACCGCATCAGCCATAATCGGAGAGGCACCGATCGCTAATGTAATGTTGGCGCAATCATTAACCGTCACATAATTTGTGATATGGTGTACAAGTGGTTTCTTCGCACGAACAACCTCGAGTAAACGTGTGAATTGATTACTCATCTGCATTCTCTCCATTCTTTAATCCATTTTTATACAGATTGTAAAAATGATGCGTCGGACCATGTCCCTTGCCAATCTCTAATGCGTACTGAATCGCAGTCGTTACATACTGCTTCGCCTGCTCTACTGCTTCTCCAATTGGTAATCCTAATGCCAGATTTGATGCAATGGCCGATGAATAAGTACATCCGGTTCCATGTGTATTTTTTGTCTCAATCCGCTTCGCTGTAAAATAATGAAATTCCTTGCCATCGAACAAGACATCGATCGCATCACCTTCAGCATGCCCACCCTTAATTAACACATATGCACAGCCCATCTGATGAATCCGCTTCGCTGCAGTTTCCATATCAGTAATGTTTTCAATTTTGACATTCGCGATTTTCTCTGCTTCTGGAATGTTCGGTGTCAGCACATCTGATAGCGGAACTATGACATCGATGAGCGTATTAATCGAATCTGGTGCCATCAACGCACAACCATTTTTCGCATACATCACAGGATCAACCACCACGTTTTTCGGCTTCCATTCACGTAACTTTTCTGCAACGGCCAGCATACTCTCTGCGCCAGATAACATACCAATTTTGACAGCGTCCACTTCAATATCTTCAAACACAGCATCAATTTGCTTTTGAATCATGTCCGGTGTAACATCCCCGATCGCAATTACACGGCTCGTGTTTTCTGCAACTACAGAAACGATCGCACTCATGCCAAACACACCATGCGCTGAAAATGTTTTTAGATCTGCCTGAATTCCAGCTCCACCACTGCAATCCGAACCAGCGATACTTAATACCTTTTTCATCTACAATTCCCCCTATTTGACTAGCCAATTCGTTGAACGATAGCAGTCACTTCTTTGCGCATAAAATAAGTATAATCCTATATTTGGATAGGTGCTAGAAAATATATATCAGCTAGGAGGAACAAATCAAAAATAGCGCTATGCAATACCTTCTTGACTAAGAAATCAAATTATTAATTGCGATTGATGGATTTGCAACAACAGCAAGTACAGCAATGACTATCAGAGCATCTACTGACTTAGCGATTTCGATTTAACATGAAACCAAAAGCACCTTGTAAATGTCGATTGAAATTTAGCCTCTAACTCAGAGTACTTTTTTCATTAAATTGTAGATTCACTATTCTTTAAATGACTTTTTCAACTTATTGATCCTACTTTTTTGCAATGGTGACATATCAGGTATTCGCTCTTCAATAACTGCAAAAAAATCTGCTTTGGACTCATTCGTGATACAAACAGAAATGCGCTCCGCATGTTGCGGCACTTCTTTTACACGGCAATTCATCAAATGGTCAATTAGTAGGGGGAAAATCTCTTTCATATAGACAGGTTTAGATTTGCACAACTCAGCAAAAACACTCATGCTATTATCAATTGTAATCACACTTCCATTTTGGTATGCATTGATAATTTGATCAATCCTCTGGTACACGCGATCAGCATTTACCTGAGCAACAAATTGAAGAGCAGTCATACTTCCCCATACTAAGCGGTTGTTTTTTGAAGCGAGTAATTTAATAAAAACATCAGCATAATCACCAATTAATTCGGCTTCTCTCTGACCAATTTCATATAAAACTTTAATACAGTCATTGGCGATTGATTTATCTTTTGATTGTAAACCTGCTACTATTTCTTTAATGCCCGAACTATTTTTGGTGTTGCAGAGGGCTATTGCAAGATCAATATTTGCTTCCTCGTCTACGCGCCCGAGGCCGGATGCTAATTTCTCTAACATCATTTTTTCTCCAATCTCCTTCTGTTCATTCGACCGCAAAATTAACAGTAATTTATAAACTAGATCATTTCGATCATTACTATTTTATACAGGATTTTCTATGCAAAATCTCATTTCAGAGAGCGTGAGACAGGTATGATAACTTTCATCTGTGATTTCCACATAAACTCTCTGCAATTATTATACAGCAATTTTAAAAAAACATGGCCATTCTTATAGTTTTCTATAGCGCTTTAATAGGATGATTCTTTTCAAGGTCCCGCGGTGTAATTTTCAGCCTAGTTCTCCTTTGTCATTTAGATGATAAGATTTCAAAATCCTGCTCAATATACAGTCGTTTTATGGTATATTAATTAAGTCAAATAACGGATTCATACCACTTTTTAATATGGAGGGAGTGATAGAATTACATGTCAAAAAGAAAACTTTCCACAAATGCCTTTATTTTTTGTACAATGTGTATTGCCTTGAACGTCGTTCTTGGAAGTTTCATTTCCAAAATCGTTCCTTTCCTGTACTTGGACGCTGCTGGAACAATTCTAGGCGCTGTCTTATTCGGACCGATTGCAGGCATACTGATTGGTCTCGTAACCAATTTAATTACAGCCATTTCAACAAATCCTTTAGAAGCTTTCTTTGCAATTATTAATATGATGATTGGGCTAATCACAGGATTAATCGCCAGAAGATGGAAGTTCACAATCCCAGTAGCAATTGTTACCGGCGTGATATTGACAATTGCTTGTTCTTTTGTCGGCTCATTTATCGCACAATTTGTTTATGGCGGTCTTACAGGAACCAGTATTGATGTCATTTACCTTGCCTTAAAA
Organism: Caryophanales bacterium; assembly: GCA_031554185.1. GTDB lineage: Bacteria > Bacillota > Bacilli > JARBTR01 > JARBTR01 > JAVBKE01. The sequence goes on from JAVBKE010000019.1 coordinate 14,101, forward strand.
CAATCTGGGGTTGAAACCTTCAATGCGATTTTCACAACCAGGATACTCACTAATCTGGCTGACAAGGTCCTCTGTTGCGTATTTGTGGCAATTGTTATTCAGCACCTGCCGAAATCTATGTTAAAGGGCTCAAGTCGATTATGAAGAGGAAAAAAAACGTAGTGATCCTTGCGCACTGCATTCTAAACCAAAATAGTGTGGTTCGTGACTGGGAGCGTGCACAGGGTGGCTTTACTAATATTATTCTCGAAATTCTCCAAGCTAATATAGGAATTATTCAACTTCCCTGCCCAGAATTTAGTTACTTAGGAGAAAATCGTCCCCCAATGACAAAGAATGAGTACGAAACAGATGCCTATCACAAGTTCTGCAAAACGCTGATTAAGCCAACAATTCAGCAAATAGAAGAGTACCTTAACAATGGCTATCATTTAAAAGGAATTGTTGGTATTAGCGATAGCCCCTCATGTGATATTAAAGGCGTTCAAGGTATTTTTATGGAAGAACTATTTAAGCTTCTTGATAGTAGGAAAATAAAATTAAGAACGTTTGAGATTCCTGAGCAATACATTGAAGGAGAAGCCGAGAAGATTGTTAGCCAATTTAAGCAGTTTTTGAATACTAGAAATTAAAGGATTAATTCTAATGATCGTGATCCCGCAAAATCCAAGAATCCAGAAACCAAAAGCTTAAGCCTCTATAGATTTTATTTACATGTATTGGTCACCTTCCCCTATCCTCCATTTTATTCAGAAATGAATAAGCGCGTTACTAGTAGTTGCTCATTTTAATCAGCGGAATAAATCTAAGCCTAGCTGATATACATAGTTATTCAGACAGCAAACATACTCAATACAATTGTACACAATTAAAACGTAGGCATAATACATTGACACTTTAGCGATTTCTATATATCATCTTAGATGAATAAAAGGAAATTAAAGGCAATGTTTTGATAAATCTTAAAAAACCATTTTTTTAACCAACTTACTTTTTATTATCTATTTTTTTATTTGACTAAAGTGTGCTATTTATCATCGGTCATAAAATTAAGTTTATTTCTGCTACCTCGATGCAGCTGAATTGTCCAGAAAAGGTAGCAGTGATATAAGTTTTACTGCAAAGAATTAAAATTGAGGTGATCAGAAAAATAAAGACTTAAGGTAGAAATGTGCTATAAACTGATTTCTGTTGTAAGAAATAACCAAGCGCTAGACATATTTTAAAGGAGAGAAAACAAATGGATACGTACTTTAACACCATTAAATTAGAAAGTGTTTTATGGATTGCCATTGTTTTAATTTTATTTTCCGGCATCATTATTTTTAATAAAAAATATAAAACCAAAATCGCCTTTGCATGGCGTGTGGTTATTTCAACAATTATTGGTCTTGTTGCTGGGATCGCATTTCAACTATCTTATGCCAACTACAGTGCAGAACTGAATGATGTAATCACGACACAATCAACGCAGATCACAACACTCATCGGCGGCGCTTTCATTTCACTACTAAAGATGCTTGTAATCCCGATTGTATTTGTAGCCATTCTAAATGTCATCGTTAATCAAAAAGAACAAACAAACCTGAAAAAAATGACAATCCGTACAATTAGTTTATTTGTCGTTACTGTCACCCTATCTGCAATCATTGGCATCACGCTAGCCATGGCTGTTGATCTTGGGAACGGTATGGCGCTACCAGCAGGAATGGAAGCGTGGGAAGGGAAAGAATACTTAGGAATTGTGCCAACATTAATCGGTCTCCTTCCGACCAATCCAATAGCAGCGATGGCTGAAGGTAATGTCATTGCAGTCGTTATATTTGCAGCATTTATCGGTATTGCGACAAATAAAGTAGATCAAAAATACCCAGAATTAATCGCACCGGTTAAGGTTCTGATTCTAGCAGCGTTCAAGATCATCACTCGTTTAACTGGTATGGTAATCCAACTAATTCCTTACGGTGTATTTGCCTTAATGTTTAATTTAGCTGCCACACAAGGCTTTGATGCCCTACAAGCTATTATGGAATACTTCCTTGTAATGGTCGTTGGCTTAGTGCTCGTTTTTACAATGCATATGATTATTTTAATGGTGAGAGGAATCAACCCAATTCAATTCGTTAAAAATGCAGCTCCTGCATTAGTTGTTGCCGCAACTTCGAGTTCTAGTTTTGGTACATTACCAGTTACGATTGAGTCATTAGAAAAGCGCATGGGCGTCAGCAACAGTGTCGCAAACTTTGCACCGAGTCTTGGCTCAACGATGGGTATGAACGCCTGTGCTGGATTATTCCCAGGTGTACTTGCTGTAATGGTTTCGAACATGGTTGGTGTGACAATCGATTTACCATATATTATGTTAATGCTACTAGTGATTGTTATTGGCTCATTTGGAATCGCTGGTATTCCAGGAACCGCTTCTATCGCAGCGACTGTTGTTCTAGGTGGACTGGGATTACCTTTCGCACCAGTTGCCATCATTTGGCCAATCGACCCAATTATCGATATGGGACGAACAATGGTAAATGTCAATGGTGCCATGGCAATTTCAACCGTTGTTGATCATTCGATGAAGACTTTAGATATGGATACTTTTAACGGGGTAAACGTTAAAAAAGATATTGATATTGAAGCTGCTGTTTAATGGCATAGAAAAAAAGTACTTCAACATCAATTATTGAAGAAATAAATAGCTTTTCATTGTACAATCAGCTTCAATCAGTATGTTTATTTATTGAGCTTATTCTAACGTGTAAAATTAGCGTTATGAATAGGCTCTTCTTCATTTACATCTTTTGCTTATTTATATTGATTACGCACGCTATCCTCTATCCTCTATCCCTTACCTTATTCGAAATCAAATAATGATACTTATAGCCCCATTCTGCTCAGCTATTTATTAACAGCCTCCAAACCAACTACATTCTAATTGCATGTACTTTCTTCAATCACAATTCAATATTAATTTATTGTTTGTCGATAAATTAATATTGACATTAAATAAGATTAACTTTATGATAATTTTAAAGATCAGATCATTAAGCTGTGCCACTAAGCAATTGATGTAAAAAAATCTAGCAGCAATAAAATGCTAATGCAGGAAAAGGATGAGATCAACATGAATAAAAAAAAATTTGTAACACAAGTGACTAATCAAGTGCCAAACAATAAAACTGAAACCACTTTTAAACCAACATTAGAACAAAAAAAGTTACGTTTATTAATTGTCGTTGCTGCGATTCTCGGTGCCAGTTTCTCACTCAGCTTTTGGAATCTAAATAACATGCCCCACCTATCCCTTTTGCTTTTTTCAATCGTCGTGTTAACAGCTGGCACATATGCATTCAAACAACTTGGATATTTAGCAAATCCTACAGGTGCAGTTTGGGCAATTCCGATATTGCTACTGTCAAGCATGAATTTCATTTTTGCTGAAAATGCTTTTACTTATTTCAATGTGCCAGTAGTTTTTCTTTTATACCTGGTCTACGCCCGCTCACTTGTTTCAGAGCAAACCATTCTACATGACTTAGTGCAGTTAATTCGTCTATTATTTGCCACCATTCTACCGAAGTTGGACATGACTCAATATTTCATCAAACAATTTATAACAACCCAGCACAGTAAACCTAAAACCACTACCTCGCCGTTAAAAAAAGTTTTGATAGGCATTACTGCTGCGATTCCTCTATTTTTACTCCTGTTTACTTTATTACTATCAGCAGATATGGTTTTCGCAGAAATTGTTGGTATTAACTTCGATAAAATCGCAGCATTTTTTGAAGACTTTCATCTAATGACATTTGCATGGAAATTCTTCTTATTCGGCATCGCTACCGTTTACTTTGTTGGTTTCCTCTATCATATAGGGCTTCCAGCAAAACAGACTGCACCGAGGAAAACCAGTTGGAAACTTGACGCAACAATCGGCTTCTCATTTCTCGCTGTGATTAACTGTCTTTTTTTATTCTTTTGCGTGGTGCAATTTGCGTTCTTATTTCAGAACTCACTTTTCGAACTTCCTGCCGGGATTACTTACGCTGAATATGTGCACAGTGGATTCTTCCAGTTATTATTTGTAAGCTGCATCAATTTCACTGTCGTTTTTGCATTTGTCTACTTACTTAAATCAATGGAACAGACGAAGGCAACCAAGATCATGCTTTTTTTTCTATCCTTTTTTACCGCAGTATTGATCTTTTCTTCCTTCTACAGAATGTTTATGTATACTGAAGAGTATGGCTTCACATTTCTTAGAATGGCAGTATTGACTTTCCTTGTGATGGAAACAGTTTTGGTTCTAGCCACAGTACTTTATCTTGCCTCCGGCAAATTTAATCTATTCCGGATTTGTTGTGTGATTATTTGTAGCGCCTATATTGTAGTGAACTTAACTGCGAGTGAGGCAGTTGTAACAAAACTGAACATCGATCGTTACCATGAAATCGGCGAAATTGATCCGAACTACTTTACCGATTTAATGACGATGAATAGCCTCAAACAGGTTGAAGCTTTCCAGAAAGAAGTTTCATTACATGTGGGAGATCCTGAAGCTGACATACTAAATGATACCCTGAATACTGCCATTGCTGATACAAAAGCACAGATTGCATATGAAGAAAAACTTAGTTGGCAAAATATCACTGTTATGCAGATTCTCAGGAATGAATAGTCGCTACTTTGAACGAAGCTAAACGCGAGTCCTGCTTTTTCACAATCACAAATTAAAACCACCTGCTCTGCGGTGGTTTTGATTATATGTAGGTTAGCAAAACTAACAAGAAAATTACCAATCCAAAAAGTAATACAAAATCTCAACGAGATCAATATTCATCAGCCTCATCTCCATTCATGAGAACGCAGCCTAACCACTCTCGCGTCTGTCACTCACACCATTGTAAATACTTCTTATGGGTATTGCTTGAAACAATTAAGTTTTAAAACTAGTCATTGACAGATGCTTCACGTTTTTATATAATGATCTAGTCTGATAAATGTCCAAGTAGCTCAGCTGGATAGAGCAACGCCCTTCTAAGGCGTTGGTCGGGGGTTCGAATCCCTCCTTGGACGTATATATACCCAACGCCTAGAACCTGATGAATAGAGGTTTCTAGGCGTTTTATTTTGACTTTTGACCACATTTTGACCACTAAAAATTATATATTGTCATTTTTCTCTCTATAAAGTGCCTTCAACTTGAGAATAGCTTTTTTATCATAGTTAATATCCTCCTACTTTAGTGCAAAGAGTTCTCCATTTTCTTACACCACTGTAAAGGTGAGAATGACGAATACAAATGACCTACTTTGCTTTTGAAATTCATAGCTAGTTACTAGCGTAAAATATCAATTAAGTCTTTCTTCGCTGCTACAGAAGCAGGCATTACACTAAAGGCAATACCAATCAGTGTGGAAACACTAAACGCTAATGCGAATGTGAAGAAATCGACTGAAATGGAGAACGGCAGAAATGTTGAAATAATTGCCGAAATCCCAAGCCCGAAGAGATAACCAATCAAGCCGCCAAGCACTGTTAGGGTAACGCCTTCTAAAAGAAATTGTGTTCGAATGTCTTTCGCGGTTGCTCCAAGTGACCTTCTAATTCCGATCTCTTTGGTTCTTTCGGAGACTGAAATGTACATCATGTTCATCACACCAACCCCTGCAATAAACAGTGAAATCCCTGCAATTGCCGAAATAAATAGGGTCAAACTAGTTAGAACTTCTCCAATGTCTTTAGAAAGTGCGGAATTATTAACATCCTTATAAACGCCTAGATCCCGCATCGTTCCCGTTACTGTTAATTCTTTTATTACATTTGCACTTACAACATCCTTCTTTGCATCTTCTTCAATCACTATCCGAAGCCAATTCCCTGCATGTTTTTCTTCAAAATAATCGTAATAACTTAATTTTGGTACCACTATATTAGGTTTTTCTGAGTAGGTAACATCCTCTCCAGGTGCCGAAAATACACCAACAATTGTAAACAACTCACCCGAAATGTTTACACCGTTGCCAAGCGCATTTTCTTCACTACCGTATAAGTCTTTAGCAAGTATGTGATCAACTGCCACGACTTTATTATGCCGGAGAGAGTCTTCCTCAGATACAGGACGTCCCGCTATAGCAGTGAAACTCTGCTCCTCAATCAATCGTATCCGTTTTGATTTTTTCTTCCCATTCACCGGGATGTCTATTGTCAGGTTACTGGTATTTTTCGGAGGAATGCTAGCAAGTTTAACACCCTCAATTTGTTCAACATTTGCGACATCTTCCGGTTTAAAATACGAAATAGTAGTGTTTAAGTCTAAGTTTACATCATCTGGTTGGAGCGTGATATCCACACTGATATCTTTAGAATCACTGTTGGTTAGTTTTTTGATCGTATCTTTTTCATATCCACGACCTAAAGACATGATTGTAATTACAGCCGCGATACCAATGATGATCCCAACCATTGTCAAGGCGCTCCGCCTTTTATTCTTTAGAATCGCTTTTAGCGATGTACGCCAAATCACATAGAACTTCATTGGACTACCTCCGAATCTTCAATGATACGACCATCCATAATTTTCACAACCCGATCACAATATTTTATAGATTCAGGATCGTGCGTAACCAAGATGATGGTCACGCCATCTTCTCTACATAATTTTTGAAATAGTTCCATAATCTCTGAAGAGGTAACCGAATCTAATGCCCCGGTTGGCTCATCTGCGATTAGAAACTTTGGAGAGTTGACAAGTGCTCGAGCAATCGCGGCTCTCTGCTGCTGGCCACCTGAGAGTTGTTTTGGGAATTTATCTGCCTTATTTCGGATACCAACTTTATCTAAAGTATCCAGCACATGTTCCTCTGTTTGACTTAAACTGTAACCATTATATAACAGAGGGAGTTCAACATTTTCAAAAATCGTGTTGTTCTCAATCAAACTAAAATTCTGAAACACGAAACCAACTTCTTTATTTCTAATCTTTGAAAGAACGCTATCTGAGCTATTGCCCATTGGTTCCCCTTCAAAATAATAGGTTCCTTCAAACTTTCGATCAATAAAGCCAATCAAATTGATCATCGTCGATTTCCCAGAACCGGATGGTCCCATAATGGCAACAAATTCTCCATGTTGAATGTGCAAATTAATATCATTTAATACATGTAGTTTTTCATCACCAGCAGTATAATACTTGTTAATATCAATTAGTTTAATCATTTTGTCACCTTAATTTCCGCCCCATCTTTTACCTGTTGGTCTGGTTTGCTAATAATTACATCATCCAATTTCAGACCTGTTTTCACAGTGTAAAGACCGGCACTTTCCACTAAAGAAACTGGTTGTTTAACTGCTTTTCCTTTACTATACAAAAAGACAAATTGTTGTTCACCTTCAATGTGTACTGCACTTTTTGGTATTTTCAGCTCTGATTGTGGTAACACAATCTGCACGCTATAGCCATTTTGCAGAGGTTTCTCAGGCTGCACTATAAACTGATAAGAAGCTACTGTTGGTGATGAATCAGTACCGCTAGTTGCTTGAGTTGGTAACTTATCCACTGCTGTGATCGATCCCTTTATATCTTCTTTTGTACTAAGCACTTTAATGTTTACTTGTTGACCAGCTGCCAGCCTTTCATAGTCATACTCCGATGAGTTTCCTACGATGTACGTTTCAGGACTAGCAATTCGGACAAGTGGTGCTGATGAGGATTCTTTAGCATTCTCATCGACAGAAACAATTCCCGCAATGTCAGCTGTGGCTTGCTTACCATCTGGATATGTGAACAGACCAGCGCCTTTAGCAACTTGTTGGTTGTCAGCCACCAGGACTTGTTGCACTTTTCCTAGTGTTTGATCAACGTAAACATCGGACTTTCGCTGTGCTTCAACGGAACCTTTGAATAGCAAGGGTTCACTCTCTTTAATTGTATAACTTCCATAGGACTTTGCGTCCTCTTTTGTACCTGTTACCCCATCCGTTAGGAAAAGAAACCCTCCTACAATGAAAACAATACCAATTACACTCGTGATAATAGTCGTTTTTTTCTTATTTGATTTTTTCTTCATTTTAAAATTCCCCTTCTGTACCTTCAGCTTCTTTAGCATAAGTAGTGTAATGACTGTTGATAGTTACAAACTACTCGTTATTGCCGTATGAGGCCGGGTTTTTTAGTTTTATTTAGTAAATATCTTATTCTTTGAATATTCTAAATAGAGAGAACAGCATGATTGCCAAGTAGCTAAGTAGAGGTGCAATCGATAATGATAGCGTTGTCGCAGATGTCATAGGCCACCTTTCAAAATGCTGATTTAGATCAGTACTAACAAAATCTTAATTGCTACTTTGTAATTACATAATGACTACTGGTAATCAACTCCTTTCAAAGATTGTTGAAATCATAAATAAAGTTGTACTAATCATTAGGATTTCGACAAAAGATAGTAAATAGTAGCGGAAATCAATTTTACTAACACAATTCCATTCTCACTATTCAGATAATCTTCCACATGATTTAAATCACCGTAGTCAGCAAGGATGGTTACTCTAAGCAGAATAACAAGCACGGGAACTGTCCTATCTTTTTCATGAATTTCCACAATGTCGTTTGCTAATATGAAACGACATTGTGCTCAAGACATACTGCGCAATATCTCTATTTGATTCGTTAGTTTCGAGAACTTTCACAGGAAAATTTTGACTTAATTGCTTATTTGCCATCTGTATTTCTTACGCCACTTGCTTTTTCCACTGATCAGGAGCATCTGGTCGGTTTCATTGCAGTAATAAGCTAGTCTGCACCAACAACGCGGTGATGATAAAGAAAATTCAGGTGCCAACAGACCAAGTACTTCGCCACGATCCGCAACTAATGATAGTAATTTGATTCTTTCTTTTCCTCTGCTTGACTTAGAAAGTGTGCTCATCTTCAACACTTCTTTCATCACCCCCATTCAGATTAGCTTCTAGATATCTACACGCTTGCTTAATAAATGACAGCTTAACAAACAATAGATACTCACCACAACGATCATTGACAACAGATTCGCAAACAGTTGCTCTTGGTCAGAAAGACTATTAACAGTCCGAATGAACACAGTCCCAACAAATCTATATTCACCTCCAAGGATAACTTGGAAAAGATACCGAACTTCATTTCCTATAGAGAAGAAAACGATGCTGAAAATTACTGTGAACACGCCCACATTTCTGCGGAATAGTTGAAAGCTCCGAGCCAAAAATGATGAAAAGATAACAGCAGAGATGCCTATCATGACAATAAATAGTTTTGATAGCACTTTAACAAAATGAACGAATACTGCCTGAACTGATAGTTCTACAGGATCCTGACTCGCCAACCTGTCTAATGCCAAAACACTAAGTTCAATTAGAACAATTGCCACGAAAACGATGACTGCGCTTGCGATCATTTTTGAAATAAAAATTTGGTAAGGTTTCATTGGAAGCGTGAAATATAAATAACGGGTGTTACTTCTTAAATCAATCATAATTTTAATAATTGCAATTAATGAAGCAAAGCCACCAGCAAGCCCAAAAGAAATCACAGAGAAAGCTTCGAAAAGGATTTTCATCATTAAGCTCAAACCCTCTTCTGGTAAAAACCCAACCGCCCATAATAAGGGAAATATCACAATAATAAAAGGTGTCCATTTGAAGAATCTTTTATAGAGGTCCACCAGTTCAAGTCTGACTAGCTTAATCATCTCCAAACACCTCCAAGTAGTGTTTTTCAACGGATTTCCGGTAAGTCATCCGAATAGTATCAGTACTATCAGCGAGTACAATTTGTCCTTTTTTGATGAACAGTACATCATCTAATATTTCCTCTGTATCTCGAACAAGTTGTGTAGATAGCAAGATACTACATTCAGGATTAAACTCTTGCAAAACAGATTTAAGAATTTTCTCCTTAACCACCGGATCAATTCCACTAATTGGTTCATCTAAGATATAGATTTTGGTATCCCTCGCAAAAGCGAGGGCAATATTCACTCTTTCCTTGGTACCTTTAGACATTTTTGTAATCGGTTCATCTTGATTTAGCTTCAAAAACTCGCACAGCTCAATTGCTTTTTGCTTATTGAAATCAGGAAAAAAATCTTGGTAGCAACGAATAGCATCACTTATCCTCATCCATTTATAGAAAGGAATAAGGTCAGGCATGTAGGAGATTAATGCTTTAGACTCAGAAGAGATTGGCTGACCACATATCACGATTTCCCCAGAATCTCGTTGCAAGAGCCCTGCGAGTATTTTCATGATCGTTGTCTTGCCGCTACCATTCGGCCCTAGCAAACCAACAATTCGCCCTTTTGGAATAGTAAAACTGACATCAGTCAGCGCATGATTTTTTCCATACTTCTTTGATACCTGTTTAACAGAAATCAAATCATTCATGACATAATCTCCTTCTTAATAACATCGATAATCTCTTGACTAGAAAACTGAAGACTGCGCATACCGTTTAGAAAATCGGTAACAAATTTCTCAGATAACTCCTTTTTCAGCTGGAGCATGATATCTGTATCCTTGGAGACAAAAGTACCCATGCCACGTTGCGTGTAAGTAATACCTTGTCTTTCGAGCTCCTCGTATGCCCGCATGACCGTATTCATATTGACATGATATGACTCGGATAGCCCACGGACGGACGGTAGTTTATCACCAGGATTTAATTTACCGATAACAATGTCAGTTTTCAAGAATTCGATAATCTGCAAGTAGATCGGCAAATTAGGATCAAAATCCATTTTTTCATCTCCATTGTTTTGGTGTTCTAGTTAGATAGTACACCACCACACATTAGCTGTCAATCTTTTTTTTACCAAAAAAACTGTGAATCGAGCACAAAGTGTAGAATGTCACTAAAGCCATATTTTATTGAAATCAATGAACTCATAGCCTGTCTTCCCTATAAAAATCAAAAGTCTATGCATAATGAATCGCTTAAGCAATGACAGATTTAAGGCGCTACACTCTGCCACATTTTTCTCAAAAAAAGAGCAATTTTCTTGGCTGAGAATTAATACGAACACATTTGGTAATCGGGGCAATCACTCTCATTAGATAAAGATTGTGTAACCGGGAAGCTTGGACATAGAATACGCTTAATTATCAAACTCATGAATATAATGGGGATTCTAATAAGATTGGATGGAGCTTACTGAAATGGCGCGTTTTCTAAATTCTAAATCAGTATGAAATTCAAAAACACATAAAAAAACACTTGGTAAGCCTGTCATAAAGGATAGCTTCCTCTATAATGACCTTCCTAAAGTGTCCTGTTTGTATCATTGTCAATTCCTTAAATCGCTCCCAAGCAACTCAAAGCAACATAAGATGCATGCAAGTGTCGCAATTTACTGACATTTTATCCATTTGCTTCAGCATTACTTTCTAGTTTTTACCGGGGTACGAGTGTTAATTGGCTTCTTTCGTATGGAAGACAAAATTCCTCTGTCCAAAATAGTTAAAAATCGTGTAGATCCCAGTCCCAAATAATACAGCAAGATCATCAATCAACCATTCCCTTCGCACATCAAGCTGCTTTAAAAACAAGTGAACAATTTTCTCACCCAGAAAATAGGCAACGAAATAACAAACGAGAATAACGAGTATAAAACGAACAATGCTTGATGCGTGCTGCTTCTTGCTACCAAAGGTAAATGTCCGGTTTAGCATATAACTCACACATGAACCAACTGCAATACCTATGGCAGTGGCTGCCCAATAGCCAAATCCAGCAATATGGATCAGGAGATACATGAGCCCCATCCCCACAGACGTATTCACAATACCAACAAGTAAAAATCGAATAAAAGAATATTTCATTATTCAACTCATTTCTTCGAAATTTGATTTCTTGTTAGAAGTGAATACACGCTTGTTAGCCTTTACAAACGTGTATTCACAAACAACAACTCAAAATCAACTTATACTATGATCATCTACTATTTTGTTTCAATTTGGTACAAGTAAATCTTCCAGGCTGATTCATCATCGGTGAATGCCTCCATCAATTGCAGGTTGTTCTCTGCCGCATTCTCAATTGGAACTGCTGAAAATACATACTCAACACCTAGATCGGTTAGCACACTGGTATCGAGTTCTAAATTTTCGATTGTTTTCGTGGAATTTTTATCCCAATCATAGTGTTTTCCTAACTCACTTGAGAAGACATAGCACCTTGATCCCCAAGTATCATAATAGTCTTCAAGAACCGGGCTTTTCTCTAGTTCGGGCGCGATCACTTTTCGAAATTCTTTTTTATAGGACAGTGGGTACGAGTTGACGTAACCATCCGCAGTGTAAAAACCGTTGTACTGCGCTATCGCAGGATGAATCCCTATGCTGACAACCTTATAGGAGTCTTGTGGTTTCCCAATTGTGTCAGCAATCTGCGCAAATTCATCTTCTGCATAAAATTCATGAAAAGTTGGCGATGGCATGACATATCGATAAAGAATTTCAGGATTGGCGATAAACAGAACAATAATCTGCGCAATAATGGCAGTCCACGCCACCCTGCGCCATTTCTTCCCGAGCCGCCATAGTATTGCACAGCCAACAGCAAACATCATGTAAAGGATCATCGGCCTTAAGAAATGGAATCGTGCAAAATTGAATGTAGTTAGTAAGGCAATTTGGTCCTTCAATGGTTGCCACCCTTGATAAAACCAAAAAGCATACCAAGTTGATAACACGATATTCAGAACAAACAAGTAAGCAAAGTTTCGTTCTAGCAACCAACGTTTATTACGAATTAAGAGCCATAACACGATAAAAGAAATTGGCACAATCACAAATAATTGTAATGTAGGATCTGCAAAATGACCCCAGAAGTAATTTTTGAAAATGAGCCTGATCGTTTCAAATAGATTGTTTGTTGACCCAATAAATTCATTTCGATGTGATTCCGCACCTGAATCAGACAATGTTGAGATGACAAGTCTGTATTCGATTAATAAATACAGCATCGTCATATAGGCAATACTGCCTAGAAAACGGAGATTCCATTTTCGCTTGACGATCAAATCCCGTAACCAGAGGAATCCCATCATGGCGAGAAAGAAAAAGAACCCTAGCACAAATGATGAATAAAGTGGCAAAAGTGAAATCACTAGCCATTCTCGCCAGGACGCCTGATTTTGACGAATCGCTAGAAATGCCCATAGTGCAAGTGGCATTCCCAATATACTCAACATTCCCGGAGGCCAAAACGGAGTAATCGCAAACGCCACTGAGACATATATTCGAATTAAGTACAAATCACGATCTTTGATAAAATACCTTTTCAATAATATATACATACCAATAAATGCGACTACAATCGTAATGATTTGGCTAAGTGCATACGCCAGAAACGGTGGGAAAATTGCATAAAGCCATAGAATTCCGGTAAACTGGCTCGGAAATGCATTGCGTGACGCATCCATGATCTGCGGAACTGTCGCGCCTAATGGTGCAACGATTTGCCCATGATCTGCCATGGATTTATACCATGCGACATTTGAATCCAGGTTATCATGGATTCGAACATGTGAATTTTCTCCAAAAATAAGCATCGGAGAAATAAAAAGAAATAATAGGAAAGCTGCAATCAACAGATGTTTCTTTTCTTTATCCTTTGGAATAAACTTCCTGATAAAAACCACCTACTTCCACCTTGAATTTCTTACTACTGTCCTATTTCATTATTTTCAAGAATCATTATAGTGTCGCTTTTTCCAATGTTCTCGCTGCCTTTCTTGGTTCTAATTTGGTAAATAAGTCGGTCTCAACAGCATATTTGGGTCGGCGCTTTGTTTCCTGATATATTTTTCCGATGTACTCGCCAAGTATCCCAATTGCTAGCAGCTGAACACCTCCAAAGAAGCAGATCGCAACCATAATAGAACTCCAACCCGATACGGGTAGTCCGAGCATAAGACTAGACACGACATAAACACCAATTCCAAGGCTAACAAATACTGAGATAATCCCAAGCAAATTCAGTAAACGAATTGGTGCTACACTAAACGAAGTAATCCCGTTTAAAGCGAATAAAATCATCTTTTTCAATGGGTACTTGCTCTCGCCAGCTTCCCGCTTTTTGCGATCATACAGCACTGAGGTTGAAGGAAAGCCGATCATTGGGATTACACCTCTAAGAAATAAATTGGATTCGCGATATTTCAAGAGTTCGAGCAACGCCCGTTTGCTCATCAAACGAAAGTCTGCGTGATTAGGGATCATATTAACGCCCAGCTTCTTCATCAACCCATAAAAACCCAAAGCTGTTTTTCTTTTAAAAACTGTATCCGTGTCTCGTTTATCACGCACACCATAAACAACATCATATCCCTGTAAAAACTTCTCAACAAAAGTCTCAATGACAGCCACATCATCTTGTAAATCGGCGTCAATTGAGATAATGCAATCAGATGCTGGAGCTGCTATTTCCATCCCAGCAAAAAGAGCATCTTGGTGACCGACATTATGAGCAAGTTTGAGCCCCTTAACAAGTGGATTGATCACACTTTCAGCACTAATTAATGACCATGTGTCATCAACACTTCCATCGTCTACAAAAAGAATCGTACTTTCAGATGACACTGACTCTGAGTCGATCAGTAACGACACTATGTTAGAAAGCTCTCTTACCGTATCCGTAAGGACTTCCTCTTCGTTATAGCATGGTACAACAATTGTTAATTTTGGATACATCCTTTTCCCCTCCTTCATCATTCGATCTTATCTACATTTACTCCAATAAAAAGAATGTCGTATTCACTTAAGACTCGAGATAGCTAAAAAAACTAAATAATCCCTAGGGTGTGTCTGAAAAAGATTTATGAAAGCTTTTTGAAGAATTTTCCGACTAGCTTTGCCCGAAAAAAGGCTTCAATATTCTCGATATTTGCGTTTTTTCTTCGCGCTATTCAATAATTTCTTGTCAAAACCCTCTCATAAATCTTTTTCAGACACACCTTAAATTATTTTCTTGCCTGAATACTAAAAAATAAATCCAATGTAAAATAAACTAGTTTGCAAGTCTTTTTTCACCTGCGGATGCAGTCATCTAGCAAACATTTCTCTTGTCCTTTCCACGGACTCGTAAAAAACTTTACCATCCAAATGTTAATCAAACATTAAACCAAAGAGATACGACTTTTTATAGATACTTCTTGAAAAATGCTACATCACCTATCAATTCACCCTGTAATAAATTGTACCAAATTAAATCGCTGACTATCATTCGAGAACGAATATGAAAAGACCAAAAAACACCTTTCGGCAACGATGAAAGAAATGTTTTTAGGCCCTCCGAAACCATTAGATTTCGTTATCCTATGAAATTGTTAAAATCATCATGCTTTTTCATCTAATATCCACAGTGATTCCGCCTGATACCTTCATTGCTTAATGTTAAACTGACTAGACTCAAGCAATTCCCCACTCAAATCATGCAAGCAAACCTCGATCTCACCATTCACATGGCGCATGATTACATATGTTTTCTGTCTACGTCCACGTGGTAACCTAATACTACCCGGATTGACCATCAAAACACCATCCATTTCTTCGGCAACCACCTGATGTGAGTGTCCAAAACAAGCCACTTGGCATCCCTCAGCTTTCGCCCGCCGCTGTAAATCAAAAAGTGATGACTTGACGTCAAAATAATGACCATGAACCAAACAAATGCGCAATCCATCTGCCTCGACCACTAATAGTTTCGGAAAGTCACCAAAAAAATCGCAGTTCCCTTTCACAACATGGAACGGTACCAACACCTGATTCGTTTCATCCAATTCAGAATCACCACAGTGAAGAAATGTCGTTACCTCATCACGATGTCGCTGGACAATCTCCCGTAGCTCATGCTCTAATCTATGGCTGTCACTCACCACCAAAATTGTCATGATTAAGCGCCTCCCCGAAGAGAAATTTCACTCAGTTTGCTGACCAGCTTCAGAAGCGCCCGACCACGATGGCTAACCGCATTCTTTTCTTCTCTGCTACAAGTAGCAAAAGACTTCTCTAATTCATTGACCCAGAAAACGGGGTCATAGCCAAATCCATTTGATCCAACAGGCTCATATAAAATCTTTCCTTCAACAGAACCATCAACAGTTAGCTCACAACCATTTGGGTCAACTAAAGCAATCACACAATAGAATCGGGCAGTTCTTTTTTCAAGCGGCAAATCACCAAGCTCTTGCAACAATTTCTGATAGTTTTTCACATCATCTTTCGGCTCACCAGCGAAACGCGCCGAATAAATCCCTGGTCTACCACCCAGCGCATCAACAATTAGTCCAGAATCATCCGCAAGCACAGGTATTCCAAGCATCGACGACAACGCATTCGCCTTCAGTAATGCATTCTCAGCAAATGTAGAACCCGTCTCTCTAACATCCTCTGCGTCAGGGAAATCAGCTAAAGTCAGCACCTCATACCCCAGCGGCGTCAACAAATGACGAAACTCACGCGCTTTCCCCTGATTTCCTGTTGCCACAATAATCTTTTTCATACAGACAGCCCCTCACCTTTTAAAAATTCCATCCACAACCACTATTGACAATCAGTTAAAAATGGTAATATCCGTCTCTGTTCTGCTACCAACTGATGAATCCCGTCCTCAGCAAGCGCTAGCATTTCTTGCAATTGGGTCATCGTGAACTTCGCTTCTTCACCGCTTCCCTGCACTTCAACAAACTCACCTTTTCCAGTCATCACAACATTCATATCCACCAAAGCAGATGAATCCTCAGGATAGTTCAAATCAAGCACAGCACCTACTTCTGGTAATATCCCCACTGAAATCGCTGCAAGATAATCGGTAATCGGCATCTTTGAAATCGTCCCCGCTTTGTACAACTCTTGAATCGCAAGCGACATCGCAATGAAGGCACCTGTTATCGATGCTGTTCTCGTTCCACCATCCGCTTGAATGACATCACAATCAATCATAATGCTACGCTCACCAAGTGCCTCAAGATCAACTACAGCACGCAAAGCCCGACCAATTAAACGCTGAATCTCCATAGTCCGTCCGGCCACTTTACCCTTGGTCGATTCACGCATTGTCCTCGTGCCAGTCGCCCTAGGCAACATTGCATACTCTGCCGTAACCCACCCTTTTCCTGTACCTCGTAAAAATGGTGGTACCTTCTCTTCTACAGTTGCATTACAAATCACTTTCGTATTTCCCACACTGATCAAGACAGATCCCTCAGGATGGATCGTGTAATTTTCTTCAATTTGAACCGGACGCAACTGGTTCAATTTTCGTTCATCAATTCGCATTATTTAAACTCCCTTCATACTTTTATTCAAAACAAGATCGCCTCTACAAGCGACCTTGGTGATTTCCCTATCTTTAATTATGCTATTTATTATACCAAAACCAGATGAGGAATCAATTAATGGTTCATCGGTAATTGTAAGTTTCCGGGACTAATGGCGAATAGCCATTTTCAAAAAGCATTTACAATTCATGATGATGCATGCGTTTTTCAAGTTTTTTCCCAACAATCCAAACGACAACCGTTGCAGCCACAACAACAACTAGTTTCAGTGGATGTTCCACAAATGACATCAGATCAGCCCCAATATAGCTCATCGTCAAAAGCATTACAGATTTCCCGAGCGATAGTGCTAGGAGAAAGTAGAAATTATTAATCGACGATAAGCCCGCCACAACATTAATCAATGATGACGGAACAAACGGGATACAGTACATAATAAATAACGGACCAAACCCCTGTTTCTCAATCCATTTTAGTGATGACTCAATCCGCGGTCGCTTATGTAAAAATGCTAAGAACTGAAATCTACCTAAAAATCGAACAAACATAAATAATGCGTAAGACCCAACAACACTACCTAACCAAGAGTATAAAAAGCCCTCCCATAAACCAAACACAGCAGCATTAACAGTTGCTAAGACCGTCACCGGTAAAAATGGCATAAACGCCTCTAAAAACGGGAGAAGAATAGCAAGGCCCCTTGATAGAAATGGATAGTTGCCTATCAACTGATTCATAAACTCATTTAAACTATCCTGAGTAATCACATCAGGCATGGTTTCACCTCAATTTTCAATTAAACAAATTTCCTCACTCACAAAGCAAGCAAAATGAGTATACACACCTGAAATTTTATCCATTATTTCATCATTTATAATGAAAATTTCCTCGTCGACAACTCATCATTCAAATAAAGTGCCTATCCATTCTTATACCATTAGTCAACTAAATTGTCTATCTTATTTTCACATTAGGTTCCAATTTATCGTTATAATAGTACACTGTTTAGTCAATCACAATTTGGTACAAATAGATCTTCCAAGCAGCGTCATCATCGGTAAAAGTATCTACTAACAAGAGGTTGTTCTTCGCAGCATTCTCGATTGGAAGTGCTGAAAACACATATGCAACCCCTAAACTTGTCAGTGCTTCTGAATTAATCTGCAAATTCTTGATCACCTTAGACGAATTTTTATCCCATAAATAACGTTTACCTAGCTCACTCGAGAATACATAGCAACGCGATCCCCAGTTATCATAGTATGCCTCGAGATCTTGGCACTTATCTAGTTCCGATGAAATCACTTCACGAAATGCCTGCTTATAAGGTAACGGATACGAATTCACATAGCCATCCGCAGTATAGAAACCATTATACTCAGCAATCGCCGGATGAATCCCAATGCTGACCACTTTATAACTGTCTAGCGGCTGACCAATTCTCTCTGCAATCGCAGCAAATTCATCCTTCGCATAAAAAGCTCGAAACGATGGCACTGGATTTATGTAATGATAAACAATCTCAGGATTACTAGCAAACAAAAGTAGAAGCTGACTAAAAATAGCCACCTTCACCAACAATCGCCATTTCGCCCCAATTCGCCAAAGAATCAGGCAAGAAACAGCGAACAACAGATAAAGAATCATCGGTCTTAGAAAATGGAACCGTGCAAAATTAAATGTCGTCAATAGCGAGAATTGCTCTTTAAGTGGTTGCCAGCCTTCATAAAACCAGAAGGCATACCAAATTGATAAAACGATATTTAAAATGAACAGATGTACAAAGTTTCGCTCTGTCAACCAGCTTTTATCACGAATCACGAGCCAAAGAACAAGAAACGACATTGGAACGATGACAAATAGATGTAAGGTCGGATCAGCAAAATGACCAAAGAAATAATTTTTAATCGCTAGTTGTGCAGTTTCAAGTAACGAATTGGTTGATTGAATAAATTCATTTCGATGCGATTCGGCACCACTCTCGGATAACATCGAAAATACTAAACGGTATTCAACCAGTAAATAAATCATCGTCATATACGCAATACCGCCAAGAAAGCGCAGATTCCATTTCCGCTTAACCAATAGATCTCTGAACCAGAGAAAGCCCATCATCGCAAGAAAATAGAAAAAACCAAGTACAAACGATGAGTAAAAAGGTAATAGACTCAGCACCAGCCATTCTCGCCAAGAAGCCTGATTTTCGCGAATCGCTAGAAATGCCCAAAACGTAAGAGGCATTCCCATCATACTAAGCATACCTGGTGGCCAAAATGGCGTAATCGCAAACGCTACTGAAACATATATTCGAATTAAATAAGCATCTTTGGATTTGATAAAATACCTTTTCAGTAAACAATACATACCAATAAAAGCAACAACAATAATGATGATTTGACTCATTGCATAAGCACCAAACGGTGGGAAAATAGCATAGAGCCACAAAATGCCTGTAAATTGACTTGGAAAGGCATCACGAGAAGCGTCCATTATTTGGGGTACAACTGAATCAAACGGCGCGACAATTTGCCCGTGATCTGCCATTGATTTGTACCAAGCAACGTTCGAATCAAGATTGTCATGAATTCGCATATGGGCATTTTCACCGAGAATAAGCATGGGTAGAATGAAAATAAATAGAAGTATTGCAGCAACCAATAAGTGCTTCTTTTCTTCATCCCTTGTAATCAACCACTTCATCAAATTGCCCACTCTCATCAAAAATCTTTTAAAACATAGTAAATATAGCTATGAAGTTAAGTGGCCTTCTTTATCCTTTTGAGAGTGGTACCAGTAAATAGTTAATTGCTTAGACAACGCGCTTGTCGGCTTCAAGCAGTACTTATTTTTTCACTTCATCTAAGGATTGTGCATTAACTCTACTTTCACGTTTTGTGAATAAATCCATCTCAATCGCGTACTTTGGCCTGTGCTTTGTTTCCTGATATATTTTGCCGATATATTCACCAAGAATTCCTATTGCAATGAGTTGTACACCACTAAAGAAACAGATGGCAACCATAATAGAACTCCAACCAGATACAGGAATTCCAAGCAAACTACTGCCTAATACATACGTACCAATGCCAATACTAACCATAATCGAGACTAAGCCAAGCAAATTAACTAAACGGATTGGCGCAACACTAAAGGAAGTAACCCCATTTAAGGCAAACAAAATCATTTTTTTCAGAGGGTATTTACTCTCGCCTGCTTCTCGCTTCATTCGATCATAGCTAACCGAAATCGAAGGAAAACCAATCAACGGTATAACCCCTCTAAGAAATAAATTAGATTCTCTATATTTCAATAATTCATCCACAGCGCGCTTACTCATTAGACGAAAATCTGCATGATTGGGGACAATATTCACACCCAATTTTTTCATCAAACTGTAGAAACCTATTGCTGTTTTTCTTTTAAAAGCAGTATCCGTATCACGGTTATCACGGACACCATAAACGATGTCATATCCCTGTAAAAATTTTTCAATAAAGGTCACAATTACAGAAACATCATCTTGTAGGTCCGCATCGATTGATATAATGCAATCTGATGCTGGTGCTGCTATTTCCATTCCTGCAAAAAGTGCATGCTGGTGCCCTACATTATGAGCGAGTCTCAATCCTTTAATTAATGGATTGGCCATACTTTCATCATTAATCAATCTCCAAGTTTGATCCATACTACCATCGTCTACAAAAAGAATTGTACTCATAGCTGAAATTAGGGCGGTATCTATTAAAGACTGAAGAATTCTTGAAAGTTCGAATGATGCCTGATGAAATACAGCTTCTTCATTGTAACAAGGAACGACGATCGTTAATGTGGGAACCATGTTATCTCCTTGTATAGCTTGATTGTGTATATGTATATCCAAACTGACACTTCTCTTGGTGTACAAAACGATGCAATTTTGTGTGATAAAATCGTTCATACCATCCATAGTTTTCCCCGGAACGTCAAGAAATGATGTAGCCACTCATAGGCACATCACTGGGTTTAGTTACATTCTTTGTCAACAATCACTTTCAATCAGCAGCATCTGTCGCATGATTAACCACAATACATGATTGATCAGCGCCCGTTTTAATCCATAAGAAAAAGCCAAGTGCTCTACCAATAATTTGGGAGTAACTTGGCTTCAATCTTTAAAGTACAAAGCTGCCTGTGTAAAAGTAGCAACTAAGATGAAGATTCATCTCTTGTGAGGTTTCAAACAGTATCTTCATAAGTCCAAACTAATTAGTAACTTCCAGTGTTAACCTTAGCTGGTCTTGTCACTGGTGCAGTTAGTGGGTTACCACTTCCATCTAGAATTTCTTTGCTTCCATCAACGGTCACTGCCACAGAACTAACACCTGTTTGTTCTGTTAATGAAAGTACCAATGCATCCATTAGTTCAGAAGAAATTGTTTTTTTGTCACCATCAAGGCTTAGAACATTTGCATTGAAGTTCAGGGAAGCAACACCATTTTCAATCACAGGTTGGTCAATCAATGCCACATCTGCCATAAATTCAGAAGAAAGATTAGAACCCGATTTTGGTCCATTGACCAATTCTTGAACAATCGTTGCAACACTATTTGTTTCAGCATTAGACACGCGTCTCGTCACTGGCACAAGGTAGTCAACTTTATTTTCTGACTTGATAAAGTAGAGCGTAACTTGATGGGAGTTCATAACGTCTGCCAACTGTGTTCCCTCGATATTAATCCCAACATCACGAGTCAAATGGCCATTTAATTGTGTCTTATCCACTGGCATTTCATTAATTGGAGAACCTTCTACTTTAAGCGCCACTTCTTTTACAGAATCAAACTGTGTCAGCGTCCAGACGATTGATTGAAGAATTTTCTTTTCATTCTTTGCATCGTAGTGCGTAAACGCTTCGGAGAAGTCAACTGTCGCAACTCCGTTTTGAACATCCATACTTTTCACAACAGTTTCTGCTGGTAACACAGCTTGAAATCCATTTGGTAAGTATTCAGTCACTGGACCATCTTGAACAAGGTATTCTAGCGCCTGCTTTGCCACACTTGAAGTTTCAGGCAACATCACAGTTGTTGGTACGACATAGCCGTACTTATCCACTAGGAAAAGTTGTGTTGAAATTTTTCCAACTGCATCAGCAGCTTGTTTTACTTGATCTGTTGCTTCCTTTTGGTAAACCACCTTAGGCGGATCAATTTTTTCTTTCACTGTGTCAACGCCGCCGCAGCCTGTTAATCCAGTCAAAAGGGCCAAGGTAAGACCAGAAGTGACACCGATTGATTTAAATGACATCTAAGTTCCTCCTAAAATTTTTTCATACTCCATCTTTATGAGGCTTGGTCACATTTATGACAGCTTGGTCACTGAAAAGAAAAATGTCAGCTTAATTTAGGCCATGAATGCCAACTTTCCCCTGCGCCTTTCAGGCTCCTATAACAGGGCATTTCTGACATGCAAGCCGTGAAGCTAACATTTATTTACCGTATGAAATTGACACTACAGATCAATTGCGTTCATCTAATTTCACTGTTTCCACATGATCAGCCTGGATATCAAGCCATTCCTCAGCAATCTGTTTAAACATCGTTTTTGAACCCGTTGTAAAAAATTGATGCGGCTCTTGCTTTTGATTGTTATTTAGTAATTTGCGGTGGTGCAGAATTGTACTAGCTTCACTTGCCGTCTCATCACCGGAGGAAATAATCTGTACCCCTCTTCCCAAAACGGTACGGATATTTTCGGTCAGCAAAGGATAGTGCGTACACCCTAGCACAAGCGTATCGATATCAGTCGATTTAAGCGGTTCTAGCGTATCACGAATCACTTTGTATGCAGTTAGGCTTGATCGCTCGCCACTCTCCACTAACGGCACAAATTTAGGACATGCAAGCCCTGTCACTTTGACTTGTGGGTGAATCGATGTGAGCGCGAGCTCATATGCCCCACTTTCAATTGTTCCAATTGTGCCAATGACACCAACAGACATGCTTTTTGTCGACTTAATCGCAGCCCTTGCCCCGGGATTAATAACCCCCAGCACAGGAATATCCAATTGATCACGAATATCTTCTAATGCTGCTGCAGTAGCAGTATTGCAAGCAATAATTAACATTTTGATATTTTGCTTTAATAAAAACTCCGTCATCTCCCATGTGAACTGCTTTACTTCAGCCATTGGTCTTGGTCCGTAAGGACAGCGTGCATTGTCGCCGAAATAAACAATCCGCTCATTGGGTAATTGCCGAATCATTTCTTTTGCGACCGTCAGCCCACCGACCCCAGAGTCAAGTAACCCGATCGGATTTGTCGTATCAATCATTAACATCAACCACTCATCATTTTAGATTTTATGCTTTGATTCATTTTAATTCAATTAAGCGAACCATGAAGGACATCAATACAATTGTCAAATTTCTTCCTAGAAGCGCGAGTTAACAACTACAATTCTAAAGAGGGCTAGTCCTGTTCGTGTAGCTGTTCCATCAAATCAGGGACAACATTTTTCGGAATCCCTGCCTCAATGAATTCTGCCTCCGTTGCCTCACGCATTTTTTTAATTGAACCAAAGTGCTTAAGCAATAATTTCTTCCGCTTCGCGCCAATACCAGTAATACGGTCTAGTGTAGATGAAAACGATGTTTTCGAACGCGTTTGGCGATGAAATGTGATCGCAAACCGGTGGACTTCGTCCTGTATTCGCTGAAGCAAATAGAACTCTTGGCTGTTTCGTTCTAATTGAACAATCCCAAGAGGATTGCCAAATAAAAGTTGAGAAGTACGATGCTTGTCATCTTTCACAAGGCCTGCAATTGGGACAAATAAATTCAATTCATCTTCTAGTACTTCACGAACCACTTCAATATGCCCTTTACCTCCATCGACAAGAATCAGATCAGGCAGCGGTAATTCCTCTTTTAACACACGTGTATAGCGGCGTCTAACCACTTCACGCATAGAATTGTAATCATCAGGACCAACGACCGTTTTGATTTTGAATTTCCGGTATTCCTTTTTCTCAGGTTTCCCGTCAATAAATACAACAAGCGCTGATACAGGATCAACGCCCTGAATATTGGAATTATCAAATGCTTCAATCCGGCGCGGCCTATGAATGTTCAGTTTCTCACCAAGGTTATCAATGGCATGAACGGTTCGAGCAGCATCACGCTCCACTAATGAAAATTTCTCACTCAGCGAAATCTCTGCATTTTTGATCGCTAATTGAACAAGGTTGCTCTTAGCACCGCGTTCTGGCTGATGAATTTTCACATTTAATAAGCCGCTTGCCAGTTCAAGATCAATATCTCCTGGCAAAAGTATTTCGCGCGGCTTGAAATTTTGTGGCTGCGAATAGAATAGACCAAGGAACGTAAGGATTTCCTCAGCAGGTTCATCATAAATCGGAAAGAGAGATGCTTGCCGCTCGATTAGCTTTCCTTGGCGAATGAAAAATACTTGTACACACATCCAGCCTTTATCGTAAGCATAACCAAAGACATCACGGTCAACCATATCATTGAGTGAAATCCGTTGTTTCTCCATCGTAGCATCAATGGCAGCCAGTTGATCACGGTATTCTTTGGCAATTTCAAAATCAAGTCGCTCCGCTGCTGCGTGCATTTTATCTGTAATTAATGTTTTAATTTCTTTCACATTACCATTTAGAAAGCTAACAACACTATCAGACATTTCTTTGTACGTCTCTTCTGGCACCTCTTTTTCACACGGACCGAGACACTGACCGATATGATAGTACAGGCAAAGCTTTTTTGGCATCACATCACACTTACGAAACGGATAAATGCGATCAAGCAGTCTCACCGTTTCATTTGCTGCCATTACATTTGGATACGGACCAAAATATTTCGACTTATCTTGTTTTACGTCGCGTGTGGTCGATAAGATCGGATGGCGCTCATTCGAAATTTTGATAAATGGATAGCTTTTATCATCTTTTAAACGGATATTATACTTCGGGTAGTACTTTTGAATCAGGTTCATTTCCAGAATCAGTGCTTCCATATTCGATGAAGTCACGATATATTCGAAATCGACGATGTCCGCTACCAAATTCATGGTCTTAATATCATGAGCACCTGAGAAATAGGATCGAACCCGGTTCTTTAGCACCTTCGCTTTTCCAACATAGATGACAGTTCCTAGCTGATCCTTCATCAGATAACAACCTGGATTATCTGGTAATAGCGCCAATTTATTTTTTATCACATCATTCATTATTTTACACCTCAAAAAATCCTCTGCTTCTATCATAAACTATTTTCATGAAAGAATTCACCCCTCATGCGAAAGAATTTTTGGTGGATGGGTCAAAATTTAAATCGAGGATCGTACATTTGAGAGCATCATTTATATTTCCCCAAGAAAAAACTCCCCTTCCGAGGAGTTTTGATGATTGATTATGCGTTGTTTTCGATTAACTCAACAAGTGCTTCCTTTGGTTTAAAGCCAACTGCTTTTTCTGCAACAACACCGTCTTTGAATACAATTAATGTTGGAATACTTTGGACGCCATATTTTTCAGAAATCGCATTTTCTTCTTCAACATTGATCTTAACGATTTGCACTTTTCCGGCCATCTCAACATCTAATTCTTCAAGAACCGGTGCAATCATTTTACAAGGTCCGCACCATGGTGCCCAAAAGTCCACAAGGACCAAACCTTCTTTAATATCGTCAGCGAATGTTGCGTCAGTAGCATTTTTAATTGCCATGTATATACCTCCTTTACTCTTACAATTAACGACGAGCTTGCCATACTATATCTATAGCATCATTTTTTCAGCTAGCTGTAACAGCAGGATATGGAGAAACAATACTGTCATTAATTAGATAAGAGTATAGCACTATTCACAAATCAATGCCACTCTTTTGAGTGATTCTATTTTCAAAAATGTTGAATCAGCGTTCAGACCCACGGAAAGCCGATGTTAACATTGGAACAACTTCAAAAAGATCACCAACAATGCCGTAATCTGCCACTTGAAAGATTGGTGCCTCTGGGTCTTTATTGATTGCTACAATAACGCGTGAACTCGACATTCCAGCCAAATGCTGGATTGCCCCAGATATCCCGCAAGCAATATACAAATCAGGTGTAACCACTTTTCCCGTCTGGCCAATCTGCAAAGTATAATCACAATAATCTGCATCACACGCCCCACGTGACGCGCCTACAGCACCACCAAGGACGTCTGCCAGTTCATGTAAAATTGAAAATCCTTCCGCACTTTTCACACCGCGTCCACCGGATACAATCACTTTTGCCTCAGCCAAATCCACTGTCTTCTGCACATTAGCAACAATTTCAGCTATTTTAACAGCTAACGACGGTACCGTGTACTTATTTTCAACAATTTCACCTGATCGACCCTCTGTAATAAAACTACTAAAATTATTGGCGCGAATGGTAATAATTCCAGGATGTGCAGTGAATTTCTTTTGTTCAAACGCCTTTCCAGCATATATTGGACGTGTGTAGACAGTTTCACCAGCGCTCGTTTGTTCAATACGGATACAGTCTGAAATAAGTCCAGATCCAAGTTGAACAGCCAGGCGTGGTGCAAGATCGCGTCCAACACTTGTATGCCCAAGCAAGATAAAATCTGGAGCTTCAGACTGGCTAATCGCTTCTAAGATATGAACATATGCTTCGACTTGATTGTCGCTTGTATCGACGATGATCACCTTGTCAGCACCTGCATCAATGAGTTGCTGTGCTTTTTCGTGTTCCCCAGTTCCCATTAGTATACTGACAACAAATATATCGGTTGCAATATATTTTGCTGCGGCAATCGCTTCTAAAGCAACATTTCGCAACACACTATCCTTCTGTTCAGCGAATGTAAGCATTTTCTGCGTCATCTCTAGTCACACCTGTCCTTTCACTAAAGCCACTAATTGATCAACTTGCTCATCCAAAGACCCGGCTAGAATTTTGACTGGCTGCTTTTTCTCTGGGAGCAAAATCGCTACTGTTGTCACACTGGCCGCTCCTGATGTATGAAAACCCACTGCATCAACTGTAGCTAATGGTTTTTTCTTTGCTTTCATAATCCCCTGTAAGGATGGATAACGTGGTTCATTAAGCCCTTGTTGACAAGTCATGAGAAACGGCAGGCTAGTTTGCAGTACTTCACCAGCCCCTTCCGTATCTCGCGAAAACCGTGCCACCCCGTTTTCAACCTCTAGTGCAGTCACAGCAGTGATACATGGGATATGCAGTAATTGTGCAACCCTAGGACCGACCTGTCCACTACCACTATCAATCGACGCGTTGCCCACCAAAACAATGTCAGGTTGGCAGCTATGCAAATAGTTCGCAAGAATATTCGCTGTAACAGCAGGATCAAGAGGCGGTATATTCTCAGCATCAATTAATACTGCTTGATCTGCTCCCATCGCAAGTGCCAAGCGCAGTTCCTTTTCAGCCTCTGTAGTTGCCAGACTAACAGCAGTCACAGTTCCACCATGTGCCTCACGCAAACATAATGCCTCTTCAAGCGCAAACTCATCATAGGGATTGATCACAAATGTTGCATCCTCGCCACTAACCTGCCCATCCACCAACTGAATCCTTTCCTCGGAATCGAACGTTCGCTTAACTAATACAAAAATATTCACAGCCCACTCTCCTCGTTCTTTGCTCTATTTAAAAATATGTACGAGTTGGAAAGAAGATGCTTAATCTTCGTCTTGTCTCTGTGTTTATTGGTCCCGCGCAACGGAGTTAACAGTTAACAATATCTTTCTCTATAAAAAAACTGTATCATACACCTGCCTTTATTTTGAGCGCTCGCATACATTTTTGAAAAAGCAAAAAGGAGAAGTTTATAACCTTTCAGTTACTCACTTCTCCAAAAATCATATTTAATTTATATGAACGATTTATCCAAGCTTTGCTTTTGCTTGTTCAGCAAGCGTAGTAAATCCAGCTGGATCAGAAATTGCAATATCAGCGAGCATTTTACGATTCACTTCGATACCAGCTAATTTCAAACCGTGCATCATTCTGCTATAAGAAAGACCATTCAAACGAGCAGCCGCATTGATACGCGCGATCCATAGTTTACGGAAATCACGTTTCTTTTGACGACGGTCACGATATGCGTACATCAATGACTTCATTACTTGTTGATTCGCTACCTTGTATAATCTATGTTTCGATCCAAAATAACCTTTTGCTAACTTTAAAACTTTTTTACGACGTCTGCGAGAGACTGTTCCGCCTTTTACACGTGGCATTTGTTTCAACTCCTATTAGTAAGTGCATAAACACGGGTGAGTTTGATGAGCAATTCGCCCATCGAATCCGAAATATCTTATCTCAGAGCCCAATTGTTTTGCCTGATTCGATTAATAAATTAGATGTAAGTAATCATTTGACGAACGCGCTTGTAATCGCCTGTGCTAATCATACGACCTTTACGAAGGTGACGTTTTTGCTTTGTTGATTTATGAGCGAACATGTGGCTTCCGAAAGCAGTGTCTCTTTTCAGACCGCCAGATCCAGTTCTTTTTACACGCTTTGCAGCGCCTCTATGCGTTTTCATTTTTGGCATTTGAATTTCCTCCTGTAATAACTGTAAAACTCGAATAGGTTTGATGAATTCTTACTTCTCAACTCTCGGTGCAAGGATTAAGAACATGCTCCGACCATCCATACGCGGATGAGATTCAATTGTTGATACTTCTTTGGCAAGCAGTGCAAAGCGATCTAAGACGCGTTGACCAATCTCTTTATGTGTGATTGCTCTTCCTTTGAAACGAATACTTGCTTTCACTTTGTCACCTTTTTCAAGGAACTTAATCGCGTTGCGAAGCTTAGTATCAAAGTCATGATCATTGATCGTAGGGCTCAAGCGAACTTCTTTCATCGTAATGATTTTCTGGTTCTTTCTTGATTCCTTATCTTTCTTCTGCTGCTCAAATTTAAATTTACCGTAGTCCATAATTTTGGCTACTGGGGGATTAGCAGCTGGTGCTACAAGCACTAGGTCTAAGTTCGCTTTTTCTGCAATTTCAAGTGCTTCAGCACGGCTTATAATTCCAAGCTGTTCTTGATTTTGTCCAACAACTCTAAGTTCCCGGGCGCGAATGCCTTCGTTAATAATCGCTGCATCTTGTTTGCTAATGTTCATCCACCTCCATTTAGTTTGAAGCTTTCATGTGATTATCCGATCAAGTGCTTTTTTACCCATAAAAAATACGAATGCGCACTGGCACCCGCTAACGTTGATTACAATATCCAACTTCCTATGGACCATTTAACTGCTAAGATAGCGTCGTCAGGTGAGAAGCGGGTGCTTCTACTTATAAAAGGATTTATTCACTAATAAATAATATATCATAGTG
The DNA here is from genome assembly GCA_031554185.1 of Caryophanales bacterium. Classification (GTDB taxonomy): domain Bacteria; phylum Bacillota; class Bacilli; order JARBTR01; family JARBTR01; genus JAVBKE01. The sequence goes on from JAVBKE010000019.1 coordinate 43,779, forward strand.
GGCTTACTTCGTCAAATTATTTTCGAGGGTAACCGAGCACTGTCACAAGAAAAAAATAAAGTTCTCCTTTTAAACCTGAGGGTATCGCTTCTTCAACTACTTGCCAATCATCCCACTGCTTTATAAAAACCAAAACAGGATACTTAGCTCGCACAATGAAAAACCTCTCTCCCTAAGGTAGTTCTCCTGTTGTTCCCTCATCTGATCTTTTACGTCCAAAATGTACCTTTGCATGAATATAGAACACTCTAAGTACTGCTAAGATTGGTACAGAAAACACAAGCCCTAACAAACCACCAATCTCCTCTCCTAATACCAATGCAACCATAATCACTAATGGATGCATATGCAGACTTTTCCCCATAACTACAGGCGCCAAAAGATTCCCCTCAACAATTTGCAAAACAACAATAGTCACTAGTACCTTGATCACCATTGCTTTGGAAATCGTCAGTGCAATTAAAACGGCTGGAATTGCGCCGATGATCGGGCCGAAAGTCGGGATAATATTTGTGATCCCAATAATAACGCTAAGTAATAATGAATACTTCATTCTAAAGAAAAGGAAAACAATATAGGTTAAAACACCAATTAAGACACTTAGCATAAGGAGCCCACGGATATAGCTACCAAGTGATCGATCAAGATCCCTCATAAAGTGGCTACTACTTTCTCTCCACTTTTTCGGGATCAGGTTGTAGAAAAAGGCTTTAATTTTCTCGTAGTCGCGCAAGATATAGAATGTTACAAAGGGAATGATCGTTAACATAATCAGAAATCCTGGAAAAGCTGCGAGCCCTTTGCCGTAATTTTCAATTTGGTGGAGCATACGGTTCTCCATATAGTTGACAATTTCTTCCATCTTGTTATCTAACCCAAATGGCAATTGAGCCGTTTGTTTCTCAAAACGAGCAAAAAAATGACGATAGTCTTGAACTAGATCGGGTGAACCAGAGGCAAATGCTTTGACTTGTTCAAAAAGAAGTGGCAAACCTTTATAAATAGCCAGCCCAATCACACCAAAAAAAACGATGTATATCAAGGCAATTGCCATCCACTTTTTCAATCCTTGCTTTTCTAGAAGAAGTAAGAGTGGATAAATAAGATAGCTGATGAAAATAGCTACCAGAAATGGAATCGAAGAAAACCAAATTAAATGGAACAATTCAAGCCAGACTGGTCGAAGTAGAAAAATCAAATATAGTAAAGCACTTGTTAATAACAAAAGACCAATCCGATAAAACCATTTTAAATCGATGTTCATCATTTTCACCACTCATCCACAAATATGTAGCCAAATTGATTGTTTTAGACAAGAAAAGATCCAAAAAAACACTTGGGTATCTATCTATTGTTCGCTTTAGAATGATGAACTATTCGAATTGGTGATAAAAAATACAACATATTTAGTTGTAAGATAGCACTTATGGCTACCTTCACGCGCCACTTTAACCCCCCTATCCTAAGACGCTTCATTTCTTAGCGCTTGCTTGAGCACCCTAATAAAAAAAGCACCAACTCTTCACAATTTAGAATTGGTACTTTCTAAGCTATTTTACTTTCTTCATACCTGAGGATCCAAACCCTGATTCGCCCCTGATAGATTCAGACAGCGTATTCACTTCAGTAACATTTACATCTGCTATAGGAGCAATAACCATTTGAGCAATTCGCATTTCTTTTTCCACTTTAAAGTCACTCTTCCCATGATTAATTAAGATGATTTTCAGTTCTCCTCTATACCCTTCGTCAATAGTCCCTGGACTATTTAATAGGGTTACAGAATGCTTTAATGCTAGCCCGCTTCGTGGTCTAATCTGTGCTTCGGTTCCTAAAGGTAACTCAATAGCAATTCCTGTTCTAACTAATTCAGTTTCACCACTTTTGATAACCTTTTCTTCAATAGAAAATACATCGAAACCTGCATCACCCTGATTGGCTCTATATGGTAATACCGCTTCATCTGATATTCTCTTTACTTTCAATTCGTATACCATTCTGATTACCCCACTTATCTTTTGATCCTACAATCAGCTTCCAAACTGGCTCTTTTCCTTACACAACCGCATAAATGGATAGCCGCAAAATAAGGCGACAATTGTATTGAACAACAATGTTGGCACTAATCGGTACAGTAGAAAATCTGGTAGTGCCATATCAATCTGCCCCAGAATTGAATATTCTAGATACACTAACGCTTCAACAACAAAAACAGCACCAATTGCCACAGCATTTACAGTAAGCAAAAGCTGACTCTCAGTTGCATCCTTAATTAACAAGCAACCATAAACAATGAATGGGAATATTACAGCGTAAACGCCAATAATTCCTGCATTCGAAATATCAAATATCAAACCGAATAGTAACGCATAAATAAGACTAATCCATTTGTCACTATACCATGTGATGTAAACAAGATAAATCACAAGAATATGCAGTACAAACACCCATTGCCCGCTATTAAGATTGGTAGCAGTAGCATTCGCGTACACGCCTTCACTCACTAGCAGAATAATTCCGATAATAAACAATAAGGTATTTTTCATAGGTCACCTTCACCATCAGTCGCTGCAACATCTGTTCTCTTAACAACTTTTACATAACCAAAATCATTTAGATCAGCATACGGCTGTACTTCTGCCACTTTGGAAAGGCCGTACTCGTCAAGCTCAACATTAGTTACTTTGCCAATCAATAAACCAGGCGGAAATACAGTTCCTAGTCCAGAAGAAATCACATTTGAGCCAACTTTGATATCCGCCTTCAAATTGACAGTAAGCTGCAATGTGCCAGTTTCTTCATTGTAGCCCTCGATTACACCATATACTGGTGTTTCACCTTGTACCTCTGCTGAAATACGATTTGTCGAATCTAAACTAGTCAGTAGCTGAACAGTTGATGAAAAGGTATTCGTTGTTTTTACTTTACCAACCAGTCCATCAGCAGTGACAACTGCCATGTTCGCTTCAATGCCACTTTTACTTCCTTTATCTATTGTCACATACTCATGCCACATATCTGAGGAACGCCCAATGACCTTAGCGCCAATATATTCAGCATCGTCTTTATTTTCCAAACCATTCAGTGCCTTTAACTCTTCGTTTTCCTTTTCTAATTCGTAAACTTGTGTCTCTAATTGAACCTGGGAGTCTAGCTCTTTTTTCAGCTTTTCATTCTCTTCCAATGCATTTTGGACACTACCAGCATGATCAACAACACCTGTAAAAAAATTCACTGGCTTATCAATCACCATTTGTACAAAATTCGTTGTATCTTTAATAAACTTCTCTGGCCATGTCAAATTAAGCCTATCCCGTGCTGTATAACCAACAACGACTACAACTACAATAATTGTTATTAAAATAGTAATTAATTTTTTATTTAAGAAAAACTGTGGCATGATCTTTTCCTCTACTTCTCTTTACAAATTCCTTCTTTATAGAAGTGTGCTGATCAGGTGCTTCGGAGCATAAGAACTGAGTCATCGAAGAGACTTCATCACCAAACTTCTGATCATTTTTCAACAAAGTGAGATGAAAGATTCACGAAAACATTTGCCCCCATTCACCACACTCCCATTATTCCTGTTATAAACGAAAACAAAACTTCTTTTTTGATTATAAAAATCGCTCCTTAACTAACTACTCAAGTAGCTAGTTAAGGATAATACAGCAATCTTATCTATCAGAAGTTTCGTGTTAGCTTTAAACAATTTACGCGCATGGCTACTCAAAGACCCGCAATGCTTGCCTAGGAAAGTGATCCTCACTGGTCTATATAATGAGGATCACACTTCACCCTTGCCCTATAAAACAACGCAAAGCCCTTATCTCACCCAGAAGTGCGGATGTAGGAAGCGTTTCTAGCCTTGTGATTTCCTATCACATTGTTAGGTGATTGAGTCCCGCTTCAATACGACTACTTCTATTTCGCATACGCCTTTACTTGATTAATATTCTCAAGCGCAAGTCCTGTTCCAATCGCTACACAATCTAGTGGGTTCTCAGCTACAAATACTGGAATCCTCGTTTCTTCACTGATCACACGGTCAAGATTTTTCAATAATGCGCCGCCACCAGTCAATACGATTCCACGATTAATAATATCAGCTGCAAGTTCTGGCGGTGTGCGTTCAAGGTTCAGCTTAACCACTTCAACAATGGCTTGAACTGTTTCTCTCAGTGCCATCCCAATTTCTTCAGCTGTAATAACAATGGTTTTTGGCAAACCAGTGAGCAAGTCACGCCCCTTGATTTCCATCTTTTCATTCGGGTCACCATCACTTGCAATGGCAATTCTAAATTTAATTTCTTCAGAAGTTCTTTCGCCAATCATCAGATTGAATTTCTTACGAATAAAGTGGGTAATTGCTTCATCCATCTTATCTCCCGCTACACGAATTGATTGAGAGGTAACAATCCCGCCAAACGATATCACTGCTACTTCTGTTGTACCACCACCGATATCCACAACCATATTTCCAGTTGCTTCCCAGACGGGTAATCCAGCACCAATTGCAGCTGCAAATGGCTCTTCAATTGTCACAGCAGATGCCGCTCCAGCGAGTTTTGTTGCATCTTCTACTGCTCTCTGTTCAACGGAAGTCACACCAGATGGAATACAAACCATGACGTTTGGCTTTCTTGATAGAAATCCGCCACTTTTTTGTGCCTGACCAAGATAATGTTTCATCATCTGGACAGTTGTTTCAAAGTCAGCAATAACCCCATCTTTCATTGGTCTTGATGCAACAACACTACCAGGCGTCCTACCAAGCATATTGCGCGCGTCGCTACCAACGGCCACAATTTCTTTTGTATCTCGATGATAAGCAACAACAGACGGTTCTCTCACAATAATTCCTTTGCCTCTTGCGTAGACAATTGTATTCGCTGTTCCTAAATCAATCCCTAACTCTCTTGCTCCCATTCCAAACATGCCATCACCTTTTCTTCATTCTCTATCGACTTATTTTCTGATAAAAAACAGACGCCATTTGTTATTATGAACAAATATTGCCTTTTCAAAATCAATTTTATGATTTTTTTACAACTAGTTGATTCACTTGCCCTGTAGTTTACTTATATGAAGCACAGGTAGCTTCTCAAATTCAGCACATCGCCTGAAAAAATATACCACAATAAAATAAGTTGACAATGCTTATTAATCAACTTATTTCAAGCTATTATTTTATTATATACTAACCTTATCGCTACTCAAAGAGAAATTTCAATAATTTTATAAGAAAATCAACGTTATTTGACAAATAGATATTTTTTCGGCAACGCTCTTAGTAAAATAACCATCACTATACAACAAAGAACGACACTTGGCCCGATGTATCCAAGATTGTAACCAACCATGTACTGCCAGACTGGCACCCCTTCTGGCACAAATTCTGAGAAGAATAGGAACCCAGAAAGAATATGCGAGGCTAAGCGTAACCCTGCTGCTACTATAACGGATAGGATGGTTACCCAAATCCACTTTTGGTTGTTTTCTTCCATCAGCATACGAATCTTACCAGCAAAAAGTCCTGCTGTTCCAAGAACACCAAATGCCACAATATAATCTAACAATGCTTGAATTAGACTGTATGCTGGCTCACCAGCAACTAATTGTATGGCGCCAAACAACGCACCAGTTACACAACCAGCCTTTGTTCCCCACCGATACGCAATGATAAAAACCGGCACCATGGCAATTGAAATCGTTCCACCTTGTGGCCAGAACTTCAAGGGCAATGCAATCTTTGCAAAAGTCTCAAGTACCATTGCAAGCGATGTAAAAATCGCAATCTCAATTATAAGTAGTGTTCTTTGATTTCTCATTATGTTATTCTCCTTTTTTTTGCAATGAGAACATAACCTTTTCGGGTTTTTAAACCGAAAAAAAACAACGCCCCATAGAAAATGGTCGCGTTGCCTTGAAAATCCGGTCACATTCCTACGCTTGTATTAACAAACAGGTTCAAAGGGTCAGAACTTTCGTTCACTCTCAGCCAAATCAGGCTCCCCTTGTGCACTATTCAATTGTTTAAGACTAGTGTAACTTGTTTTAAGTTAGAATTCAATTGATTCAATTTTCAAAATTCAATTAAACAATATTTGAGTGATTCTTCACGCTTCTCCGTTTGAGAAAAAAATAAATCAGGAATAGCGCAACTGCAATAATGAAAATGGTTGTAACCAAAGTAGATGTTTTTTCATCAATCTTATCCCAGTTCTCACCTAAAATCATCCCAAAGTAAAGAAACATCATCGACCATGGGACAATCGCGATTGCAGTCAAGCCAGTGAACTTCCAGAAGTCCATCTTCGTGAATCCTGCCGGAATCGAAATCGCATGGCGAACAATTGGTACAAACCGTGCAGATAATACAACGCCCGTTCCATAAAGATCAAACCACTTTTCTGCAAGTACAACATGCTTCTCTTTAATAAATATATATTTCCCATACTTCAGCACTAATGGACGACCTCCATAGCGGCCAAACCAGTAAACAAAGATTTGCGCCAATGTACCACCTAGCACCGAAACAACTAGCGCAATCCAGAAATTAAATTCTCCTTGCGCAATATAGAAGCCCACAAAACTGAGCAAAATCTCAGTAGGGATAATCTCAACTAAGAAAGCAAAGAAAACACCCCAATAACCCAGCCCCACCAAAAATTCTAACCCAGATTGTATAAAATCCGACATAAAATAATAATCTCCTAAATTTCAATATTCTTTAAGCTGAAAATACTTGGCTCTCGAAGGGAGGTTCTTCCTAATTAGCACTCACTTCAAATGTCTTCTCTGGCATATTGTGATTGCCCCTTGCAGTCACATGGGCAATCACATGGTATTTCCCTACTTCTAGAAACGATTTCTCTAGCTTATAGCGGCCATTATCTGACGAAGCAACATTCACAGATGCTTTCTCATGCTGATCTGCTGGCGCACCCTCTTTCCAAATCTCAAACACCACTTGATCTGCGTCATCCACATTTTTTCCAGACTGCGTTACAAAGGCTTGAAATGTAACCATTTCATTTGGATGAATCGATTGGCTATTCCAGCTGAGTGCGACATCGATTAACCCATTTTCGCTCATAGGCATATCATCCATACCAGCAGCTCCAACACCACAACCTGTCAGCAAAAAGGCTACTGAAAGTAAAAGTATTAGCTTCCTCACGATCTCCCACTCCTATATACATATAAGTATAAATGCATACTCAGTGTACTAAAATAGGACAAGAAAATGTACTAATCTGCTTCCTCCATTACTCGGCCAGCTCCATCACAACAATTATTATCGTATTTCTTGATTAATGTCAGATTAATTCTTTCTTGCTTGTAGCTAAAAAAACATCGTACCATCCCCTTACACAGGGGGAATCCGAAAATATTTCACGCATTAAAAAAACACCCTTAACGAATTGGATTTTTCTCCAATCAATCAAAAGTGTTCTGACCACACAGCTTACATTGCTTTCTGCTCTAATTTAATCCCTATAGACTCTTTCACAAGAATTTCTTCCTCTACTTCGCTAATTTGTTTTTTCGATTTACGACCAAACCAATCGTGCAAGAGTAACTCTAAACCAACCCAAGCTAATGAAAAGAAGCTTGCATAATGCTTATTAACTTCCCATTTCAATTCATTCTTCCCGCAAATACTGTGACGGTTGATATCCTTAATATCTTCACGGATTCGTTCCATCTCAGCGGCCTGCTCACTCTCAGGTAGCGCCATCAGATGGTCAATCTGAGCAATATATTTCTGTGATTCTGCAATTTTCTCTTTCACATCTTCATGAACATCACTCGAAATTAGCCCATGTTTCAATTTAAAATCATTCAGCTTACTGGCTGAGTCATAAGTAGAAGCAACAATTTCATCTCTTGTCATCGAGGTTGTCTCATAACTAAGCATGTACTTCCATGAAGGTGCAGTAATCGCCTTACGATGGTCCTCAAGATTATGACAGAAACGACGGTAACCATATTTCTCCGGCTCTTCGAATCCTTTACAAGCAGGATCAAGAAATGGTGCTAGTGGTGCAACAAAATAAGATATTTTTGTAGAATTGTCACAAGCCAAATGAATCTCTTCAACAAAGTCAATATTTTGCATAGCGCTATCATATGTTTGGTCTGGAATCCCAGTCATAAAGAACAGATCTACCTTTTTACAACCGTGTTTCAATGCGCTTTGTAGCGTTTCAATCACTTTGTGGTTGGTACAATTCATCTTGCCATTGTGACGACGAATCTTCTCATCATGTGTTTCCAGTGTGATTTCAATACTGTAGCCGCTATCAGGTAGCGCCTCGTTGATCCGCTGATAGAAATGTTCCGGTACATATTGAAACAGCTCAAATACAAGTTCATTTTTAATTTTATGCTG
>JAVBKE010000242.1:0-14530 GCA_031554185.1 Caryophanales bacterium
GTGCTTACTATACCATTGAGATGAATTGGGGGCAATTGATACCTGAATTGGCAAAAACAAGAAAGGTAATTGCTGTAGAATTGCAAGGACATGGGCATACCCCTTTTTCGGATAGAAAATTATCACGGGCCACTTTGGCCAGCGATGTGGAGCAAGTGATGGATTACCTGAAAATTGACAGTGCGGACATAGCCGGATACAGTTTTGGCGGTCAGGTTGCCTACCAGTTTGCGATACAAAGTCCTAAACGGTTGAGAAAACTGGTCATCATTTCTTCTGTTTATAAAAGTGATGGCTGGGTAACCGAAGTGACCGATGCCTTTAAACAAATGAAACCGGAGTTTTTTGCCAATTCGCCCTTGCAAACCGCTTATGATGCGGTAGCACCAGATAAAACAAAATGGACAAAGTTCGTGGAACAGATGATTGCCTCGGCTGGCGTGCCATTTAATTTGGGCGACGACAATATTGCAAAAATTACTGCACCTGTATTAATCATATCAGGCGACAATGATGGCATGGATAAAATCGAATTGGCAAAAACATACAAATTGTTGGGAGGAGGTGTTCCTGCTGATTTCCAACCAATGCCCAAATCACATCTGGCCATTGTTCCCAATCAAAGCCATGTTAGCCTCATGAAGCAGACCAAAACAATATTCGATTATATGGATAGCTTTTTACAATAAACTATGCCATTGGATTTGACCATCCGAGCGGAATATTACTATCGGCAAATATGCAGCTATCCTGCTTATATCAGAGCAAAGCAGCGCAACGCCTGAAAACAACAAAACCCGGCTTATCGTCGGGTTTTGTTCTGTTGGCGGACTCAAGTTGTTCATGTTCGAACCTTTCGATCAAGATTTGGTCGAAATCCTTAATTCCTGATAGTATAATTTTGCTAAAAAAATATGCTTTTAAAAAATTCGCAAACGTGGATTTCTAACACCATATTTTCCTGCTATCACCATGCTGCATAATAATATACAGCACAAGTGTACAACGCAAGGAATGATTATAGTAGCACTACGGTTTGGTTCATAAAAAAACATGCCTTTTTACTCCACATTATTTTTTTCAAAACAAACCTCAGGCAAAATAACCTTAATCTCCTGCTCAGCGCCTTCTTTCAGCCAGTACACAATGAAGTTTATTTTTACCGTTTTTAGCGAATATTTTTCGACTTTCATTGCGTCAATTTTCGTACAAAAGCCTTTGGAGAATTTCAAGATAGATTGTCCATTTGAATTGAAGCATTCTGTTCCGTTGACGATTAAGGTTTCGCCGCTTACAAGCTGCGCTACCAATACTTGTTTATGGATGAAATAATCCAGCCAAACATCAGTAAGGTTCAAGTGCATGGCAATTTCATTAGGTGCCGAATACACCGTTTTATCCTCAAAATGTTCAATATTCTCTGCTATCAGATGATCAAAGAAAGGCGCATTCAGGTGAATGGTTAAATTTTGTTTAGCCCTTGTTATGGCCACATAGAGTTGCCGTTTGGCTTCGTTGGGGGTTGCGTTAAAGTTATTGAGGAGCAGAAATACATTGTCAAACTCTTTGCCTTTCGCTTTATGAATGGTTGATACAAAAATAGTCTCTCCATTTTCGCTGAAGAAATCTTCCAGCTTGGATTCGCGGATAAAAACCTCGAGATCTGATTTGTATTTTTTCTTGGGGTTTGTTGCTTCAAAATCTTGTATAATATTGACACAAATTGGTAATTTATTACTGTTGCGAAATGTATTCCATAATTTCCTTTTTGCATTATTCCAGCTCTCATCGCTAATGGTAAAGACATCTTCATCCTGGCTTAATTGACTGAGGAAAAATCGTACTTCTACAATGTTGTACAAACTAAAACCGTCATTTGTTTGGATCAGTTTTGCCTGCAACCCTCGTTTCAAAAGCAGTCCTGTTATATGAAATGCTTCTTCGTTGGTTGTTGTAAGTACGCACGTGGTTCCCGAAAGTCCAGTATGGAGTATATCATTTACAAGCGGGGTAACGAGTTGACGGCTTTGGTATTTGACTATTTTTATTTTTCCATTATCAGTCTGGCTTGCAACGATTGGGGTTTCTTTTAACCGGTGAGGGATTTGTTGTACAAATTGATTGGCAAACGCTACAAGGTTGCTTTTGCTTCTGAAATTATTTGTCAGCTCATGTTTTACGGCTTTGTTACCTGTTATAAATTGTTCCAGGTATTTTGAGCTTGCTCCTCTGAATTCGTAAATATTCTGGTCATCGTCGCCCACAGCAATTACCCGCATATCTTCATTCTGCTCCATCAAGGTATTGATGAGTAAAAATTCATCTCCATCCATATCCTGCGCTTCGTCTATTACCAAAACGGTTTTAGTAATGCGGTTAGGTTCTACTTCTCCTGCCTTAATTTTTTCGATGGTCTTCTTTAGTATCCCATCTGCGCTAACTAAATTCCCTACTTTGCCGAGTATGTCAAAACAGTAAGAGTGAAAGGTTTTTATCTCAATAAAGTTTGCCGCATTACCGATGAGTTTGATCAGTCGTTTTTTAAATTCTGTAGCTGCCGCCCTGGAAAAGGTGACCATCAATAATTGTTCATGTTTTACATCTTCCATTAACAGCAGGGAAGCGAGCTTATGCACCAATACTCTTGTTTTTCCGCTTCCAGGTCCTGCGGCAACGACAATATATTTTGTTACGTTGTCGTTGATAATTTTTAACTGTGTGGGCGATAACTCGCCAAAGAGCTGCCTGAATTTGGCAGGCGTTATGTTTTTCTTAATCTCAGCTTGCCTGCTCCGGTTAAAATATTTATTGAGAAAGGACGAATAATTCAATTGAAAATAATCTTCTACAAACTGGAGAGCGTTTTTGTAATCGGTAATCATTCTGTTGGCATATTCGCCCACAATATGAATTTGCTGTACTTTATTTTCGTAAAACTGATTTAAATACCGATAGTCATCTATTGTGTAATCTTTTCTATTGTTTCTTTCAATTCGTTCTATAGTGAGGCGATTATATACCACCAGGAAACCGCCTTCTATTTTGATAGCTTCTATTCTTGATAGGTAAAACAAGGTGTCTTCTATATCTTCTATGCTTATATTAATTTTAAAGAGGTTGACCATATGTTCGTAGGCCTCTTTTAGCTCATGCACCGAGAACTCAACCAGTACTTCCTCTTTTCCGCTGGTTTCTTTTGCTTCATCTTGTTTACTTTTTTCGTAGAGAAATTCAACAATGGATTTGGCTAGCTCGTGCCGCTTCTTTAGTTTTTCCTTCAACCATTCTTTAGGATGCAAGCAAAGAATGGAAAGATGATTTTTTGAATAGCCGGCGTTTTGTCTCCTGAGCCAATTTTTGATGGCCCAAAAGTTAATGAGGGTTTTAATACGGGTGACATTCGCTTTATCACATCCATTTTTTTCGGCTTTTTCGTTGAGCTCTTTAATGTGAAAGTCTTTTTCTTGTTCTTCAAATTCGGAGAGTAAGAAACTTTCAATTTTGCTGTATTCTTCAACAATGTTGAGTGAGCGATTTTTGTTTTCCCCTCTTTTGATGAATGCGGTCAGATCTTTGGTATCTGCTAAAATTCTTTCTTCGCGAAGTAGGTTGATTATGTTGATGACTTCTTCTTTTACGATGCCTAAATGGTCGCTGATGTAATCAATTCTTGATTCGGCAGCTTCGTCAGTAGATTGTTTTCGGCTTTTGCTGGAGAAAAGTCTTTTGATAATACGGATTGCTTTCTCTTTTTGTTTTTCTTCAAACTTTTCGGAGGCATTTATTTTGTTAATGGCTTCTTGTGCATTCCTGGATAAGATACTGTTGGCAAAAACGCGTGGCATATTCTGGCCTCGTTTTAAATAACCCGCATTTTCGAGTGCTGCAATGGCGGTAGTAACCCGTGTTTCAATCTCTACCACATTGTCGTCCCAGCCTGCTTTTCGGGCTATTTCTAATGCAGAATTAGAAACTGTAGAGCGAAACTTTGTAATATCCTTTATTGCTTTCCAGATTTGTTGTATCTCTTTTATGGAAAGTTTGGTTTGGTTGAGTAAAATAAAATGCTTGCTAAGGTCTTCTTCGTTGAATAACACAAAACAGTCTGCCACCATATTTTCATCACGTCCAGCGCGGCCAGCTTCCTGTATATAGTTTTCTAGAGAATCTGAAATTTCATAATGGATAACCACACCTACATCCTTTTTATCGACGCCCATTCCAAACGCGGAAGTGGCTACCATGATTTGGGTTTCGCCAGCAATAAAAGCGTTTTGGTTTTCGGATTTCTCCTGCTTATCCATCTTGCCATGATAAAGCTTTGCATTAAACCCATCTTCAGTTAATCTTTTAGCAAGGTCTTTCGCTTTCTTTGTTCTTGAAACATAAATAATGGTTGGACAACCTTTCCGTTCAATCAAGTCTCGTGTTGTCTGGTATTTTTCTTCTTCATCCGTTTTTTCAAAAACCTTGTATTGAAGATTTGTTCTGGATGATTTTGAGACGAATAGTTCAAGGTCGAGCGATAGTTTTATTCTGAAATAATTCCTTATATCTTCAATTACTTTTTGCTTGGCTGTTGCAGTAAAACATGAAACAGGAATGCCTTCTTGCAGATTTTTCTTTTCCTGGAGTAACTTGATAAAATCGCCGATGTATAAATAATCTACCCTAAAATCTTGCCCCCATGAGGAAAAACAGTGTGCTTCATCAATGACGAAGCGGGCAATTTTTCTTCCTAAAATCAGCCTTTCGATCGTCCTGGAACGTAATGATTCTGGTGAGATATAAAGAATGGAAGCCGAGCCATCCGCAATTCTTTCAAACGATTTGGCCCGCTCTATGGGGTCAAGCAAACCATTGATGGTAACCGCTTGGGTAATGCCGTTTTTTTCCAGGTTATCCACCTGGTCTTTCATCAGGGATTGTAGGGGCGAAATGATTACTGTAAGCCCTTTTGAATTTTCACCACTCATTAAAGCCGGCACTTGAAACGTGATAGACTTTCCGCCTCCGGTTGGGAAAACGGCCAATAATGATTTATTATCAATTGCTGCTTTCACTGCCATTTCTTGTAACGGTTGGTCTCCGTATTTTCTGAACGTATCATGACCGAAGAATTTCTTCAGGCCTTTGTGAATATCTAAAGCCAAGTTGCAGTAATTACAACCACTTATGCAAGGTTTATTCCGTAGTAGAAACATAATTCGCTCTACATAGGGATAATTTTTTAATACCCATGGTGGCGTGATAGAATGTATCTTTTTGTGCCGGATGAATGAGTGGATAAGCGCCAGGCTATAAGCAAGCGCGATCGGGTGTTCCGAAATTATTTTGGAAAAATTGGCTTGTTCGCAAATCTCATCTTTGAATTGTAACCGGATCAGCTTTTCAACATCTGATTCGATGGTCGAATAAGCTATATATCGAAAGAAAGCGCAGAACTCTTTTTGGTCATTCAGCAGTAAATAGAAAATTTGCCTGAGGGGTTCATCCATTTCCCTAAAAGCAGCCACCTCATCATTAAATAAATCTCTTGCTTTTATGGAATCATTCAACGGATTATTGCGGTCTTCTGTTTGAATCTTGTCATCCTTTAATAAAGCATGATAAGGATTTGTGGGAAAGAGTAAGGGAGAAAGGAATAAGGTGTCGATGATATTTTCTGGAGGAATATCTGCGTTGACTACTGCGTTACCGATATACTTCATATCGTGATGAAGAATATTGTGTCCGCAAATGAATTGTATTCCTTTCAGAAACTGAATAAACTCTGCAATAGAGGCCTTATGAAAAATATTCCCATCATGCTTAATGCCGCCTATATCAAGAATTTTATGGCCTTGGGTTTCAATTTCAGTATCAATAAATGCAATCGAAAGGTTGATATGCCCTGATTCTTTTGTCAATACAATACAGATTTAGTATTGATAAATTTAACAAAAAAATAAATGTGAATATTTTTTTGAGCACAGTAATAAGCGTTGAAAGAAGGCAAATCGTAGATTAAGTGTAAGTATTCCTGTTTTCAGACAGTTTAAAATGTGTATAGCTAAAAAAGGCAATCGGCCGAAATATTAGCAGATGATATGAAGGGCGAATAGAGAGATTACCCCCGGTGATCCCCTAAGAGAGGGGCTACTAAAAAGCAAATTGCAGCACTGCTGCACAGTACTTTGCACTTTTCGCTTCTCTGCTTCCCGAAAGCATGTTTTCGGTACATACCCAAACGAAAATTGCCCCTTTCGGGGCAATTTGTTTTTAGTGCGGAGAGAGAGGGATTCGAACCCCCGGACCTGTGACAGTCAACGGTTTTCAAGACCGCCGCATTCGACCGCTCTGCCATCTCTCCGGGGGCAAAAGTATAGTACGGATTCCATTAATCAAATACCCCTGTCCATTTTTTTTACATTTCCTTCGTGGTGAGGGCATTAGCACCATTTTAACATATCCAATCCGACCTTTGCAGCGTATGTATGGTTAAATACACATCCATGAAAAACTTACTTTTGACGGCATTCGCTGCCCTGTTTATGCAAGCCTGCAACGGGGAAGGAAAACTGACCAACGAAAAACCATTTGAAACAATGAATACATCAGACAACAGAACCACCGCCTCCGGGCTCGATACCGCTACTTTTGGCGCCGGATGCTTCTGGTGCACCGAAGCGCAATTCCAGCAACTGGAAGGTGTGGTAAAAGTACAATCGGGCTATAGCGGCGGACAGGTAGACAACCCTACCTACAAACAGGTATGCAGCGGCACCACCGGCCATGCCGAAGTAACCAATGTATACTACGACCCGTCTAAAATCAGTTTCGACGAGTTGCTGGCCGCTTTTTGGCAAAGCCACGACCCTACCCAGCTTAACCGCCAGGGCAATGACGTGGGCACCCAATACCGCTCGGTTATTTTCTACCACAATGCCGAACAAAAGGAAAAAGCTGAAAGCTATAAGCAAAAACTGAACGAGGAACATGCTTACGACAAACCGGTTGTTACAGAAATCTCCCCGTTCACCAAATTTTATGTAGCCGAAGATTACCACCAGAATTACTACAACGAAAATGGAAACGAACCTTATTGCCGGTTTGTGATACAGCCCAAACTGGAGAAATTCCAGAAGGTGTTTAAGGATAAGTTGAAAGCGCATTAATGCAAATGGCCGGTGATGAACCGGCTATTTTTTTTATTGTTTTGCCCAGCACCTAAATGTATAAAATTGACGACAAACCCATGTTCAGCTTTCTGTTACTTTTTTTGCGGAAAAAAAGTAACCAAAAAACCGCCCGAAAACGGATACGCCACGTTTTCGGTTGCGTGCCCTGATTAGGCATTTGTGCTACTGTGACTTCAGCCTAATTGCGCTGATAAATACCGTGTCGCACATAATTTTCCTATGTACCCACCAAGTTACAACTTCGTAAAACTCAAATACTGTACAAAACGGGGCAGCTCCGAATGATTGGTGCTGGCGGCATGGGGCAAGGTTTGTTGCCACAATACAATATCTCCTTTTTTACCGGGCACGGGTGCCGCAGCAAGATCGCGGATAGACTGCTGGGCCTGGTCGGTATGCTCAAACTGTGCTACATAAGCCTCGTACTGCTTATGAAAACCTGGCACAACCTTCAGCGCCCCCCTATTCTCTGGCACATCATCGAGGTAGATTAGTCCTTGAATGTAGTAGGCCGCAGGCTGGCTCATATCAATATCCCAATGCAAATGGTGGTGCCGGAATGTCCAGGTGTCGGTTTCGGGAGGATTGTAGCTCACCTTATCGGTGTTGGCTACAATATCGTGGGTCTGGTACAACTCTGCAAAAAGTTGCTTTACATTGTGATGCATCCGTATAGCTTCGATACTGGGATGCTGGTACACTTGTAACATTAATCCATGCCAGTCTTCGTGCGAGGGATACCAGGTAGTGCGATCAGAAAGATCTATGCCCTGATAGTCGCAAATGAACTGTTTTACCGCATCGCAAAGCTGCTCAGGAACCAATCCTCCTATTTTCAGAAATCCATAATTGTTCCAATGCTGTAGCTCAGCAGCGTTTAATAGGGTTGGGTTTACAACAGCTGAGCTAGTGTTACAGGGGTCACGACTCACCCATTCGTCAAAGTTTGCATGTGCCTCGCTAAGCGCTTCTGCTCCCTTTAATTGTAGCAGCCACGCCATAAAATCATCTGCATGCCGGCATTCCGAATACAAGTAGCGGTACAATTCAAGTTTGCCTACCCCGTATATGCTTAACCAACGTTCTTCCAGGATTTCAAAATTATCGGCAACAGATTGCGGCTGGCCCGCTTTACGGCTCAGGTATGTTGCTGCCAGGTGTGGTATAAAAGCAGTACTAATCATTAGGTTATGGTTTGTGGCATAGATGGTTTAATATCTCAAAATACAAAACCCAGGTTGTTTATGAAAACCCGGTATCGTTTAAAACGGCCCTCCGCCGTTCATAACATTCGTATTTGTAAGTGACGGTATTGTTATACCTTAAACAAATGAAAAAAATCATATTAATCATCATCATAGGGCTTAATGCCTACCAACTTGGCGCGCAAACCTCTTATACCAAAGCGGTGGAAGCGCAGATCAAACAAGTGGAAAACCACCTGGCTGGCGAGATTAAAATCGAAGGCCGGGTCGACTACAATATACTGGATCGTATGGCCTATTACAAGGTAAAGGGCTTAAGCGTAGCAGTCATCCAGGATTACAAAGTGGTGTGGGCCAAAGGTTATGGCTGGGCCGACGAGCAGGAAAAGCGCCCGGTAACCACAGAAACCCTATTCGAACCAGGCTCAATCAGCAAATCGCTCAATGCGCTGGGTATTTTAAAACTGGTGCAGGATCATAAACTGGATCTGAATACCGATATCAACACTTACCTGAAATCCTGGCAATTTCCTTACGATTCGGTTGCCAAAAACAAGAAGATCACGCTCTACAACTTGCTAAGCCATACCGCGGGTTTAACGGTGCATGGCTTTCCGGGGTATAACAGGAAAGGTCCAATACCAACGGTTCCGCAAATATTGGATGGTAAAAGTCCGGCCAATACACCGGCAGTACGTTCTATGTTTGAACCGGGGTTAAAGTTTAAATATTCGGGCGGTGGCACGACCATCTCGCAATTGATTTTAACCGATGTTACCCAAATGCCCTACGATCAGTTTATTGCCGAAAACGTATTTAAACCGCTGGGTATGACCAACACTTCTTTTACCCAACCGCCCCCGGCCAGTAAATTAAAAACGGTGGCTACCGGCTACCGCGATGATGGCAGTGAGGTAGATGATAAATTTCATGTATACCCCGAGCAGGGCGCTGCTGGCTTGTGGACCACCCCAAGCGACCTGTGTAAATACATTATTGAAACCCAGCTGGCTTATGAGGGCAAATCATCCAAAGTATTAAACCAGCAAATGACCAAGCTGCGCTTAACCCCCTATATCGATCAATCGGCGGCATTGGGCGTTTTTATTGATGACAAAAACGGTACAAAATATTTTCAGCATGGCGCGGGCAACGAAGGTTTCAGAGGCTTCTACTACGGTAGCATGGAAGGTGGCAATGGTGTAGCGGTATTTGTCAACTCCGACAATGGCAGCATCATGTTTGAGTTGATGAACAGCATTGCTTCGGTATACAACTGGAAAGGATTTTACAATCCGATTGTAAAAAAAGAAGCGAAGGTGCCTGATAATGTATTGCAAAAATATACCGGAACTTACCTCATCGAAGACAATTTCGCCAACATTTCTAAGGGAAAAGACGGGTATTATTATACCGCAAACGGTGATTACAACAAGATGTATTTTTCGTCCGAAACCAGCTTCTTCACCCTCGAATCTCCGGTAGAGAAAGAGTTCACGACAGATGCATCGGGTAAAATAACAGGGTTTTCCAGATCACTTAGAGGTAAACCGTTTTCTGCAGCAGTAAAGGTTTTAAACCCGGATACGCTAAAAGGCAGCGATGAGTTTTTCAACACCATAGGCTGGAGCCTTTTAGAACATAAAAATTATAACGAGGCCATTACTTACCTGAAACGCGGTTTGGCACTTTACCCTCAGTCGCTGCTCATTGAGGGCAACCTGGCGCATTGCTATTTGTTTAACAACGATTATGATGCAGCCATAAAACTATACAAAGCACACCTCAACGAAAAAGTAACCGATGGCTTTACCTGGGCAGACATGATAAAACAGGATTTCACTTTCTTCAAAGGGCACGATTTCGATAAAAAACCAATGGACAAAGTATTGGCCGAGCTTAAGCTGGAGGCACCGGATGGTTACAAAAACAAGTAAATGCAATAGAAGTTACCCAATAATAAAAGCCCAACGTCTATACAGCGTTGGGCTTTTATTATAAATCATTTCTATTTCTTACTAAAGTATCGGCCTATTAACGTGCTACCTTCCGCACCCTTCGCAGATCGAGCATATTGAGCGGGTTGCTTTTAAACCCTTCCACATCTTTCTGTAAAAAGTGCAGTACCTGGTCGTAAAACATGGGTATTACCGGGGCTTGCTGCACCAACCGCTGGTCCATTTGCTGGTATAGTTTTATGCGCTCTGCATAATCTGAGGTAGACAAGCTGCGGTTGTACCAGGCATCGTACTGCACATCGCTAAACCGGGTATAATTGGGCGGTGCAGGGTTTTTGCCGTAAAAGAACGTAAGATAAGTTTCGGCATCGGGGTAATCGGCAATCCAGGAGCCTCTGAAAAACAAGGCCTGCGATTTGCTCATTTGCTCGCGCAGCAGGCTGGGTTGCACTACTTCTACTTTAATTTTTACACCCAGTTCGCCCAATTGGCTGGCTACAAAATTGCAGAGGTCAGAATAGTTGTCTTGTGTAAGCAATGGAATTTCCGGCATGCCCCTTCCTTCGGGGTAGCCCGCTTCTTTCAGCAATTGCAATGCTTTGGCGGGGTCATAATGGTAACCTTTAACCACAGCAGAATCAAAGCCCGGCAGCCCTACCGGAATAAAACCGGCATTGGCTGGTGTGCCCACACTGTTGCGCAGGTACAACATCATTTTTTTGCGGTCTATGCCGTAATTGAATGCCTGCCGCACTTTCACCTGCTGCAAAGGAGAATTGCGCAGCAGCGGATTGGCCGTATCGGTAAGAAAACCCAGGTATTCGGTATTGAGATACGGTATTTTGTTGAGCTTAAATTGCTTTGCGAAAGCAGGTTTCAGGTTGCCGTTTTTGGTAAGCACCTGGTCTTTAAAATTCACATCCAGGCTGTTCATAAAATCCAACTCGCCTTTGCGAAACATCAGGAACTCCGTTACCCGACTATCGATAAATGTAATTTTCAGCAAATCGAGGTAAGGCAGCGCCCGGCCCTGCTCGTCCCGCTCCCAGTAATGCGGGTTTTTGGCCAGGATAAGCGCCTGCCCTTCTTCCCACTGTTTAAGCTGGAAAGGCCCTGTGCCGCAGGGATGGTTGCGAAAATCCTTGCCATACTTTTCCACCACTTCATGTGGCACCACCGAGCAATATTTCATGCTCAGCAATTCCAGAATTGGATTAAAAGGTTGTTGTAATTGCAGCCGGAAAGTAGAATCGTCCAGCGCCACAAAAGGTTTAAGCGAGTCTACCCTGCCGTTAAATATCCATGCGCCCGATGATGCCGTAGCAGGATCTACCAGCCGTTGAAAGCTGTACACCACATCATGTGCGGTCATCAACCGGCCTTTGCCGCCTTCAAAAACAGTATGGTCATGGAACCGCACATCACTACGAAGGTGAAAAGTATAAGTAAGCCGGTCGGCAGAAATATCCCAGCGTTGTGCCAGCGAAGGGCGCACCCGCAAACTATCGTCTACCTCTACCAGCGAATTGTACACCTGGTTTACCCCCCACATAATGGCCAGGTTGCGGGCAAAAGCAGGGTCCAGCGTCTCAATGCCGCTCACCTGGTTGTACCGAAACACCTGCAACGATGTGTTTTTTTTGCTGCCGCAAGAAAAAAGTAAAACCATTAATATAAAAAGCAGGAACTGTTTTCGCATACATCGCTATCTTGGTACAAAGAAAATAATTCTATCGGTATGCATCGCTACCTCTTTACGGCCTTTGCCTTTTTCGGTTTTATTCAAGCGGCTTCTGCCCAAACCTTTACCCGCCAGGATACCCTGCGTGGCTCCAATACATCGGAAAGAGCCTGGTGGAATGTGCAGCATTACGACCTCAATATGAAGGTAGATATTGCCAACCAAACGCTTTCGGGTTACAACACGATCCGGTTCTCGGTTCGGCAAAAAGGGCAATCCCTGCAGGTAGACCTGCAAGCGCCTATGCATATCGACAGTGCTTTTTACCACCAGCAACGGTGCACTTTGCGCCAGAGCGGTAATGCCTGGTACGTGGATTTACCGATTGGCATTTCTTCGAGCATCAACGATTCTATAACGGTTTACTACTCCGGCAAACCCCGCGCCGCCAAACATGCACCCTGGGATGGCGGCCTGGTTTGGAGCAAAGACCAGAAAGGACGCGACTGGGTAGCCGTAGCCTGCCAGGGATTGGGTGCCAGTGTGTGGTGGCCTACCAAAGACTACCAGGGCGATGAGCCCGACCGGGGTATGCGCATGGCGGTAAACATTCCCGATTCGTTGCAAAACATCTCTAACGGCCGCCTTACGGGCAAACTGCCGCAAAAAGATGGCACAACCACATGGGTATACCAGGTAGTAAACCCCATTAACAACTACGACGCTACGATAAACATTGGGCACTATGTAACCTTGAAGGACACATTTAATGGCCTCAATGGCAAGCTGGATATGGAATACGTAGTGCTCGATTACAACAAAGACAAGGCCCTCAAACACCTGCAAAAGGATGCTAAAAATATGCTGCGCTGCTTCGAATACTGGTTTGGCCCTTACCCGTTTTATGAAGATGGCTACCGCCTGGTAGAAACACCTTACCTGGGTATGGAGCACCAGAGCGCTATTGCTTACGGCAACACGTTTAAGAAAGGATACCTGGGTATGGACCGTTCCGGCACAGGCATGGGTAAGTACTGGGATTATATTGTGGTGCACGAAAGCGGGCATGAGTGGTTTGGCAACAATATTACAGCCTCCGATATTGCCGATATGTGGATACAGGAAGCCTTTACCACCTACTCCGAAGCCTTGTTTATCGAATGCACCAAAAACAAAGCTGCTGCCGAAAAATACATACAAGGGCTGCGCAAAAATGTAGACAACGACCGCAACATTATTGGCGCTTATGGCGTAAATGATGAGGGCAGCGGCGATATGTACGACAAAGGCGCCAACATGATTCACACCATTCGCCAGATTATCGACAACGACAGCACTTTCCGGGCTATACTGCAGGGGCTTAACCGGGGTTTTGGCAAGCAAACCATTACCACCGCCCAGGTCGAGAATTATATGATGGAGCAAAGCGGCAAAAACCTGAAACCTATCTTCGACGCGTATTTACGCACCACCAAAATTCCGGTGTTTGAATACCGCCCCAGTGGCAAAAACGCTATGATCTACCGCTTTGCTAATGTAGATGAGAGCTTTACCATGCCCGTTAAAGTAATGCGCGATGGCAAAACGATGGAATGGTGGTACCCTACCTCACATTGGACAGAATCGGCCATACCGGCGGGCATCAGCAAGTTTAAAATTGATCCCAACTTCTTTATCGAAACCAAACTGCTGCCGGAAGATACGGATTGGTAAAACTATTGCTGATGTAGGATGTGATGATGTCTGATTTGCTTAACGCGGGTAAAATCTCATGCTATTCGGTGATTGAGCCCCGCACGAGCGGGACAGGCACTGTCGATGTTGTTCGGTGACTGAGCTTGTCGAAGTCCCGAATATTAAAGCAAAACCCAAAGACCTGTCAGGAGCATAGCACCTGACAGGTCTTTTAGTTAGTCTATCTATATTTCTAATTAAGTCCCTCTGCCCCGGTAAACGTATATGGCCCGAAGCCAGAACCGAAATCAAAGGGAGCAGGATCTCCTCTTAAGGCAAGTCTTCCACAGATCCTGCATATCGCTCGTCCCTCGCTCACGCAGCATGACAAATTGTATGCTTTAGCACGTCAAAAGCCTTTTCTTTAAAATTCATACCAATCCCCTCGTGTCATGCTGCCCCGGTAAACGCAGATAGCCCGAAGCCAGAACTGAAATCAAAGGGAGCAGGATCTCCTCTTAAGGCAAGTCTTCCACAGATCCTGCATATCGCTCGTCCCTCGCTCACGCAGGATGACAAATTGTATGCTTTACGCAGTTCAAAAGTCTTTTCTTTAAAATTCACACCAATCCCCTCGTGTCATGCTGCCTCGGTAAACGCAGATAGCCCGAAGCCAGAACCGAAATCAAAGGGAGCAGGATCTCCACTTAAGGCAAGTCTTCCACAGATCCTGCATATCGCTCGTCCCTCGCTCACGCAGCATGACAAATTGTATGCTTTACGCAATTCAAAAGTCTGTTTTTTAAAATCCATACAAATTCCCTCGTGTCA
>JAVBKE010000201.1:0-3734 GCA_031554185.1 Caryophanales bacterium
AGAAGTCGGGTAGATACGATAGTCAATGACACCTTAAACAGTATCCCAAAAGTAGAAATCAAGCCAAATGAAGAGCTCGTGCAGGTGCTAAAGAGATCATGGATTTTGGGCCCAGACGATAAAGTGATGGGTGCGATTTCAACAGAAAAAAATAATAGCATATTAGTTTTATATAAAGGTCGAGGGCTATCATTGAAGACCAATCGTATGGCAAATGGCACTAAAGCTGTAGTAGTTTTATTAGATGAAAATGGGGTACCTAGTAGCTGCATTAAGCACAGTCTGGTTGGGTGTGATGAGCCGTACATCAACTACTATTTGTTTTCATTTCAAAGAACAGGAAAAGGTGCGCTTTCACAGAAGAGTATTTTAGATTATGCAATTGAATCAGGGAGTGTTTCATGAGTGTGAAAATAAGAACCGTCACCCCTTATGGTGAGTGCATTGCTGTTTTTGCTGATGATGAGCAGGTGCCAAATCTTGCTTATGAAGGTGATGAAGCCGCGATTAAATATATTGGCGCAGAGATTGCTCAGGGTATCGGCGTAAAGGGGTTTGCTTTAAGTCAAGACGCTATTAGTCCTGTTGAATACTGTCTTTTTTTCAGTAGAGAGGAGGCTAGTGTCTTTGTAGAGGTACCTACAGAGCTTTTGTTAGAAATGAATGAAGTCTATTTTGAGAACGCTGCAGATCAGGAGGAACAATGGTAAGCGCATGGTTTTAGTGCTTTTCTTTTGAAAAGTTTTATAGCCGTAGTAAAGTATTTATGAATAAGGTATAGTTTGAATCTAAAAAATGGTATTGTGTTTTGTATGCTTTGGCCCGCTTAATACTTTAAGGTAGGTTTGTTTTATTTATGACTAAATTTAATCCCTAATGACCGGAGCTTTTCAATAATGTCTATTCATATTTTATTGCAGCATGCTAAAAGAAAACCATATCAAGCAATACCTGACATGCCTAAAAACACTGTTTTCGATAAAAAGAAAGGGTACTGGATTGAAGCTGGTTCCTGTCTCGTTTCACAAACTTCTGCCTATGGAAGAATGACTACTAAAAAATGTGATCAGGAAACTGGTGAGGATCAAAAAGGAGAATGAACATTGATGTATTGATATTATCAAGTTTGTATGACTTTTCAACAGACCTCATTACTCAACAGCTCGAAAAATCAGCTATACCATACTTCAGATTAAACAAAGAACATTTCTCTGAATATCGAGTTACGCTTGATCCAATTAATATAAAAATGTCTATAACAATAGACGATGAAGTCTATTTCATTGATTCAAGTTTAAAATCCATCCTTTACAGACAACCTGTCTTTTTAAGAAACACTCCTGGGAGCAGGCTCTCTCCAGATGAACAATTAAGACGTAGTCAATGGATGGCTTTTTTAAGAAGCCTACAGGTTTTTTCCGAGGCAATATGGATGAACCAATTAGATGCTACATACTTAGCTGAAACTAAAGCTTACCAGCTAATGGTAGCAAAAAAATTAGGCTTTAACGTTCCTAAGACCATTATAGGCAACAACGTTAATGATTTTAAAAGTCTAAAAAATCAAGTTATTATAAAATCACTTGATACTGTTCTACTTATGGATGAGGATGATTGCCTTTTCACGTACTCCACCATTAGTAGTACACAACAATTAACAGATGAAGAGATTTTTGACGCGCCATTAACCATACAAGAGTATATTTTTCCGAAAGTTGATATTAGAGTCACAATCATAGGGGGACAAATTTTTTCTGTAAAAATAACGTCTCAGGGCAAAGGAATAGATGAGGACTGGCGGATCATTAACAGAGATAATGTTGAATATACCGACATAACTCTTCCTCTTGATATTGAAAAAAAATGCTTTGCTTTAATGAAGTTATTGAATCTTAATTTCGGAGCAATTGATCTAATACAAAAAAATCATGAGTATTATTTCGTAGAAATTAATCCGACTGGGGAGTGGGGATGGCTTGTGAGCGATAAGCGAAGAATTGATTTAGCCATATCAAACTGGTTAATGGCTTCTAAATGAAAAAGAATTTTCTTGTAATATTAAAATTAGTAATGGAAGAAATTTTCCCCTTTTCTGCATTCGACAAATCTAAAAATAGAATATTGAAATCCATATATGATCAGGAAAACTATTTAATCGAACATAAGCAGACTATTACTGAATATTTGGCTCTAGATGAAAAATTATTAAATACTAGGCTTCAGGAAGAGCATGATCGCGCAATAAAAATTGATGATAAAACATCAAAATTTATCTTAGGATTAAGCCTTAGTTTAACTATATTGGCAGCTATAGCGGGCTCATTTTTTAAGTTATTACCTAGTGGTATGCTTCTCACTAAAACAATTTCTTTTATTTGTGTCACATCATCTTGTTATATGCTCATTGCGGGATTGATTTCTTTAGGTGCCTTTAAAACCCTGCCTCGCTATGGGTATGGTTCATGTTTCTTGATTCGAAGAAAAAATAAGGGAAAAAGTATACTTGCTGAAAATGTATTTATGAAAGAAAGGATTAATATTATCAGGCAGATAAGAAATGAATCCTCCTATCAATGTATCAGAAACGGATTAATACTTTTGTTATTATCCCTGTATCTATCAGTTTTCTCATTATTGTAACAAATAGATGGAAGTACTTATTTTCTATTTGATGAAAATATGGAAACACTAGCCTAATAAGCTAGAACCATTGTAATAAAAGCCAATGACTGGAATAGTCGTTGGCTTTTCTTTTTGGGGAACGGTCAAAAAATCACATCTTTAGAACCTTCAAAATACAAGAATGGCGCGGAAAGTGCGCTTGATATTCTTAAACTATGGAGATTTTAAAATGGACCGTACTTATCCGCAGCAGCTCAAGAGTGCCGAATTTTTTTCAACGCTTTCTACTGTAACAAAAAGTGGAGCTACTTTTGATAGCGCAGAAGTGGCTAATGAATTACAAGATGCACCTGCATCAGTTGAATCGTTGTCTGAAATTGTTCAGGACTACGATATTAATGGTAAACGTTTTTCTGGAAAAGAAGCCATTGTTAAGGCCACAATGGATGGTATTGAGCAATATAAAAAGCTACATGGTCGTGCACCAGGTGGTGATGTTATTGAAAATGCTTTGAACTCTACAATTGGTTCTTTAGCACCTTCAAAAGTAGGTTTAGATCGAGTCGTACTTGATGATGTATCAAGCTCTGGTTCTGGTGCACCTATGCAAGCTAACCGTGCAGTCATTGCCATTTACCAAAGCATTGTTGATGCCTTCCCTTGTGGTGGCTATATCCCAATGACTGACGGGATGCAGGG
The DNA here is from genome assembly GCA_031554185.1 of Caryophanales bacterium. GTDB lineage: Bacteria > Bacillota > Bacilli > JARBTR01 > JARBTR01 > JAVBKE01. The sequence goes on from JAVBKE010000201.1 coordinate 3,322, forward strand.
TAAGATTATCATTGCCAAGCATGAGGCTGGTAATGATTGCGGAAGCTATACATCTGGTCAAAATATGGACGGAACTAGAGTTGGTCATGAGTTCATGAGTTCTGGCCGTACCGTTGAGGCCGTTGATGATGGAGCAGGTAATTTTACCGCAGTGATTAAACATGCCGCAGCAGATGCGGCTGGCTCACCAGTAATCCCTGGCAGCACAAAAGTTTTAGTGAATGGTATTCCTGCTGGTGGCGTGGCTTTAAGTTATGGGAACAATGCCACAACTGCGCCTATTTCTGGTCAGATTACTGTGGCAGGTACACACCATGCTTTAACAGGCTCTTTGACCGTAGTAACTGGGGAAGCTAAGTTTAAGTTTGAACCAGCTCTACCAGTAGGTGCATATGTAGAAGCAATTGGGCACT
>JAVBKE010000059.1:0-4492 GCA_031554185.1 Caryophanales bacterium
TATGACATCATTCATCTATAAACTGAGGTATGGCTATTTATAAAGCAATTGATAACACGCTATTTTGTAAGCTATGTCACAAAATTTGTTTGTGTGACGATATTTCTTAATTTAAAAAATGTTAATTAACATATATTTAAATGATGATAGGTGGTTGGTATGATCTCCTACACAAAATTATTTTACCCGTCAGAGAATCTATTGCATCTTTGCTACAAATAACATAACTTGTAGGACGACACATGAGATGATAGGTATAAATACCTATAGCGGTCGCAACCGCAACGGGTCTGACTTAAACATTAAGGAGTTACTGTGAGTAATTTAAAAATCACCGCGGTGAAAACTATTCTGACGGCACCCGGAGGTATCGATCTCGCGGTGGTGAAAGTGGAAACTAACCAGCCGGGTTTATATGGTTTAGGTTGTGCCACGTTTACCCAGCGCATCCACGCGGTAAAAACGGCGATTGACGAGTACATGGAACCGTTTTTAGTGGGTAAAGATCCCGCACGTATTGAGGATATCTGGCAGTCAGCGTGCGTCAGCGGCTACTGGCGCAGCGGTCCCATCATGAATAATGCCTTGTCGGGCGTAGACATGGCGCTGTGGGATATCAAAGGTAAATTGGCCGCAATGCCGGTGTATGAATTGCTGGGCGGCAAGTGTCGTGATGGCATTCCTTTGTATGTGCATACCGATGGTGGCGATGAGTTTGAAGTGGAAGACAATATTCGCGCGAAAATAGCAGAAGGCTATCAGTATGTGCGCTGTCAAATGGGCATGTACGGTGGCGCGGGTACTGACGATATGAAACTCATCGCCACCCGTCTGGCGCGCGCCAAAAATATTCAGCCGAAACGTTCGCCGCGTACCAGTACCCTAGGGATTTATTTTGACCCTGAATCCTATGTGAAAAGTGTGCCACGTTTATTCGAGCATCTGCGTAACAAACTGGGTTTTGGCATTGAGTTTATTCATGATGTTCATGAACGTGTCCAGCCGATTGCCTCCGTTCAACTGGCGAAAACGCTGGAACAATATCAACTGTTCTATCTTGAAGATCCGGTTGCTCCCGAGAATATCGACTGGCTCAAAATGCTGCGCCAGCAGTCTTCCACGCCCATCTCAATGGGTGAGTTGTTCACCAATATTAATGATTGGAAACCATTGATCACCAATAATCTTATCGATTATATCCGCTGCCATGTCAGCACCATTGGCGGGATCACCCCGGCAAAAAAATTAGCCACGTTAAGCGAATTACATGGTGTGCGCACCGCATGGCATGGGCCTGGTGATATTTCTCCGGTCGGCGTGTGTGCCAACCTGCATCTGGATATGAGTGTCACCAACTTCGGCATCCAGGAATACACGCCGGTAAATGACGCATTACGTGATGTATTTCCGGGTTGTGCGGAGATCGATCAAGGCTATGCCTATTTGAGCGAGCGCCCAGGTTTGGGAATTGATATCGATGAGAAAAAAGCGGCGCAGTATCCGTGCGTCGGGGGAATTCCTTCCTGGACGCTGGCGCGTACGCCAGACGGTACAGCATCGCGTCCGTAAGCACTATCTTCCGGGAGAAGTCGCGCTGTAAGCAGCGGCTTCTCCCTTTTTATTCTGTATCCGGTTTCAGCTTTTCTCTAGCGGTGACGTTTTCCGACATCGCTTCATTAAACACGCTCACTGCGCTGGAACAGTCGCGGTTATGAGTTTCCATTGGCCACAAAAACTGGCCGCCATGCGCTGGCGGAAACTGATCCCGCTGGCATTTATTACCTACAAAAACTTGGTGGCATAACCATTATGGGGGGGTGATGGCGCTCAGTCCACGAATGGACACGTTGCGTTACGCGGCGGACACATTTAGTTACATGGTTGTATTTCGAGGTTCTGGGGTGGATTGCTAGGATAGGAAAAATCTTAAATTACATTCTAAAAACAATTTCGGGCTTGAAATAAAAAGCCAACGCATTGGATGCCTCAGATATAGAGGTAAATGGATATGCTTCTGAAGAAATTTTTGGCAATACCGTTAGTGGTGGTCAGCATGATGGGCATTGCCAATGTCCAGGAAAATGCTGTTACCAATCCGTTCAAACACCAGGATCTTTCCCTGAATCTGCCTGATCTGGGTGGCCCGGTAGCGCCTCCTGCATCTACGGCGGTCACGCCTGCAATGCCCGATACATTGGCGCTCGATCCGCTAATGAGTGCTCCGCAGTGGTTTCAGGGGCCAGAAATAGCGCCGCGCCAGGGCTTTTCCATTCCGTTCCAGCTTGACGATCACTGGGGCACCAGCCTGAACTCTTCCTCTGGCGCAGCGCAGTACCACAGCAACACCACACTATTTGATGCTCGTGCCAGTCTGGGCTACCAATCTGCGGCTGGTAGCGGTGTGTTGCTGGATGGCGCAACCATGATCGGTGCGTATAGCGCGTTTGGTGTGAATCTTAATATCTCGTCACGCTATGCGGATGTGGTGTTCTCTGGTATCACCGCGCTACCAGAAACTCCCTGGCGTATCGCCAGTTCGCTGAGTTATGCCCAGGGCCATCAGGACGTTAAATTTTACTCGGGAAGCGAGGCGCTAAAAGTGTCGCAGATGGCGGGTATCGTCACTGGGCAATATGTTAATCCCGCGAAAGATCCACTGGGGTGGCAAACACTGGACCTGTCAGTATGGGGAGCGCGCGCGCATAACCGTAACGCTGCCTTGTCTCCCACCTTCGCGGTAGTGGAAAGGCCCGAAGGCTGGGACATCATTACTGACCGCAGACTGGTCTCCGAAGGTCGGATGCGTGGCTTTGCAGTGGGTAATCAGTATGCGCTGACCAATGATCTGGTGGTCAATGGCGCGCTCGGTTACGAGCGCGTGGTTTACCCATTCAGCGACGGTAGTGCGGAGCACAATAACACGCCTTATATTGACGCCGAAGTACGTTATCAAGCCACGCCGCAGCTGATGTTGGCATCGGGAGTCAAGCGCGACGCGACACAGTTTCGCTGGGATATCGGTGCCGAATACGGCCTGCTTGGTCTGAAGGCTTTCACCGCAAAAGGCTTGAACGGCCTGCTTGATGACTATGGGGTGATGCTGACTCTCAATATTGGTCGCTTTGGTCAATGGGATAAACCTGCCAGCGCGTCTGATGTGAGGCTGGCAGAACGCTTGAGTCCACACTACGACGGCGGTGCGGCAAGCTTGTTGGCGAGCGCCATCAAACGCCCAACCCAATTGCCGCAAACTTTCTTGATCAAAGCTGATCCGACTGCGGTCACCGAGATCGCCATTGCGAAAGCGGGGTTGCCTGATGGCTCTAAGGTGAATCCAACGACGGGTGATATTACCTTCCAGGTCGGCACCGGCCCGATTGTGATCAACGGGGTGACGCGCAATACCACGCCTTTTCACAATCGCGGTTATCTCTCCGTGGCGGGCAATACCGTGACCATACACGCAACGAAAATGCCCGTACCGATCGCAACTGATGTCTATCGCGTCTCGCTGACCGATGCCACAGGTGCCATTTATGCGGCTACGGTTACCGGGGTGCGTGGTTCTGGGGACGCGGCGGTGAATGCCAACAACACAAAAACTCCAAAATTCGGATGAGATTGGCATAAGCTCTGAAAAAACTAAAAAAAGATGATTAATATTTCAACGTGGCGTAAATGGTTATGGTGTTTTGTCTTGCTGCTGGGTAGCGCTATGACGCTGGCCGGGCCTATATTCACCATTACGGACGTGACAGTTGAACGCGTCTCGGAAACACCAACGCTGACGTTTGCCAGTACCACCAAGAGCGTGGTCGTTAATGGCGTGTTGGCGAATCCTGCCAAGTCCAGTATTAAAGCCGACCCCGGCGTCATCACCTATAAAAGCAGCAAACCTGACATCGCATCCGTGGACGCCAAGGGCTACGTCACCGGGCATCTGCTTGGCACTGCAACCATTACCGCTACCCAGGCGGCAGCGTTGCCAGCTTATCTGGCAGGTAGCGCATCTTATGTCGTGACCGTAGTGGATGCGCTGACGGCGACCCAGGTGCTTGCCGCACAGACCCAGTCCAGCGGCGACACCGTGAACTTTATCCCAGTGACCAGCAGCGGTGGCATTGGTGTGCGTAGCTATAGCATCAGCCCGGCACTGGCTAATGGTCTGAGTATCAATGCGACGACTGGCGCGATCAGCGGCACCGCCAGGGGGACACTGGTCGCGACCACCTATACCGTGACCGTCAAAGATAGCGCCACACCGACGCCGCATACGGCGAGTAAAACCTTTAGCCTGACCATTAATGATGCACTGACGGCCATCCAGAGCATTGCGGCGCAAACCCAGACCAGTGGCGATAGCGTCAGCTTTACGCCAGTAACCAGCAGTGGCGGTACGGGGGCGCATAGCTACAGTATTAGCCCGGCATTGGCTAATGACCTGAATCTGAATACTACCACCGGAGCGATCAGCGGCACCGCCACTGGCACG
>JAVBKE010000208.1:0-7783 GCA_031554185.1 Caryophanales bacterium
CGTCCTGGGAAAATTGAAAAGATTTTCATTTCTCATTTGCATGGCGATCATATCTATGGGTTACCTGGCTTACTCAGTAGCCGTTCATTTCAAGGTGGTGAAACACCGCTCACGATTTACGGGCCAAAAGGAATTCAGGAATATGTCAAAGTGAGCTTACGAACAAGTGGGTCGCATCTCCGCTATCCACTGGAAATATGTGAAATCGATGAAGGCATTGTGTTTGAAGATCAGCAATTTCAAGTCAGTGCTATTGGACTTACCCATGGGTTACAATCTTATGGCTACCGAATAGAAGAAGCGGACCGAACTGGGGCGCTTGATGTTGACAAATTAATGGCCATGGGGATTCCTTCGGGACCAATTTATAAACAGATCAAATCAGGTGAAATGGTTACTTTGGACGATGGAAGTGTAATTGATGGAAGAGAATTTACCCTTGCACCGATTAAGGGGAAAATCATTGCCATTTCTGGTGATACGAGAAAGTGTGATAATAGCTACAAGCTAGCAAGGGATGCGGATTGGCTGGTTCATGAGGCTACATTTCAATCGGGACAGGAACAACTGGCTCACGAATTTTTTCATACGACCAATGCAGAAGCTGCAACAATTGCTAAAGAGGCTGGTGCAAAGCATTTAGTACTCACACATATTAGTTCTCGTTTTACTGAGGCTGATATGGTGTCATTTTTACACGAGGCAAAGGCGGTATTTCCAAATTGCCAAGTAGCCAGTGATTTTAGTTATTTTAAATTGTAGGGATGGTGCAAGAGAATGCATGAGATCATTGCTGAAAAACTAAAAAAAATAGAAACAGATTTCGATGTTTTAGTGCTGTATGCCTGTGAATCAGGTAGTAGAGCGTGGGGCTTTCCCTCAAAGGATAGCGACTATGATGTGCGCTTTATATACGTTCATAAACCAGCGTGGTATTTATCAATTGACGAACATCGTGATGTAATCGAGCTACCGATTAATGATTTACTCGATATTTCAGGTTGGGAGCTGACAAAGGCGTTGCGGTTGTTTCGTAAGTCTAATCCACCGCTCGTAGAATGGCTTAGTTCTAGCATTGTCTATGATGAGGCGTACGGGTTGGCGAATGAGATGCGTGAATTGATTTCAGAAGTGTACACGCCTAAATCTTGCATTTTTCACTATTTATCGATGGCGCGTGGAAATTATCGTGAATTCTTGCAAGCTGATCAAGTTAAGATTAAAAAGTATTTCTATGTTTTGCGCCCTATTTTGGCATGCAAATGGATTGTGGCACATGGTTCAAATCCACCACTAGTCTTTGCTGAGCTCCTTGATGCGATTGTTCCAGCAGGCGAATTAAAGGAGACGATTGAATCATTGCTAGAACGCAAAATGCGTGGTGATGAGTTCGATTTGGAACCTCGAATTGACTGCATAAATCAATTTATTGAGGCGGAATTAACAGAACTATCGGTTTTGGCAAACAAGATGATCAGTACTCAGACTGATCCGACTGAAAGGCTAAACACACTTTTTAGAAAGACACTCACGGAAGTCTGGCAGGACTCGGTCTAGTATTATCGGCAATTAGTGATTAATAATTTGAATAAAAAGTGGTGATACCATGAACACATATGGAATGAATTTCTGTAAACAAATTTCTCTGCCAACACCATTTATGGTTGGCGATATTCATGTTTACTTACTAAAAGGCGATTTATTAACCTTGATAGATGTTGGACCGAAAACACTTGAAGCCCGGGAGGCGCTTGAATTTCAGTTGAAAGAATTGGGATATGGTCTGAGTGATATAGAACAAATTGTCTTGACACATCATCATGTGGATCATGCTGGACTCGCGGATGCTTTTAGCGATTCTATTCGTTTTGTTGGGCATGCGGACAATCAGCGGTGGCTAAACCCAACAAAGGAATTCTTGCAAGAAGCTGCAGGCTTCTTTATTAGTGAAGCAAGACGAGCCGGTGTTCCGGTATCGCTAGAAAATATTCATGAGGTACTGTTGTCAGACAAACAATATGGCTGTCAGCGATCATTAACTGAAACAATTGTTGAAGGAGATACAATTCCAGGACATTCAGATTTAAAAGCTATCGAGACTTTTGGCCACGCGCAAGGACATCTGAGCTTCTACTCTGAGCAGTATAAAAGCTTGTTTGGTGGTGATGTTCTTATGTCGCAAACAAAACCGAATCCATTACTCGAGCCGCCACAAGCGTTAAATGGTGTTCGGGCTCAAGCGATGGTTCAGCATGTCCAGAGCCTTTCAAAGTTAGCTGTAATGGATATTGAGGCCGTCTATCCGGGTCATGAAGCGATCATTGAATCTGTCCCGACGTTACTTGCCGATCGCCTCCATTTAATAGAAAACCGCAGTGAAAAAGTGCTTCAGCTAATGGGGGATCGGGCACGAACTGCCTATGAAATTTGTCAACTTCTATTTCCAAAGCGCTATGAGATGCTGTTAACATTGACACTTTTTGAAACAATTGGTCAGCTTGATTTACTATTATTTAAAGGGAAAATTAGCTTTGAAACGAGAAATGGTGTTGCATTTTATAAAAAAATAACAAATAATGATTGATCAAGATTGTAAAATTGATAAAGCTTGTGTACACTAGTAAGTGGAATTTGTTTAGGTAGGAGGGAATTTGGCATGATGTATGTACTAGTAGGTTTAATTGCATTAGCTGCAGGGGTCGCACTTGGATTCTTCATCGCTCGTAAAACGATGATGAACTATTTGAAAAAGAACCCACCAATCAATGAAGATATGATTAAAATGATGATGACTCAAATGGGACAAGTGCCATCGAAGAAAAAAGTAAATCAAATGATGTCACAAATGAATAAAAACATGAAGTAATTTTGATTTATTCGCAACGAAGTAAAGATCCCTTCAGCTCTAGTTTGAACTGAAGGGATCTTTACTTGTAGCGTGCAAATTAATGACTTGCAATTGCCTGCGCTAATATGGCTTGAACCTCATAAACATTGACATTTTTATTGAACTTCTTGACAATCGGTTCGCTGTTTCCAGATACCCAAAGCTTCAAATCAGCATCCAGTTCAAAAGTGCCCGCTGTTTCAACTGCAAACCGGTTAATGTGGCGATAAGGAATGGAGAGATACTCAATCTTTCTTCCAGTCATTCCTTGAACATCAACTAAAATCAGTCTTTTTTGTGTGAAAATGATTGCATCTCTGACAAGCAAGTATGCCGCCTCAATTGCTTCATCTGGCGCCAGAATATGACCATAATCCTCTTGTGCTTTTTCTTTTGGCATTTGCGATGCATTGCCCATGATACCACTAAATAGTCCCATTGATATTCACCTAAACTTTCGTATAATTTACTATTTCACTTTAATTGTAGTGGAGTTAGTTCAATAAAACAACCTGTTTATCTATTCAAATTTGTTCAGTGATATTTCTGTTTTCCTAAAGAGAGAACATTATTCTTTTCTAGCAAGTGATGTTTTGATAAAATACTTTAGTAGTTCGTTTAATGTTGTGCGAACAATTCATCATTTTATTTTTATTATAAAAATTAGAATATTCATATATTTAAAAAAGAGGTGAGCGGACTTGAAAATATTTTTAGAACTGATGTGGTTTTTTAAACAGGAGAAAAAGGCTTATTTAACAGGCGTTTCAATCCTTCTTTTTGTAGCACTTTTACAATTGATTCCGCCACGAATTATTGGTTGGGTGGTTGATGAGATTGCCACTGGAAAGCTGACATCCAAGCGGTTGACGCTAGGTGTTTTGCTACTTTTCACAGCTGCAATTGTCATGTACTTGCTTCGTTTTGTGTGGCGATTGGCGATCTTCGGTTCCGCAGCTCGATTGGCAAGGATTACACGGGCAAGACTATTTGAACATTTTACAAACTTACCAATGTCGTTTTACCAACGGAAGCGAACTGGTGATTTGATGGCACATGCGACAAATGATATTTCTGCGGTCCAACAATCAGCCGGGTTTGGCGTTCTTTCCCTGTTCGATTCAATATCAACTGGAATTGTTGTTGTGATAACGATGATGGCGATTGACTGGAGACTGACGATTGTTGCATTAATTCCGATGCCAATTATGGCTCTATTAACTAATTACTATGGCGGAAAGTTATTCAAAACATTTCACCATGCCCAAGAAGCGTTCTCAGATATGAATGACCGGACACAGGAATCGATCAATGGGATTAAAGTGATTAAAAGTTTTGGGCAAGAGAAAGAGGATATTGCCGCATTTGTCGAGCAGTCTGAGGATGTCCTAGCAAAGAATTATCGGGTCGCTAAGATTGATGGACTATTTGATCCAACAATCAGTTTTATCTCAGGAATTTGCTTTATGCTGTCGCTTGGATATGGTGGCTACCTAGTCGTTGATGGGGCACTTAGTGTTGGGCAATTGGTTTCCTTTACAACTTATTTAGGTTTGCTTGTGTGGCCGATGCTTGCCTTTGGATTCCTTTTTAATGTCGTTGAGCGCGGTCATGCATCTTATGATCGAATCAAGGCATTATTTGCAGAAGAAGTCGATATTGTTGATGCGCCAGATGCAATTGATGATGTCCCTAGCGGAGACATCCACTATCAAATCAATCACTTTGCCTATCCGGCCACAGTTGAATCAGAACAGTCAGAATCAGAAGCAATTATGGTGCTTGAAAACATTCATTTTCAAATTGAAAAGGGAGACACACTAGGTATTGTTGGGAAGACTGGTGCTGGAAAGAGCACATTAGTGAAACTGCTTATGCGGGAATTTGATTGTACAGATGGGACGATTAAATTTGGTGATGAAGTAATTACAAAGTATAAAATTAAAAACCTTCGTTCAGCGATTGGCTATGTACCGCAGGATAATTTTCTTTTCTCAACAACAATCAAGGAGAATATTTCATTCAGTTGTATTGAGACACCAATCGAAGAGGTCCGTGCAGCGGCAAGGTTGGCCAATATTGATACCGACATTCTGACACTACCGGAAGGGTATGATACGGTAGTTGGCGAAAGAGGCGTCTCACTATCCGGTGGTCAAAAACAACGTGTATCAATTGCAAGAGCGCTACTGATGGATCCTGAAGTGCTGATCTTAGATGACTCACTTTCAGCTGTCGATGCTAAAACGGAAGAGATCATCCTACAAAATCTAAGAGAAAATCGTGAAAATAAGACGACGATTATCACCGCACATCGGCTCAGTGCGATTAAACATGCACAATTAATTCTAGTGCTTGAAGCTGGGAAAATCACGCAGTCTGGTACACATGAACAGTTGATGCAAATGGATGGCTGGTACCGAGATATGTATCAACGCCAGCAACTAGAAGCACTTGTTGAGATGGGAGGGTAGCCTTATGACAAAGAATCAGCCAACAATTGAAGAAGGAAAAGTTCTTAAACGTTTACTACGCTACTCCTTGTTGCACAAAAAACTTCTTGTAGTCGCTTTCTCGCTCCTTTTTGTAACAACACTTGGTGAAATATTTGCGCCACTTGTTGTCAAACGATTTATAGATGATTATTTGGCGCCGAAAAATCTTGTTCTTGAACCGATTATCTGGCTTGCGATAACCTACCTAATGATTCAAATTATCAAAGCCTTTGCCATGTACTTTCAATTTATCACATTTCAAAAATTAGCACTGAAAATTATTCAAAATGTCCGGATTGATATTTTTTCAAAAGTCCAAGGTTTGGGGCTTCGCTATTTCGATCAGACGCCAGCGGGCTCGATTGTGTCACGGATTACCAATGATACAGAGGCGATTAAAGAAATGTTTGTTTCTGTTTTAGCAACATTCATCCAGAGTGCTTTTATGATCAGCGGTATCTTTGTTGCCATGTTTATTCTAGATGCTAAACTGGCAACACTTTGTCTCGTGCTAGTGCCACTGATTGTGATGATCGTTCGTATCTTTCGCCATTATAGCAGCCGAACGTTTAGGGATTTACGCGAACGATTGAGTGAAATCAATGCAAAGATTGCTGAATCGGTTCAAGGGATGTCAGTGATTCAGACCTTCCGCCAGGAGAAACGAGTACGCGCGGAATTTGAAGTGATTAATGAAAAGCATTTTAATGCAGCTCGTAAAAATATTAAGCTAGAATCGCTATTGACAAGACCAGCAATTGATGTGGTTTCTGCACTTATTCTTGTAATTGTGCTATCCTATTTCGGAATCAGCTCTTTTTCTAGCCCTGTCGAGATTGGTCTCATGTACACCTTCATTAATTATATTGGTCGCTTTTTTGAACCAATTAATGATGTGATGATGCGTCTGTCTATGTATCAGCAAGCGATTGTCGCTGGTTCACGCGTTTTTGCGATAATCGACCATGATGAGCTAGCGCCGCATCCAGAACGTGAAACAAACGCACGAGTTGATGAGGGAGAAATTGAATTCCGGGATGTAAGTTTTTCATATGATGGGAAAAGGGATGTGCTGAAGCATATTTCTTTTAAGGCGAAGAAAGGTGAAACGGTGGCATTAGTCGGTCATACTGGTAGCGGAAAGAGCTCAATCATCAATCTGATGATGCGCTTTTACGAGTTTGAACGTGGTGATATTCTAATTGATGGTGTGTCAATTAAGCACTATTCAAATCAAGAATTGCGTAAAAAAATGGGATTAGTGCTGCAAGATGCATTTCTTTTCTACGGGACAGTGAGTGATAATATTCGACTTCATGAACCATCCATTACCAATGAAGAAATCCGTGAGGCGGCTGAATTTGTGCAAGCAGATCGTTTCATCAATCAGCTTGAAAATGACTACCAACATCAGGTGGTTGAACGGGGGTCGACTTTTTCTAGCGGTCAGCGGCAACTGATTGCGTTTGCTAGGACGGTGGCAGCGAATCCAAAGATCCTTATTCTCGATGAGGCGACTGCAAATATTGATACAGAGACTGAGGAAGCGATTCAATCGAGTTTGCACAAAATGCGTGAGGGGAGAACCACGATTGCGATCGCTCACCGTTTGTCAACAATTCAAGATGCAAACCTTATCCTTGTGCTCCATCAAGGTGAGATTGTAGAACAAGGATCTCATCAAGAGCTACTAGCGCAAAAAGGGCTCTACTATAAGATGTATCTACTGCAAAACGGTTTAGTTGAACAGGCGATATAGTTAGAAAGCACTAATACCAATTTAATTCTGAAACCCAATTAAAACATCTAGGTCAACTGTGATATCAGTTTGACCTAGTTCTTGTAACTGCTCAAGTTTGCCTGGTGTCACATGCCAAGTTAAGGGTGTCATTTGTATAAGCATTTGCATTTGATCATGACTTAGCGATTTGGTGTAGGTGATTCGAGTCGTTTGTACATGCTGAAAATTCTCTTTAAATCTTGTTTGAATATCTACATTAGAAAATAGCTGTTTATCAGTTTCGTTAAAAATTTCAATCCGAAGCTCTTTGAGGTAATCAGCTTGTGGAATCAGCTTAATCACCATGCCATTAGGCTGCATTATTCGATGGAACTCATTATAATTAGATGGTGACAAGATATTTAAAATCACAGCAAATGACCGATCTTGAAAAGGCGAATTGGCAAGGTCTGCAACGAAGAATTGCTCAGCTTTAAATTGTTTAGCCGCTTCTAGAATTCCTTCTTTGGCAAGATCAATGCCAAAACCATTTGGGTTGAAACCTAATTGCGCTAATTGCTCACATATCTGAACCAAATGGGTGCCCTCACCGCATCCCATATCAACAATTGGAAGCACTTGAGGCTGTGAGGAACTAAAATGAGTTGAAATAATCGTTAT
>JAVBKE010000085.1:0-2603 GCA_031554185.1 Caryophanales bacterium
AACACCCTGACACCGAACCAGCTGCGTAAACGTCAGCGTTTGATCAAGCACATCAAGAAGAGCAAGTAATTCTCGCTCTCTAAAACAAAAACCCGGTTTTTATACCGGGTTTTTTTATGGCTGTATTTACTTCACCTGATACTTATTTTGCAGTTCGCTGATGCGCTGTTGATACTCATCACTCAGGCATTTATTTTTATCATCGGCTTTCCAGCATTCATTTCTACCTTTAATCCACCCGCGTTGCTCTGCTTTAAGCGTCGAATTATTGTTAGATTTTACCAGTGCCTTCTTGTAGGTATCTGTGAGTTTGATATCCATTGCCGATAACATATCACTTTGGCAGATGAGTTCTTCCATACTCCCTTGGCTCACGGCAGCACAAGAGAACGAAGGGCCAGATTTAGCTGCCGTTTGTTTGTTCGCTGCGGGGGCAAAACTGACTTCATCTTCTGCTAAACAGACACCGTGTGTACGGTTAGGACCCGTAAAGGAGATATCAGGGTTACCTTCAGCAGAACGTACAATGCTGATAACGGTTTTCCCGCTGGTTGCTTCCCAGTAGCTGGCATTGCTCTGTTTAACCGTCGCTTTCTGGCCATCGACCCACACGCCACCTTTACCATCGCTGTATACGCCGCCTGTTTTTCCACAGCTAAAGTTGAATGCTTGCGGTGGCGCCGCAAATGAGGCAAGTGGGAACAGAGCGAGTGCAATTAACATAAGTTTTTTCATCATCAAACCTTGAGCAGAAGTTGGTGCTTTTTAATGGATATTTATAATATATACCCTACATAATTCGAGTTGCATCGCGGCGGCAAGAGAACGAGTCCCGATGAGCTTAGTGAACTAAGTGTTGTGGGTGAGAGAACGCAGCCAACAAAGATGCAACTTGAAGTATGACGGGTATAAGTATCAAACCCGCACGGGACAAGTAATACGCCCGATATTCAGAACAGCTAATTTACATAATACAATTATCTTTAAATTGATTTCTCTTGTTGTAATAAAAAACCAATCTATTATTAACATAAATAGCATATTTAATATTTTTAACTTTAGCATTTCTATAGAGTGGAATTGAACGCTTGCTTTACATTGGGCTGCGTGTATTAATTGATAAAATAAATACCAGGCAAAATGATAAATATGTTAATGATCTTATGTCGGAAAATAAAGTATGTTGTGATAGTGTTTGTTTCTTTGCTGTCTTTTTTTGCAAAGGCTGACGATTCTATTAATCATCTCGAAGATCGACACAGCATCACATTTTCATATTTGGATGGTGAGTTTCCTTTTTCATATACGCTCACAGGTAAGCCCAAGGGTATTGCGATTGATTTATGTGAGAGCCTTGCGGAGCATATCGGTAAAGAGATAGGCACGCCGCTAGCGGTTAAATGGATTAAAGTCGTTCCAGCAGCACGCTTCCAGTCATTGATGAATCACCAGTCTGATATAGAGTGCTCGGACATCACCAACACTATCGAAAGACGGCAATACCTGTTGTTTTCTATTCCGTTTTTTTATGCATCAACCGCATTTATCTCCCATAAATCCAGCCACCTCGATAACACAAACGTGCTCTCAGGCCACACAGTGTTCGTGACGTCGGGTGATATAGCCGTGCAAGCGGTAACGAAGCTAAACGCTAAATTAGGTTTTTCACTCTTCACCCATTTAACCCAGTCAGCATTTTCGGGTTTTGAGGATATGAAATCTACGGATAACTCGGTGTTTGTTGCGGACGATGTTTTGCTTTACTCGCTCAAAGCAACAAGCCCGACGCCGGATGATTATGTTATTTCCAACGATAATCTTATCGATGCTCAGCCTTTCGCTTTAGCGTTACCGCATGATTCTTTCGCCCTGCAAAAAGAAGTTAACAACGCCATGATGGAAATATTCTCTACAGGTGAATTTGACAGGATATACAGCAAATGGTTTTTAGCCCGTATTCCACCTGATAACACTCTGATTAACATGTCAATGCCGAGTCACTTGAAGCAGGATATTGCAAAGTGGAGTGCTGAATATGCTTCATTGCATGCTAAATAACGGTTTGAATCATTTTTGTGTATAGAAATTATTGAAGCCAACAATTTGTCTCATCACTTCTTCCCGATAAGTGGACTTACCTTATTATGCAAAGCAGGGTTGTCGCTTTCATCTTTCAGTTTTACACCGGTTAAACGGCGCAAGAATGCCTGCTCTAGTAACCAGGCGAGTTTAAATGCGCCAGCATGATGACTTAGCCCTTCCGGGCGGATATTAGAAATACAGTTGCGTTCTGACTCCAGGCGTTTGCGCTCCGGTTTCCACGTCAGATACACGCCTAAACTATCAGGCGATGAAAGTCCCGGGCGCTCGCCAATCAGAATGGCTACGGCTTTGCAATTTAGTATCTCACCAATATCATCCCCAAGTGCAACCCGCGACTGATGCGCCAGTACGACTGGGGCAAGCGTAAGCCCAAGTGTTTTTACATAGGGCAGAAGTTCACGAATTAACGCAACAGATTGACGGTGGACCGCATGAGAAGAAAGCCCATCGCCAATCACCAGCAGCAGATCGTACGAATCAAAATGGCTGGACTGCAGCAT
>JAVBKE010000210.1:0-36030 GCA_031554185.1 Caryophanales bacterium
CCGTTGTTGATCAATATACGAATCAAAAAAGATCATCTTTGAAGGTTCGATTTTGCGCATACGGAAATAAAAGTCCTTAGCAGGAATTTGTGACATCTGAAAGGCCATAATGAAAATTTTTGGTGCGTTAACCAGTAGATCAACTGCTTCTTTGAATGCCGGTGTCTTCGATACTTTTTCCGCCTTTAATAATGCCTGAATGATTTCGTTATCGGTCGTTTGTAAGTTTTGCTCATCGTTCATATAACTAAATTTTAACTCGTTAAATCCTTTATAGCCGACTTTCTTAGAGAATGAAATGACAGAACTAGGGACTGTATGGGTTCTTTCTGCTAAATCTCTTGCGGTCAGCACTGCTAATTCTTGATGATGGCTCAATACAAAATTAGCAATGCTTTTTTGAGATGGTGATAGTCTTTGGAAATTCTCATTGATCCTTTTTAAAACAGTATTCATCTTTCATCCGCCTCCTGATTTCTTGGAGGTATCATAACATAGTGGATGAGGCTCATTCAAGGATGTCCATTGCCATATCGTTTAGCAATGTATTTTGTTAGACGTGGCGTCCTTGTGAGGCATATTGCTACAAGGGTATACCTCGGGACCCGGTGAAGGGAAAGCTGATTTAATTCATAAAAAACTGCCTAGAAATTGTTTTCTAAGCAGTGTTGTCAATTTGTTCGTTAGTTAACTTGCTCTGCATACTTTGGATTGTTCCAGAATACCAGATAGAATAGGGCACAGATTGCAGCACTGATGATGATAAAAAAGAATAGGATCATTGTTGAAGTTGCAAAGGCAAGAACGACATTAAACAGTTGCGTAAGGAGCGCAGTCATGACTGATACCAGCACCATGTAACTGGCTAGTGCTTTTCCAATTGCCTCGTTCCCATAACGAATTCGGACAAGCATCATAAAACCCATATAGATAAAACAGAAGTTGATGCCATGGAATAAGAAAGTCAATGTGAATGCCCACGGAGCTGTACAAAACGCTGCAATGATCCATCTGAGCACACAAGCTAGCATGCCGATCATAATCACTTTCTTTGCACCTAATTTGCCTAGTAGGCGATCAATATAGAAGAATGAGCTCATTTCAGAAATACCTGAGCTTAATAAAACAGCAATACCCGACCAGAACACTGCCATATCAAAGGTTGTACCTAACTCGCTCCGATAATGGAGATTCATGATAACACCAAAACTGTTTGGAACGGTAATCATTAGAGCGATTAGACAAATTAAAAACCATTGACTTGCATCGAATTTGATTTTATTTTTTACCTTCACTTCTTGCTGTGCTGGCTTTAGCCTGACAGGCCGATAAAGTGACATAAGCAAAAAGACTGAATTAATGAATAAGGCAAAATAGAGGACAGCGTCGATCGTACCAAATGCCAGTAAAAGCAGTGAGGTAACAATGCCGCTAATCGAGTACCCGAACGAACCAAATAAACGGATCCGGCCAAAATCTGCCTGTTCTTCAGCGGCCCAATTCATGATTTGTCCTTCATTGACAATGTCGATGCCATTTGCAACCGTGTGATAGAGTAGCACTATGGTGATAAAAATAGTATTTTCGATATGAAAACACATAATTGCAATCGTTGCGAGGCGAATTAATACTCCGATTCGAATCATGATATAGCCTCGACTTGAGCTGAGAACGAGCTTGCTCCAAAATAGTGTTGACAAAATGATCAGGACTTGTGCAACACTATAGACTGAAATGGCGGTAGAAGAGGATATACCGCGGTTCATCATGATGGGTTCTAATTGAAAAATAAATAGAGAAAATGAGAGTGAGAGACAGAAAATTTGTACACGATAGGCTAAGATTTGTGATGTCATCAAATGATCCTTTTCTAAAACAAATTTTAATTATTGCTAGGCTGTGCCTAAAAAAGATTTATGAGAGGGCTTTGATAAGAATTTTTTGAAGTGTTACGGAGAAAAAATCGCAAATGTCGGGAATATTGAAGACCTTTTTTGACAAAGATAGTCGGGAAATTCTTCAAAAAGCTTTCATAAATCTTTTTTAGACACACACTCTAAGTTGATTGCCACTATCGTACACGAATTTAACGAGAAAAAAAAGAACTTTTTGTGTAGAAAGTTTGACATAATTGAATAGAAGGTCGTTACTTCGGTGATTTTACTGATGGTGAAATTGTACTGCTCTAAAAGAATTGTGAAAAAATCGGGAATAAGTTTTTCCTGTTTTCTTTGATCTATTCATTTAGTAACAATAAAAGATTGAATCTCCAATTTGGACATTCAATCTTTTATCATTTACAAATTAAACTTTCACACGTGATTATCAGGTAACTCTATTCTTTTCTAGCCGTTCTTCTGAATAGCGTCATAGCTAAAAGTCCGCTGATTCCTAATCCTGCTGCAAATAGAATTTTGCGTTCGTCAGCCGTTTTAGGAATCGCTGGATTTCCAGATTTGTTATTCGATTCAGTGGTTGTTACGTCCCCTTTGCCAGGATCATTTCGATCTGGGCCATATACAAATGTAATCGTTATGTCATCGTTTAGTGGCCCTGTAAGTGAAATTGGATCATCTGTATGAAGGGCTATCTTACTTGTTTCCCCGGCAAGTTTAAACCCAAGGTAGGTGTAGTCAGCTATCGTTGGTAAATTAGACTTTTCTTTACTATACCCAGCTGAGTCATCCTTTCTTACTTTTGTGGTGGTATCTTCTTGGCCAGCTAATGCATTGCCAGCTGAGTCCACATATTTCTCAGTAATTATAATCTCCTGTTCTGAAGGAACAACTGGTTTTGCAGTATTAGTCAACGAGAAGTGTAATGACTGCTGACTATCTAAAGCGTCAGTAAAAATGACTTGATAACTGCCTTCGGTAGAATTCGCTGTTACATTAACTGAGGCATTGCCTGCCGAATCTGTCGTTACCGTTTGAGCTGATAATGTACCGGAAGCTCCAGCGGTAGGCGTTGTCACAGTGTAAGATTTATTGGCTAACGGAACTTCCGTTTCGTCCACGGAAGTCGTTGTAAACGCACGAATGACTAATGGCTCTTTGAATTCTGATTCCACTGAGCTACTTTGATTATTACCACTAACAATTTCAAGGATCTCCATCTTCTCAATTTTAGGTGTGCTCGTCAGTGAAAATGACAACGTTTGTGTTGTATCTTCCGTGTCAGTGAAGTTCACTTGATAACTACCTTCAATGGAATTCGCTGTCACATGAACAGAGGCTTTCCCTGTGCTATCAGTCGCAATCATTTGTGCTGATAATGCAGCAGAAGCACCGGAAGCAGGAGCTGTCACATTAAACGCCTTATTTGCTAATGGAATTTCAAGCGGCTGAATGTTAGATTGATAGAAAGACTGAATAACTAATGGTTCCGCATATGGCGTTTCAATAGCAGCACTTTGATTGTCGCCACTAACAATTTCATTTTTCAATATTCCTTGTTCTTCAAAAGCACCAATGTCTGAAAGTGGTGTTCCTTTTGTTGTTCCAAGACTATCTGTAGGAGGCACCCCAGTGTTTTCAGCAACAGTTATTTGATTGTCGGCAAGCCCGTTAGGTTTAATAGGCACATAGCCAAGCTTCAATGTTTCTGTGTTAGTCGTTAAACCAACTGGCACTTTTGTATCGTAACTTAAAAGTGTTGCTTGTGAAAATACATCGGTTTCCACGCCAAGATAGCCAATTGATGAAGTATACACTTCCCATGGCAGAGGCGATGCTGGCACTTCGTCAACAATTGAGTGATAGAAGTTGGTCAAGTTAGAACCCCCTAAAGAGGCGTTATCTAGAAACGTTGAATTAGTAAATTCGAACGTTCCACTACCATAAGTAGAGTAAGTACCATTTTGATTGATTGTCGCTGCATTTTTGTAAAAAGTACAGTTTGTAACAAGGGCATCACTATAGCACTGGATGATTGCACCAGCTTCTCCAGCCATATTTGAATCGAATGTTGAATTTGTATACTCGCTGTCTGCATGAGCATAGGTTGCGCCCCCAAGTCCTGTGGCAGCGTTGTTAGTGAAAACGCACTGATCAATGGACGATCCTTTGTTACTAAAAGTCGCGCCCCCATTTCCGTAAATTTTGCTAGGGTCAGTCGATTTATTTCCTGTGAAAATACACTGTGTTGCTGTAAGGTCACTAAGTGTGGAAATTGCGCCCCCAGGACCGTTAGAGCTGTTATTCTCTAATATACTATTTTTGATGATAACTGGGCCGTCATTGGCGTAAATAGCGCCACCACCGTAAACGTTTATTTCACTTGCTGGCGTATTCCCAGTATTACCACTAAATTCACAGTTTGTAAAACGCCCACCATAAAAAGTAGAGACCGCACCACCATTCGCTGATGAATTTGTTTCAAATGAGCAGTTATCCAAAGTAACAGGCGTCGTAACGCTCCTAGTTTTTATCATGACTGCCCCGCCTTGTTTGCCAGCGCTATTTTTCTTGAAACTACTATTAGAAATACTGACTGCGTCTCCGTTACGGATACTAATTGCTCCACCAGTTCCATTAGCTATACTTGCGGTATTATTTATAAAAGCTGAATTAGAGACAGTTGCCTCTTTTTGAATTGCTAATGCGCCACCCTCACTCCAATAGCTGTTTGTGAGGCTGTTATCAGTAAAAGTACAATTTCTTACTTCTGCCCCGCCTGTGGCATTCACTGCCCCGCCACTCGAACTAGCAGTATTATTTGTGAAATGACTATCCTCTAGCGTAAGACCGCCAGAAGCATATACTGCCCCACCGTCACTAATTGTGGATGCGTTATTATTAAATTCACAATCTTTTATGGTCAAATAGCCACTTGATTTAATACCGCCGCTTCCGCCATTACCATCGAAAATTAAATTTTCAATCGTCAAACCAGTTGTCGAATAAATATGCCGGACATCGGCTTGACTGTTATTGAGTGTGATCGTCTGATCGGCAGACCCTTTAAGTGTAATATTCTTGTTAATGGTTAATTGACTGGTTAATTGAATGTTGTCATCAATGATAATGATATCGCCAGACTTTGCCTGAGTATATGCATCAAGTAATGCTTGTTCAGTTGTCGCATGGTATTCTTGTACAGTATCAGCATTGACGGTTGATACAAAGTAGATGGCTCCAAGAACAATTGTTATACTAGTGACGAGCACTCTTATCCTATTCTTCAAAAACGGACCTCCCTATAGAAATGAAATGAATGATTAAAAAATTATATCGAGTACATAAATATATTAGTAAATCTCGAACAATTATAATCTAGTTTACATGTAAAAAACACCTCCTGTAAAGTTTTTTAATCGTTTGTTCAGGGAGTTAAGCGGGGTTAGGGATGAGCCAATCGAGGCGTGTGCATGAATCATTGCATTTCGGCTGTGGGAGAGGCAAATCTCTTTTTAAAGAAATGGTTCGTTCACGTTGTTTGGTGGCTCATTGACTTATGAAAAGTAAAAATACCTTTTCAGTTGAACCTAAGCGACATACGAGTCATAATAGAAAGTGAAGGAGTGATTTGAAAATGCTAAATTTTGAATTTGAAAATCAAACGAAATTGATTTTCGGCAAAGGGCAGTTAGAAAAGATCAAGAATGAGATTCCGAAATACGGAAAGCGCGTACTTGTTACATATGGTGGCGGAAGTATCAAGGCTTTTGGCCTCTATGATAAGGTAATGGCGACGTTAAAGGAAATGGACGTTGAGGTGTTTGAATTTGCGGGAATTGAACCAAATCCAAGAATTGAAACGGCACGTCGTGCAATCGCATTGTGTAAAGAAAAGAAAATTGATTTCATTCTTGCTGTTGGTGGCGGAAGTGTGATCGATTGTACAAAATTAATTGCAGCCGGTAGTGGCTACGATGGTGATGCATGGGATATCGTTATTAACAAACATTGTCCCGAAACTGTTTTGCCATTTGGAACTGTTTTAACATTAGCAGCAACAGGTTCAGAAATGAATACTGGAAGTGTGATTACCAACTGGGAAACAAAAGAGAAGTACGGATGGGGGAGACCACCACTAACTTTCCCAAGATTCTCGGTACTTGATCCAGAAAACACGTACACAGTACCTCTTGATCAAACCATTAACGGAATTGTTGATATGATGTCGCATGTATATGAGCAATATTTTCATCATGTACCAAACACGTATCTACAAGATGAAATGTGTGAAGGATTACTACGCACGGTTATTGGGGAAGGACCAAAGCTTTGCAGGGAGCTAGATAACTACGATTATAGAGAAACGATTCTTTATTGCGGAACCATTGCACTTAATGGCTACCTCCGTGTAGGCGGAATGGGGGATTGGGCAACGCATAATATTGAGCATGCTGTATCTGCTGTATACGATATTCCGCATGGTGCAGGGCTTGCAATTCTTTTCCCAAATTGGATGAAGCATGTCATGCATGAAAATATAGCCCGTTTCAAGCATTTCGCAATCGCAGTCTACCATGTTGATCCGGTAGGAAAGACAGATGAAGAAATTGCGTTAGAAGGGATCAATTGCAATCAAGCATTCTGGAAATCACTTGGTGCACCAACGAAATTATCTGAATGTGGTATTGATGACTCACAATTGGATTTACTTGTTGAAAAAGCAATGGTCAACGGTCCATTCGGGAACTTCAAGAAATTAACTGCAGACGATGTAAGAGCTATTTTACAGGCATCTATGTAAAAACAACTGATATCTAGTAGTGATAAGACATTAGTTGACCCTATCGCTACTTATAGCAAAAAAGCCTCTTGCTTTTGCGCAAAAGATTTCTCCTTTAGGAACAGATTGCTGTCATCCTCTAGGGAAATAGGTGCGCACATAAGAAAGAGGCTTTTTGCCTTGTATTATTCTGCTGGGAAAATGATCATAAGTAACATTTTAAATTGTTCAACAGCCGTAACTGCATGAAGTGTACCAGCTGGGATGATAATTGTTTCACCTGCGGCAACGTTAAATTCTTGCTCAGCAACTGTGTAGTGGCCGTTTCCCTCTAGAACTGTGATCACCGCGTCACCGGTAGTTGTATGAGGGTTTAGTTTTTGACCAGGGTTGAATGCAAACAAGATCACTTTAGTTGCTTTAGTCGATGCCAATTGCTTTTTGGCTAATAATTCATCGCTATATTGGATTTGATCTTTTAATCGTAATGGATTTCCGTATAATTTAGGGTCGAACATTTTTCTACCTCCAATTTTGATAAGTCAATCAGCAATGCCGCCGCCCCGTTGTGGACAAAGGCAGTGATGAGAAATAAAAGGTTCGATTCGCTAATTTTCACATAAAGCAAAAGCTCATCAATCTGAGAGATAAACGAGTTTTCGCAATATATTAGACTGCGTACGATTGGCGACCTTCTTGAGGGATGAAAGTTTCAACTTCTTCGACATCAAGATAAAAAAGCTTGAAAACTGGATTATCTTCCGAACCATATAAGCGCTTAATATCAGAATCTTTGTCAAAAGCACGTGCGATAAGTGCGCGATCTTCTACAAAAACAGCTTTTCCATGGATTGATAAAACTGGTGAGAAGTCTTGTGGATGTGTACAAAATGTTGCATAAGCATTTTTTTGTAATTGTGCATAGACAGATTTCTGACTATTTGTGCAAAAGTAAACTTTATGATCGTCTGTGAAAAGAGCCTGGAATACGCGCGTTCTGATCTTATCCTCATCAACTGTTGCAAAAATACCGAGCGGATTAGCGTCTAAAACTGTTGAAAAATCGATCATATTGAATCCCCCCATATAGTTAGTAGTAATAGTTTGATATTTCTTATCTATCATAAAGTTGCGAAAGCAAAATGTAAAGTGGTTATCAAAAACTTTTTTGGTAGGGGAGAAAGTCAAATGGGATGTACCTCGTTTTTCCTTCACATTGGTTTGGACATGCTTTATCGTGGGAATAACTGAAAGAAGATTTAGTTGTAAAGTTGGAGGAAGAAGATGATCAAAGAGGCATTTTTAAATCGAAATAAATTCTATTGGGTGGCATTACTCGTTACAGCTATTTTATGTTTTGGTTTTATGTTAACAAACTTTTCTATCGGAATTGATGATGAGGCATTTGCAACCTTTTTTGAAGGACACGTATTGCTAACTCAAGGACGATGGGGGCATTTGGTCGTATCCCAACTATTCAATTCTGGAGAATTTATACCCTTTTGGCGAGACTTTCTGGCAGTCATCCTACTGATTGTAGCAGCTACATTTTGGGTGAGATTGTTTGAAGATTATTTTCATGAAAAATTTGATGAGGTAGCGGCGATCATTTTTGCTTGTATCTTTATTTCGACACCCTATTTTGCTAACTTAATGATGTTTATGCCTGCTACAGTAGAACTTGGGTGTTTGATGGTTGTAACGCCCCTCGCCATTCATGCTAGTTTAAAATGGGTTATACAGCGTCAATCAATCTGGTTTGCGTTATTTGGTGGCATCTTGCTTGGATTTTCTGTTTCTTTTTATGAAAATGCGGCTGTGCTATATGTTTCTGGTTCTTTTCTTTGCTTATTAGCCTATCTACTTTCATTAGAAGAAAAAAGACAATTTCCTCTTTCTAGATTGATGATTTTCTCGCTCAAAATTGGTAGTATTGCAATAATGGGCATTGTGTTCTGCAGAGTGGTTGGTCTGGCTTTTATGGCTATTTACCAGCTAGAGCCTATTGGTTATCAAGGCTTATTTATTAAATATGATACATCTAGTCTGACCGCATTTGTTCATTCTTTTGTTTCCTATCTTGTTCATTTTCCAGTGAATGTGTTTCGCGAGGCGAATAATCTCCCATCTAAGCTCTATTTGATATCAAGTGTTATCGTGCTGGTGATTTCAGTGATATTGACGATTAAGAGAAAAAGGTTGTCAATCCTTTTAGCAGCTGGATTTGCTGTCCTTTTTTCATATGGGATGTACTTTATTACAGGTTCCTACGCACCGGCAGTAAGGATTTTAACCACGAATGGTTTACTGGTGTCATTTTCTTTTGTCCTCCTTTATCTCACTTTAAAGCCATTTCGATTCAAACAATTTAGTATCGTCTATATTGTTTTCTTTTTTGTTGTACAAATTGTCTTTTACCAGACAAAACATGTCAATCAGCTGTATTACGAAGATTACAAACGATATCAATTGGATGTCGCCCAAATGAATTCACTCATGCATGAAATAGATGCTGTCAATACCGCAAAACCAATTAGATTCATTGGTATGCTTCAGCCCTATCAATTTCCTTATGTTTTCGATGAAATAGTAGGTGTATCCATGTTCAATTTACAACGGATAAATAATGAAACACAAAATGCCCGGATCACCGGTTTTTTCAATATGCATGGCTATCAAATTGAACAGGCTGACATTTCCTTAGAGAGAATAAGTAAAGATGTCGTTGGAATGCAAAACTGGCCCGCTCCTGATTCAATTAAAGAGATGGATGATTATATTTTAGTTAAGCTTGGGCCATCAATGTTTGACCCTACCTCGTGAGAGTCCAAAGCTTCGATTTGGGTAGTGGACCTTGGTGTTGTGTGATATAGAGTTTCTAAGGCTCGCGAGATGATGACACGGACAATTTGTAAAATGGAATTCAGGGTTGAGTGTATAGAAAAAAGCAGTGAGCTTATTTCTTGGGCTCACTGCTTTAACGATGTCAAATTAAAGAATCAACCACCAAACAAAAATCGCTAATACGAAGCGGTAGATGGCAAATGGTGTTAATTTAAGTTTCTTCAAAATCTTTAAGAATGTAACGATCGAAATCAAGGCAACAACGAATGAAACAATGAAACCAACGGCGTACATTTGCATGTCTTGTGAATCCAGTGTGCCTGCCACGCCAAGTAGGTCAACACCACTAGCACCAACCATCATCGGAATTGCAATGATGAATGTGAAGTCAGCAGCTGTTTTGTGGTCCGTACCAGCAAGAATACCGCCTGACATGGTTGACCCTGATCGAGAAAACCCTGGAATCAGCGCAAAGCATTGAAATAAACCGATTGTCAGTGCTTGTTTGTATGTAACTTGATCAAGGGTAGTTGCTGTTGTTTTGACGTGCGGTTGCCTTGACTCTGCGAAAATCATTAAGATACCGCCAAGAATTAGTGATACAGCAACTGTTTGTACACTAAAAAGTGACTTGATAAAATCATGGAAAATGAGTCCTGCGATACTAGCAGGGAGGCAGGCAATGATGATGTGAACGAAATTGAACTTGTCCATCCTGAAACGGAAAAGCGAGAAAAGCACACGCCAATAGTAAACAGCGGCAGCTAAAATAGCGCCCAACTGAATAAAAATTTCAAATGTGTCGGCCTTTGGCCCTTCAAAATTGAGAAGATGTCCAACTAGGATTAAGTGACCAGTTGATGAGACGGGAATAAATTCTGTTAAACCTTCAACGATTCCCATGATAATTGCAATAAGTATTGGATCCATATTTCTCTCCTTGTTAACTAGGTTAGTTTGTATTAGGGCGAATTGGCTCTTCAAAACACGCCCCAGTTATATTAAAATACAATTGTTAATTCTACATTAAAAATGCATTAAACGCATGGCAGAACGGCTATTAAAGTGAAACTTTCTCTAACGAAGAAACATGTTCCTAACATGACGCCTTATTCAATCATACAAAATATTTTTGAAAAAGCAATGTAATTTTCACAGAATTGATTTAGAATGATAGTAGCAATCTTTTCATATAATTTGTCGAGCGATCATATCAATCCTACAAAGTATATGTGAAGGAGCAATACAAATTGCTAAAAAAGTGGATTTTTGCTGGTGTTGTTGGACTGTTAATTGTGTTTCTCATTCCACATAGTTTACCATTTGTGTTTGCATTTATCACGGCAATCCTATTTGAAGGTATTGTTAAGCGGTTAATGGGAAAATTTAAGATTAATCGGTTGTCTGCGATCTGTGTCATTATGACGATTTATATCGCCATTGTTGGCAGTGTGACCTATTATTTAATTACTGTTGCAGCAGAGCAGGTAATGATTTTTTCAGCAAATATTCCATCGCTTGCAAGCCAGTTTTATGATACAGTTGTTCTACCACTGTTAAAACAGTGGCAGGAATATACAAAAGATTTGCCACCGTCGGTGCAATCGGCATTTCTTCAAATGGCAAACAGCCTTCCGGCAACGATTAATGAAGTGACCAGAAATTTGGGATCGATTCTATTTAATATTGTTGCGGACGTGCCTGCTTTCTTATTGAAATTGCTGATTTACATTATTGCTGTATTCTTCGTTTGTATGGAATTGCCACAGATCAAGCGAGGGTTCGAGTCGCTACTGTCTGATGGAACGAGGGAACGATTGCATTTGGTTGTGAATCAGCTTAAAATCGCTACAATTGGGTATCTTAAAACGCAAACAATATTAAGCTCAATGACATTTATCCTGGTATATGGTACTTTACTGGTGATCGATGCGCCTTTTAAATTATTTCTAGCATGTTTAATTACAGTTTTTGATATATTGCCCGTGGTAGGAATCGGTTCGATTTTCGTACCTTGGGGTGTTGCTACTTATATGATTGGTGACCACCGAACTGCGGTCATTTTGTTATTTATGTTTGTCTTCGTCACAATAGTTAGGAGGATTGTTGAGCCAAAGCTATTGTCACTGAATATTGGGATCTCACCACTTGCTGCCTTGTTAAGCTTATATATTGGCTTTGAAATCCTTGGTTTTATCGGTGTTTTTATTGGTCCTGGTCTTATTATTATTTTTAACACATTAATGCGAACCAAGGTAATTCGCTTTAATTGGAAATACTAAGATGGATACATGAATAGCTTCCGAAAAAAGGACAATTGAAATTGATTGTTGATTGCCTAGTGCCAGAGCACTTTTATAGATAGGAATTATTGGTGAAAAGAAATGAATGATAAAAAAATCTCGAGAATTGATTATGGTCAACTATTTATCGTATCGCTGCTGGGGTTTATTGGACTAGCAGCCATTTATAGTGCGCAACAAAATTCAGTATACGATACAAACTTTTTTAAGAAGCAAGTGCTATTCTTTATCGTTGGTTTTTTCATTGCTTTTGTGGTGATGCAATTCGATTCTGATCAGTTACTTAGGGCTTCTTGGTATTTATATTGGGCAGGTGTCTCATCCCTGGTGCTTTTAATTGTTGCACCAGAAAGTTTAGCGCCTGAGAAGAATGGTGCGCATCTTTGGTTTGATTTAGGACCAGTTTCAATACAGCCCTCAGAATTTATGAAGATATTTCTGATCATTGCGCTGGCGGCGGTCATACATAGGCATCATCTTCGTTATGAAGTGAAAACAATTCAAACTGATTTGAATTTGCTTGGGAAGCTACTCCTCTTTACGGCAATTCCCTTACTACTTGTGATTAGGGAAGACCTTGGGACTTCGCTGGTGCTTATGGCGATATTTGCTGGAATGGTACTCGTTTCGGGGATTACGTGGCGATTGCTTTTGCCGTTGTTTTCTACTGTATTTCTCTTAATTGGTGGGATACTTTATTTGGTGATGCAACATCCGGAAGTGATTGAGAAATACACAAATGTGGAACAGTACCAACTAGAGCGGATTTATTCATGGCGTGATCCGTATAATACGCCATCAAATTCGAGCTATCAATTGATTAAATCGATTGAGGCTATTGGATCGGGTGAAGTGAGTGGCAAGGGGTTCCAAAATAAAGAAGTATTTATTCCAGAGGCACATTCTGACTTTATCTTTGCTATTATCGGTGAAGAATTTGGCTTCTTAGGTGGTAGTTTCGTGATTATGCTCTATTTTAGTCTGATTTTTACATGGACAAGGATAGCGCTAGAAACAACGATTGATTTTAACTCGTATATTTGTGCTGGAGTGATTAGTATGTTCACTTTTCATGTATTCCAGAATATTGGTATGTGTATAGGACTCATGCCGATCACGGGTATTCCACTGCCATTTCTCAGTTATGGGGGAAGTTCGCTGTGGGGCAGTATGATGGCGCTAGGGCTGATTTTTAGTATTCGCTATCATCATAAGGTTTACATGTTTTCCAGCCTGTAAGCGCGCTGTAGGCTGTGTCTAAAGTAAAGATCAAATAAAACTTATGCAGATGCGGTTGCTTGTTGATCGTGTCTGTTTTTTTATGAAAGGGGTTTGTGATGAATATTTACCAACATTTTCGCAAAGATGAACAAAGTTTTATTGATAAAGTATTGGGATTTAATAATTGGGTGCTTATGAATGCTCGCCCTAAGCTGCTAGATTTTCTGTCGCCAAGAGAGCAAACGATTGTTAAATCGCTTGTTGGTAGGGAAGAAGAGCTGATAGTGATGTTTTCCCCCGACAATGAGCAAGTGGAGCGGAAGCGTTGTATCATTGCGCCTAGCTATTACCATCGTACGGACGAGGATTTTGCAGTTGCGGCCTTGCGGCTCACTTATGCGACGAAGTTTGCTACTTTGTCGCATAAACATGTGCTTGGGTCACTGATGTCCCTTGGCGTTGATCGTGGCAAATTTGGAGATATCTATGTGCATGATGGCACTATAGATGTCATTGTTGTCAAGGAGTTGTCTGAATTTGTGGTAGTGAATTTAGATCAAGTAGGTCGCGCTTCAATTCGGGTAACGTTGATTGATGTTACAGAAGTGAATGTTGTGGTAGAAGCATGGCAAGAGCGGCTAGTTTTGGTGAGTTCGATGCGCCTTGATGCTTTGATTGCTGAGATACTAAGGTTATCTCGGCAAAAGAGCCAGCAACTAGTTGAACAAGAGAAAGTGAAGGTGAACTGGCAAATTGTTGCCGACAAGTCTTTTGAGGTGGGCGTGGAGGATTTGCTCTCGATTCGAGGATTTGGGCGAGTGAAAGTGATACAGATTGATGGACAATCAAAAAAGCTAAAGTGGCGTGTAGTGATTGGGGAGTTGAAAGCTTGATAAGAAAAACGACAATAAAAAATCTCGGAGATTGCTGCGCAATTCTCCGAGATTTGACGTTTATTAACGTGAGTAGAATTCTACGATTAGTGACTCATTGATTTCAAGTGGCATTTCAGAGCGTTCAGGTAGACGGTTAAATGTACCTTCTAGCTTGTTTGCATCAAAAGTTAAAAATTCTGGTACAAAAATCGCTAGCTCTAAAGATTCCTTCACGATTGAAAGGTTACGTGATTTTTCACGAATGCTGATCAATTGTCCGTTTGTTACACGGTATGAAGGGATGTCCACACGACGACCATCAACAGTGATGTGTCCGTGGTTTACCAGCTGACGTGCTTGGCGGCGTGTCCGAGCAAGACCTAAACGATAAACAACGTTGTCGAGTCTTGATTCTAAGAGTGCCATGAAGTTTTCACCGTGTTTACCAGCCATTTTGGCTGATTTAGTGAACGTGTTTTTGAATTGACGCTCACTTACACCAAACATGTGGCGAAGCTTTTGCTTTTCATTTAATTGTAGTCCGTACTCAGACATTTTCTTACGTTGAGTAGGTCCGTGTTGTCCTGGGATGTAAGGACGTCTTGATAATTCTTTACCTGTGCCACTAAGTGATAATCCTACTCGGCGGGACAGTTTCCAACTTGGTCCAGTATAGCGAGACATATAGCGTCTCCTCCTTAGAGTTTTTATTTTTGCCACTGCACGGATCCCTTGCGAAAAAACAGGGTGCAATGACGACCACTTTGGCCTACCACTAGGGCATGCTTAAAGTGTTGGTAAAATAAAAACGAACGTAACTAGCATACATCACCATTTCGTTTCATGCATCTTCGCCTTCGCAGCAGCGGGTTACAGGATACACCATTAGAGAAAAGACCCTAAGGAACGAACTAGCCAATATTGCCATCACATAGGCTGCGTTATTTTACACAATCTCCATTCTATAATAGTTCACCCGCTAAAGTCAATAGATTTTCAATGTTTTTGCTGTAATCTCTTGGACCGTAAATAGATAAAGTATTGCAAAGGGGGTAAGTGAGGTAGTTGGATTTAGTGTGATAAGGGAAAGTGCTGGGTTAGTCTGGATTCTGTGTTACCCCCAAAATTAATGAATGGTTAATTTTTTTCTAATATAACAAGTGAATATACCATTGGTAGCGAACTGCTTCCACTCTGAGATACAACTTTCCATCCTTCTTGAAGAAGCTGATTTAACTCGCTTAAGTTATTCTTTTTATCGGAATAATAATAAGTGACAATTGCCTTTTGCATGATCCACCTCCTTATTCACCGTCCTATACTTATTATTTCATTAATGCGTCAATTCTGCACTTTTTTTATTCTGAAGAAATGGAAAAGTGGCATTCTTTAATATATATCCTGCACAGTCGTTATTAAGTGCTGTAAAAGCGCTGGAATAATGCTAGAATATGAATATCTGGAATTTAAACCAAATAAATGGGCGGTAGATCGCTTTCTTATTTAATTCTCGGAATTTAACCTGGTTTTGAAGTGATTATTATTCTTAGTTACTGCAGTTAAAAAAGATAGGAGGGTATAAAAAAATGTATTGGTTTAAAAAGTGCATGAAAAATTATACAAATTTCAGTGGTAGAGCACGGAGAAAAGAACTTTGGATGTTCAATCTAATGTGCTTTTTAATTTTTATCGGAATGGATCTCGTAGCCTCGTTGCTTGTTGCAGGGGGTGCCAGTGAATTAGCAACATTGGTGGAATTTGCATATTCAGGTTGCATACTGGCCATTATTATTCCGGGACTAGCAGTTGTTTGGAGACGCCTCCATGATTTAGATAAATCAGGCGCTTACTTTTTTCTCGCACTTATTCCGTTTGTCGGTGGTATTATATTGCTCGTTTTTACATGTATGGAAGGTACTCGTGGGGAAAATAGTTATGGTGAGGATCCAAAATTAGACGATATCGCTAGTTGAGGTATGGCTCTATCTGGGTGAATGTGTAGTTCGTTTGGTTTTAATACTGATTTTAAATAGATAGATACCCGTTTGAGGTTTAAGTCTATATTTTTTTGCTACTATCGCAGATTACGTAAATCTGCATGAAAAAAGATTTAGTTAGTGGTAGAATATCAGTGTCAAGTATTAAAACGAAATAGGCGGTTTTCTCAATAATCTAAAGAATCTTACAGTGCTAATGTGACCTTAGTGAAAATGATTGTCGTTAAAAGGTAGAAAGAGGGTTTTAGAAGATGTATTGGTTTAAAAAGTGTATGAAGAATTATGCGAATTTCAGTGGTAGGGCACGAAGAAAAGAACTTTGGATGTTCTATTTAATGTGCTTTTTAATTTTTATCGGAATAGGTCTCGTAGCCTCGATGCTTGTTGCAGGGGGTGCCAGTGGATTAGCAACATTGGTGGGAATTGCATATATAGGTTTCTTACTGGCCATTATTATTCCGGGACTAGCAGTTGTTTGGAGACGACTCCATGATTTAGATAAATCTGGCGCTTTCTATTTTATTGCATTTATTCCGTTCATCGGTGGTATTATATTGTTTGTTTTTTTATGCATGGAAGGTACTCGTGGGGAAAATAGTTATGGTGAGGATTCGAAATTAGAAGATATCGCTAGTTGAGGCGCTATTTTTTCTAGATGACTGAGTAGCCGATTTGGTTTAATACTGATTTTTTACGTTAGTACACCGTGTCATTATTGATGCGGTTTTTATTTTTGCCCTAACAACAAACAAGATAAAAAAAACCTAGGGTCAGTCTGTCTCCCCGCGCATACAATAGTAGGGTGTAAAAGCCAAGTGGGTTATAAATTGTTAAATAGATCCATGTTTAATGAGTGAGAGGAAGATGGGTTTGTGCGGTATTACAGGTTGGGTTGAGTTTGATCACAATATCGAGCGAGATATAGATTTGCTTTATAAAATGACCACGACATTGTCGAAGCGTGGACCTGATGCGACCAATTATTGGTCTAACCGTCATGTGGCTTTTGGTCATAAACGGTTGTCCGTTGTTGATCCAGTTGGTGGGAAGCAACCAATGGTTCGGGTTAAGGACAATCATCGTTATGTACTAAGTTATAATGGTGAATTATACAATACAGAAGAAATTAGGCATGATCTTGCCCTAAAAGGGTATGTGTTTGAAGGGCATTCTGACACTGAGGTTTTGTTAACAGCTTATATCGAATGGCAAGAAGCTTGCTTAGAGCGGTTTAATGGAATATTTGCCTTTGCCATTTGGGATGAGATGCGTAAACGAGTTTTTATCGCAAGGGATCGTCTTGGGGTAAAGCCTCTTTTTTATTCACATCTCGGTTCCCGGTTCCTGTTTGGTTCAGAGATCAAAGCTATTTTGGCGCATCCACAGTCAAAATCAATTGTCACGACGACTGGCTTAGCTGAACTGCTTGGACTTGGACCTTCAAGGATACCTGGAAGTGGTGTGTTTAAAAATATTGAGGAACTTCGTCCTGGGCATTATTGTACTTTTTCGAAGCAAGGTTTTTCAGTGAAAAGGTATTGGAATGTGGTGAGCAAACCGCATACTGAAAATTACGCTGAAACTGTTGAACATGTGCGTTTTCTAGTGGAAGATGCCGTGAAAAGACAATTGGTATCTGATGTACCACTATGCACTTTTTTATCTGGAGGCATTGATTCCAGCGCGATTACAGCAATTGCAGCAAAGGAATACCGGGAGTGTGGGAAAGGGCAACTGAATACGTATTCCGTAGATTATGAAGGGAACAACAAACATTTTGTTGCCAATGACTTTCAACCGAATGCAGATGCCGATTTTATCAACCTTGTCAGAAGGTCCTACAACACGGCACATCATAACGTTGTTCTCAGTCAGGATGCTTTGTTAGAAGGACTGAAGGAAGCAACGCTTGTGCGCGATCTTCCAGGTATGGCCGACGTCGATTCTTCGTTGTTATTATTCTGTAAGGAGATTCGCAAGGATTTTGTTGTTGGGTTATCTGGTGAGTGTGCTGATGAAATATTTGGTGGTTATCCGTGGTTTTATCGTGATCTAGATTTATCTGGAAAGGCTGTTTTTCCTTGGATTCGTTCAACTGATTTGCGCAGTGATTTATTACAGGATGCGTGGCGTGATAAATTGGATTTAGAGTCGTTTGTCGCACAGCGTTATCTGGATATTGCGAGTGAAAACCCACTTTTATACGGCGAAAGTGCAACAGAATCAGAACGGCGTAAATTATTTTATATGTGTATGAATTGGTTTATGGCAACATTACTGGACAGGAAAGATCGGATGAGTATGGCTGCTAGTATTGAGGTGCGTGTTCCGTTTTCAGATCATCGGATTGTTGAATATGCGTGGAATATTCCCTGGGAAATGAAGATGTCGAATGGGCGGGAAAAAGGGATTCTACGTGATGCTGTATCGCATTTGCTGCCACAGCAAATTGTACAGAGGAAGAAAAGTCCCTATCCAAAAACGCATCATCCAAGGTATACGGAAATTGTTAAAAATGAATTGAAAGAAATATTAAATCACCAAGACTCAGCGCTGCATACGCTTTTTGCAAAAGATAAATTGAATGCACTTGTAGAATCGGGTGGTGCGCTATTTACAAAGCCGTGGTTTGGTCAATTGATGACTGGACCTCAATTATTGGCTTATTTTATCCAAATTCATTATTGGTTTGAGCAAAAACGCATCAATATTGAAGGGTGAAATCTAACCCTGGTGTTTAATTAGCGCGGGGGATACAACTTACAAACTATTTTATAGAATGAAGTCATAGGGGTCGTCGTGCCCCTTTTTGATGTGGGTAGATTTCCACATTTAGATGGATTACGAATGAAAGTAGTATGCGGGCTCTATAGTATAAGCAAGATTCGTGTTTTTTTCCTATTGCGCTGGTATGATAAAGCCATCATTTATCAAATACGATCTATGCTGAGGGGACAAGCGATGCTAAAAAAACTGATGATTATGATCTTTTTTGTCGCAATATTGGGGAATTTGCCATTTCGGGCAGAAGCTAAAGCAGCCGATTCGCAGGATATGATTTACTATATTGATGTTGACCGCTATATTGATGGGCGAAATGAGAATAACCAGGAAACTGACCAATTTAGCACAACTGACATGCATGGTGGCGATTTAGTAGGGACTTATCAGAAGTTAGATGTGGTTCACAGCATGGGTTTTACAACCATTTGTCTTAGTCCAATACTTGATGCGAGCGGGAGGCTATACCAACACTTCGGTACGGAGCAAGACTTGAAACAGTTGGTTAGTAAGATTCATGAAATGAAAATGAAAGTGTTGATTGCCTATGATTCCAAAGCGGTTATAAATGTAGTGCAGGTGAAGCAATTTGCGCTGGCGCATCAGATAGATGGAACATTAGACGTTAGCCTAATAGAAACACCACAATCAGCAGTGATGAGAACAGTTTTTTCGAAACCAGATACCAAGATTTCGATCCTGAAAGACAAGCAGTATCAGTCTGGTAATTTAATTGCTATTGATGATCCCGCTTCTGAACGTTTTACGCATACCATTGTTGAGGCCGAACAATATCCCGGAACTAGATGGAAACTAGCACTGACTTACCTCTATACGACACCGCAGATACCGATAGTTTATTACGGATCAGAAGCCAGTTTAAACGGTGGTGCTCCGCCAAATAATCGGCCGATGATGTCAATGGTTGACCGCGATCTTGCAGATTTACTGACTCAATTAGCAAGTATACGGAAGACATATCCTGTCCTCGTGAAAGGTGATATCAAGTTCTTGAAAAGTCAAAACGGTGTGTTGGTGTATGAACGGAGTTATGAGGGAAAACAAGCGGTGATTGTGATCAACAATCGTACGAAAACTAGCACCATACAATTGGATAAAAACCAATTTGGAATCGATAAAGAATTACGAGGGATGCTTCATGGCTATCGTGTACAAAATGGGACGGATGGCTACCAGATCACCCTTGATCCAGAGACTGCTGAGATCTATATAGTCGGTGATAAAACAGGTTTTAACTACGCCATTGCTGTAGCACCAATTGTAGCTTTCATGGTTTTTGGGAACTTATTTATTTTCATGAAAAAACGAAAATCGTCAAATGAATCATAAAAACAATCAGCATGTCCCAGTTATGAAAGGGCATGCTGATTGTCTTTGTAGAAAAAATTAACGATAGTTGACAAATTGCATTTCAACTGTGAACTTCTCTTCTGCTCGCACCAAAGCGATAATCTTCTGTAAGTCATCCTTGTTCTTACCGGTAACGCGCATTTGATCATCCTGAATTTGTGTTTTCACTTTCACACCGCTATTTTTAATGAGTGCGTTCAAAATCTTCGCATTATCACGATCAATGCCCTGCATTAATTTAGCACGCTGTCTGACAGTAGCACTTGCAGCGCCTTCAACCTTTCCATAGTCTAGGTTGCCAATTGGAACACCTCGTTTGATCAGCTTTGTGAGCAGGACATCCTTTAACTGCTCCAACTTGAATTCATCATCAGAAACTAGGACCAATTCTTCTTTGTCCTTATCAAGCTTGATTTCACTCTTACTTCCCTTAAAATCATAACGTGTTGCAATTTCCTTCGTCGCTGCAGTCACAGCATTCGTGACTTCTGGCATATCAATCTTTGAAACAATATCAAACGAACAATCCTTTGCCAAATCAATCTCCTCCATTATCTTTTATTTTATTATAAATTTTTTTTCGTGATAATGAAAGCCGTCTTTCGAATCATGCTGATCTAATGCAAAAAAGCGTATTTTCCCAAAGACTTTGGAACGCTTCGCCCTAATAACCAGTGAAGCTTAAAAATTGCTCCATATCAATTTGACTACCTCCATGGATATGTTACTGCAATTTTTTGTGGCGCGTGACCTTCTGTATTTTGTCTTCCTTGCATAATTCTGCAGGTATAGCAAGCTATCCTTCATTCAAGTAATTCCAATGATGAGGGATATAATTGATTTCTCCCCAATATTCAAGAGAGTAATTTGATTTGTCACTCTATAGATCAAACCAACTTTGTAGCACCTTCTCAAACATGTACTGGCTGCGCTTTTTAATATAGTCTTCGGATAATCCATGTGAGTTAAGGACCTCTATAAATTCGTCTTCCTCGCTTTAGGTCAATGTGCTAGTTTTGGTATTAACATAAACGTTCACTCTTGATAGGAGAGTTCCTTTTTTTTAACATCATATTGATATTCAACTAATACTCTAGATGTTGGGTCAATATTGGTGCTCATGTACATGTCAAGCTGAGCTTTTCCTAAAAAAAAGTTGAATTCAGCAAAATAAATTTCATCGAATACATTTTTGACTTGATTCGTTTTGTAAAAATAAAGGGCAGAAGACACTGCAATCATGAAACACATTAGTAAAATAATTGATTTGCGTAATTTACTCATTTGCAAAGTCTCTCATTTCATTACTACCAGTTTTCAAACACCAGATGAAGTTGTAGCTGTCTGGCTGTTTTACTTGTAACTCTTCTAAAGTTTTAATGTTAAGCTCATCAAGCTAAAACTTCTCGCAAAACACAATTTTAAAGGAACTGCATGACTGTCAGTTCCTTTCATTTTCCCTATTAGGAAAGCTTATTCATAAACATAATGCCTAGCGTACCAGGACCAGCATGTGCTGTTATGGAGGCGCCAATCTCGGTGATTACAAATTGTTTGACGCCAAATCGTTCTTCGATCTGAGCTTTGATCTTGAGCGCTTCATCAAGGCAATCTGCATGACAGATGCCGATTGTTTGTTCTGACAATTGATCACCCATCGAAGCCATCTTCTGAAATATAGCTTCATACAGCTTGTTTTTGCCACGAAACTTATCGAGTGGTTCGATTTTTCCGTCAACAATGGTTAGCAGTGGCTTGATATTAAGCATTCCACCAACGAAAGCAGCTCTCCGGGTCATGCGACCACCACGTGCGATATAATCAAGGTTATCCACGGTAAATAAGTGTTCCATATGTTCAGACATGAACTCAGCGTGCGCGATCAATTCTTCGTAAGAATACGTGTTTTGTTTACTCACACAAGATTGAACAATTAAACCGAGTCCGACAGAAGCACACTTTGAATCAATAATTTTCATCTGAAAATCAGGGTACTCTTCTTTTACAAGGTCGCGGAGCATTAGCGCTGTCGCAAAAGTACCACTGAGCCCAGAAGAAAAGACAAGATAGATGCCTTGCTGTTTTTCTTGGGCAATTTTCCGGAACGCCTCTTCAATCATGGCTGGCGATCCGTGTGATGTTTTTGGGGAGCCGCCTGCTCGCATGATATCGTTCACTTCTTTGGGGGTGATGGTGATTCTGTCTAGATAGTCTTTTCCATTTATGTGAACACCGTGAGGAATGCTAGTCAAGTTGTTTTCCTCATAATAATCTAGCGGTAAGTCACTCGGACCATCAGCAATGATTTGGATTGTCACCTATTCATCTCCTTTATTGTTTTGTACACTTCTAGATGCTTAGAAATCATCTTAAGGTAAGTCTTTCATTTAATTAGAGCTCGCTGATTATTAAAATAAGCTGAAAAATGAATAATGTTAAAATTGCAACGCTGAAATGTGATAACGTTCTTCATAACTTATCATTTTCTATCTCCTTTTTCAACTTAGAAATAGCCATTTGTAATGGGTTTGTAGGCTATAACGCCTTAGATCATTGGTTTCTAAGTCAGAAAACTTATTTTAATTAGGGTGCTTGGTTGTCAGACGAGGCTTCGTATAGAAAATGATTTTGTCTACTGTCTTTGTATGATGATTCTTAAAAATCGTGTGGTCATGACGATTAGTCGCTCTATGTTCCGATGTGACATGATTGTCACATTGAAGTATGATACACCGATGGATGGTTGCTAGCGAGGCGGTTATAGTAGAGTCATGAAATAGATACTAAAAGATAGGGCGTGGTTTAATTGAGTATTATTGAAACGAAGAATTTAATCAAAAAATATGGTAAGACAACTGTGTTAAAAGGAATTGACTTGACCATTCAATCTGGCGAGTTAACAGCCATTATGGGACCATCCGGTTCTGGAAAATCAACCTTGATGAATGTGCTGTCATCAATTGATCATTTATCTGGCGGAGAAATATGGCTTGAAGAGCAGTCGGTTTTGGATCTAAACAAGAAGCAACTGCGTTTGTTTCGTCAAGAAAAGATGGGCTTTATTTTCCAAGATTACAACCTACTAGATACACTGACAGTAAAAGAAAATATTCTTCTGCCATTGTCGCTTAGACGGGTAACAGTAGAGGAGATGGAAAAGCGACTGAAACCGATTATCGAAGCACTCAGCTTGAGTGATTTGCTTGATAAATATCCTACAGAAATTTCTGGTGGGCAAAAACAGCGTACGGCTTCTGCTAGGGCAATCATCACAAATCCAGCGATTGTATTTGCAGATGAGCCAACGGGTGCGCTTGATTCACGTTCGGCAACACATTTACTTGAACAATTGGTTTTGCTCAATAATCATTTCAAGACAACGCTTTTAATGGTGACGCACGATGTGTTTGCAGCTAGTTATTGTAAACGGATTATTTTCTTGCGTGATGGTGCAATTGTCAATGAAATCTATCGTGGTGACCTCGATCAGAAACAATTTTATCGACAAATCTTGAATACACAAAGTTGGATTGGGGGGAATACGGATGAGCCTCCTCGCGCTAACTAAACGGAATTTAAAGCGGAACTTTCAGCTTTATGGGATCTATTTAGTTTCAATGATTCTTGGCGTTGTAATTCATTTTACATTTTCAGCTTTAACCTATAATGAAGATATTTTGAATGCGGTTGATGGAAAGGAATATTATCAGATTGGGGTTCAAATTGGTTCGGTTGTGATGTTTCTATTTATTGTTTTCTTCATTCTCTATGCCAACACTTTCTTCATGAAACAGCGAACGAAGGAGTTTGGTATGTATTTGCTCTTTGGTATGAGTGAACGCCAAATTGCATTGATGGTTTTTTATGAAACAGTATTTATTGTTGCGATTTCTCTTGTTGTAGGTTTAGCAGTTGGTGGTGTCTTGTCAAAGTTTTTTGGTACAATTCTGATGAATTTAATGCATTACGAAGGCACTGTCACAATCTCTTTTCCAATTGAATCAGTGGTTTTTACTAGCGCTTTATTCTTATTACTGGCACTGTTTATCACAGCGCAAAGCTATTTGATGATCAAACGTGTGCAATTGATTGAACTGTTTCATGCGAAAGAGAAACAAGAGAAGCCGATTCGTCCATCTCTTTGGGTAGCGTTACTTTCTATCACTTTATTAGGTGCTTCGCTGTATGTGATTAGTTTAGGAACAAATGCTGATATCTGGCATGACCATCCAAGTATAAGTATGATTTCAGTTGTTTCGGCTATCATTTTTGGCACGTATTTGTTTTTCCGTCAGTTTACTGGATGGTTACTAAGTGTGGTGAGGAAACGGAAAAGATATCACGAGGGTGATACGGCGCTTTGGACAGGCTCAATGCGCTTTCAAGCAAAGGGCAACGCACTGACATTAACTTTTATTTCGCTATTTAGCGTGGTATTGATTTTTTTAGTTGGTTTTGTTCTCATCAACTACAAAGTGCAGTTTTCAGCAAGTCGAATTAATTTGCCAAACGATATCGCATTCCAGACGTTGGATAAAGAAAAAAATGCTGAGATTGATGCGATCATTGCGAATTCAGACCACAATGCCGAATATCACTATACACTGAATAGTGTAAAAACGGCACCTGTATCGGACCGAGAAGTTGCCTTCGAAAATTCAGGGTACTACTTACCAGAAGTGTATTTGGTTTCCGAACAATCGTATAATGATTTGAAAACATTACGTGGTGACGGAGATTTAATCGATTTAAGTGGAAATGAAACGGTGTCGCTATCGCAGGGAACTGATGCTGAAAAGAAATATGCTAAAGGAGAAGAACCAGAAATCGTTGTTTCAACTGGCGAGCAAGAAGTGGCCTTGGATCTTGTTGAAAAACAGAATTATGCGCTTCTTGGTTGGGTGACTGATCCTGATCTAGGGATGCAAAAGAAGCCAGCCTTACTTGTGGTTTCTAATGAAGCCTATCAAGCCGCTGCAGCTCAAGGGATGGCCAACTCATTTGAAATCTATCAGGTTGAAAATAGCAAGCAAGCAGGTGAACTGTCAGAAGATGTTCATGCAGTTGTCAGTGAGGAGGAGGGTGCATACTATTCTTCATTTGCCGATCTTTATTCGATTCAGATTGAGAATTCATCACTGTTACTGTTTGCAAGCTCCTTCCTAGCAGCGATTGCTATCTTTGCTCTTGCGAGTGTTATCTACTTCAAACAATTAAGAGAAGCGACTGAGGAAGAGCGGCATTATCAAATCCTTGGGAAAATGGGAATGGAAGAACGCCAGATGAAATCGGTCATTCGAAAACAACAATTTTTCGTTTTTTTTCCACCACTGCTGCTAGGCATATTAGAGAGTGGATTTATGATCAAATATTTTATGCTCGACAATATTCAGGGAATCACGGGTCTTGGGAAAACAGTTGTTGGCCTTTACATTGTTTACTTTATCATCTACTTCTTTTTATACTTGTCATCAACAAAACTATACTACCGGATTGTTCGGCAACGTCGATAAAATACTGAATAGTGAGGTGCCGATTTTAAAATATCAAAGGGTATTGTCCTAGGGGGTTAGCTAGCGAGTATTGCCGTTTGTGGTTCGCTAAAACGATGAAACCAAATAATAGGAAGATACCGTGGCTACATCATGATATGATGAATTAGTACGAAAATTGATTATTAGA
The DNA here is from genome assembly GCA_031554185.1 of Caryophanales bacterium. Lineage (GTDB taxonomy): Bacteria > Bacillota > Bacilli > JARBTR01 > JARBTR01 > JAVBKE01. Next base: position 25,753 of record JAVBKE010000210.1, read on the forward strand.
GGAGAAAATAGAATGAACACAAAAGTTTGCCAAAGTTATGCAATGCCACTTACGAGTGATGATTTGTTTGGAAAGAATGCAGATGGAAGCAAAAATGAAGATTATTGCAAATACTGCTTTGATAACGGTGTATTTACAACAGACACGACGATGGAGGAAATGATTGCTATGTGCGCGCCACATGTCGTGAAGTCAAATCCGGATATGAGTGAGGAAGAAGCGGTGATCATGCTGCGTCAATATTTGCCAACATTGAAACGTTGGCAATAAGCTAATAGAAGATTCGCCTAGGTACAAGCTGTAATGCCTGTTCAGAACAGATGCCTAGGCGAATCGTTATTCTTCTACATTCTCGGTAATTGAAATAAACCGATCATCATTCTTTGGGAAATGAATGACCATTTTCGTATATTGATTGATCATAGATGTGCAAGTGATGTAATGCCCAAGCTTGTTTGAAAGTTGCTGTGCTAGATACAGCCCCATCCCTGTTGATTTCGCATGTTTACGCCCATTCGTACCAGTAAATCCTCGGCTAAAAATGCGTGGTAAGTCTTTTTCTGCAATACCAATCCCATTGTCCTCAATGATCAATTGCTTTTCAGTTGCTGTTTCCACGGTCGAAATGGTAATAATCCCGTTTTCCCCAATGTACTTTAGACTATTCGTGATTAATTGATTGAGTATAAATAGAAGCCATTTACTATCACTTGGTACAGCACAGGTGCTAACCGATAAATTAAGTTGGATCTTATGTGAAATGAACGTTTTCGCATGTGTTTTAACAGCTTTTTTCGCGATGTCCTGAAGATCACAATTGGTGATTTCATAGTCCTGGTGGAAAGTATCTAATTTGGCGTAATAGAGCGTTTGATCGACATAATACTCAATCTTCATCACTTCTTCTTGGAGGCTTTTTGGTTCAATTTTTGTTTGCCCTAATAACCGCAATACAGCAATTGGGGTTTTGATTTCATGAACAAATGCGACAATAAAGTCGTGGTAGTCCCGTTGTTTTGCTTGTTCGACATTCAAAGCTTTGATGTGATTGCGATTTAATTCTTCAAGATATTTCTGATAGTGAACAGCTTCAAATGATACTGGGGCACCATGAAACTCAGCCATATTTTGCAGCGAAAGTGTAATTTTTCGATACTTTATGCCGAGAAAAACACCTAATGCAATTGTGACTAATAGCAAAGTGTAGAAGAAATTACGCCATTGCCACTCGTCACTTGCGCTAGTGAAAAATACGAGCGAAATAATCAAGTAAGACCCGAAGAAGAGACAGATATATCCTAATTCATATTGTAAAAATTGAAGGAATCTCATTCAACTATGTACCCCATTCCTTTACGTGTGACGATAAAATCTTCAAGCCCAAGCTGGGTTATTTTTTTTCGGAGGCGATTGACGTTGACAGTTAAGGTATTGTCATCAACAAACTGATCATTGTTCCAAAGCGCTTGCATTAATTCGTCGCGGGCAATAATTTTACCAACGTTTCGCATCATTAGTTGAAGTAAAATGAACTCATTTCGTGACAGTTCCACAATTTGATCTTGATATTGGATAGTAGAATTCGCTAGATAGAAATAAAGGCCATGATGGGTTAACTCCATCGTATTTTGATCTGCATCATAGGTGTACTTGCGACGGAAAATAGCATTTACTTTTGCAACAAGGACATCTAGATCAAATGGTTTTTGTACATAATCATCGCCGCCCATATTCATTGCCATGATCATATCCATGTTTTGGGTTCGTGATGATAGAAAGACGATTGGTACCTTCGAAATTGTGCGAATTTGCCCGCACCAATGGTATCCATCCAGAATAGGTAGATTAATATCCATCAATACTAGATGTGGATCAGATGAAGTGAAATCTGTAATTACATTACTGAAGTCAGTGACTTCAATCACCTCGTAGCGCCATTTTCTCAGCGATACTGCAATAATCTGTCTAATTTTTTCATCATCTTCAACAATCATAATTCGGTACATATTTCAGTGCTCCTTTATCGGTGAATCATTTTTTTCCTAATTAATTAATGCCTATATTATAGCAAAAATAGCTGAGGAAAAGGCTTTGTTTTTCGCAATAGGCGCATAAGAAAAGGATGCTATTTGCATAGCACCCCTTATCCTAGCGCATACTTTACTTGTCCTTTGACTCTGCTTCTGCAAGGGTCGAACGGTAAGTAAAGCGCTCATCATGTTTTGCGACGGAGACTTTACCTTGACCAACGAACCGTTTTGATTTAGAACGTTTTCCCATGTGTAGTCCCTCCGGTAAAAAATGATCGATACCAGTTGGTATCTACACTAATGTTCCCGCTATATACAGTCACTATGTACACTTTATTTGAATTCTAGAATGCGCTTTATCCAGGTTATGGTTATCAACTAGCATGACTAGAAGTTATGTTAAAATGAGATTTTCGATAAAAACCACCATAAAACATGGTATAATGTTTGAAGAATTGTCTAGAAAAAATGCAGTATGATAAAATTTCGCTTTATTTAGAGTGGAAAAAATGATTTAATACTGATAAATGAAATTTTGTCTAGTGGTGTTTTAACACTCAAATTGAAGTGCCTTGTAACACCTCGCTAGGTGTCTGTGCTAGCTTTAAGAGCGAGATCCAAGCACCGGTAAAGATCAGTTTGATTCTTAAGTGATAAAGTAATTGTTTAAGTACAAGCGATTAGCCTTCAAGCTAGGCAAGTAAAAAATAAGCTATAAAGGAATTGTATATGAATACTCAAATGAAGCGTTATTTAAAGATGTTACTTGTATTTTCAATGTTGTTTGTCGCAACAGGCTGTAGTAGTGATGATGAGCCGGAAAAGCCTAAAGTAAAGAAGCGAAGTGGAGATTATAAAATTTCGGAACTGTCGGTTGAGCCTGGAGTAGCGATTCCAGCTACAGAAGTGGCAATACCAGCGGAGTTTCAAGGTTTTACCGATATGAAAATGGAGAGGATTGCGAATAAATACTATTTGGGACTTAATTACGGTGGTGCGACACCTTATTGTAAGGTTGTGAGCTATGATAAAGCGACAGGAGCCTTTCAAGAGATTGTTCAAAAAGATGGTGTGCTGAACACGCTTGAGACTGATGGGAATAATGTATTTTTTATGTACACTATCGCAGGAACAAACGAAGAGTATGCTCGAATTAGCGCTGACACTGGAGAGGTAGTTGATATTCCTTTAGATGGTGAGACGGTAGACGATACCTACGCCACCGCTAAAACTGGAACAGTCATGACAATGACAAGAGTGCCAGGTGGGGCAAAAGAAATGAAGACTTATGACAGCAATACACTTGCATTGATTTCACAGTATACTGAGCTGGACGAAGAGTATATTGAGGCTGAGAGAGTGATGGTAAGCTATCAATTAAATTATAATGAGACAAAGAAAATCTCAAAAGCAACAAAAGCATATCCTTATTACGAGGTGCTTAATCTTGAAACAGGGGATCCAGACGATACAGAGTTAATCAATGCACCTTCACTTGTAAGAAATGAACCTGATCTTGAAGGTGAAGCACAAATTCTGAATAATGATCAGGCACTCTTGGAAGAAATTCAATTTACAACGCCAGCGGGAACGAAAAATGAAGGCTACATTACAGATTTGGAAGAGAAATTGGTATTTCCAAATCCAGTAACAGTCGATGAACTGATGACAAATGAAACTTACTTCCTTGGGAAAACAGTGGCGAGTAAAGCATCAAAAGAACAATATATTTCATTGTACGAGTACGACGCGAAAAAGTTGATTGAACATCCGGTAGAGGCTATGAAAGTGGATGGCGTTAAGCCAGGAAACGTGTTCTTTGATGGTAGCTTTGCTTGCTATTCACCAACAACATTATTCTTGATCACTGAATTACCAGCTCCAACAGCCGAAGTGAAATAGAATTAAAAGCACGACTGTAAGATGGGTATTTTGCTGCACCCAAAACTTAGACCAAAGAATCTATGTTTTCGGGCGCAGTACATATCCGCCTTTGCAGTGGTGCTTTTTTCATGCCTGATAAGTATAACGATCGATGAGTCCCCTTTAAACTAGACAAAGAAAGGACCGATGAGAGAGTACCTCGTTCTCAACGGCCTTTATATATATGCTGTAATGAAATTACTTCTTCAAGTTGTAGAAGCTTTGTAATCCAGCGTAGATCGCTAGATCGCCAAGCTCGTCCTCAATGCGAAGTAGTTGGTTGTATTTTGCAATACGATCTGTTCTTGACATTGAACCTGTTTTAATTTGACCTGCATTTGTCGCTACTGCAATGTCAGCAATTGTCGCATCTTCAGTTTCACCAGAACGGTGAGAAACAACAGCTGTGTAACCAGCGCGTTTCGCCATTTCGATGGCATCAAATGTTTCAGTCAATGTACCGATTTGGTTAACTTTGATCAAAATAGAGTTACTAACGCCCATTTCGATTCCTTGAGCCAATTTCTTTGTGTTTGTAACGAACAAGTCGTCACCAACAAGTTGGATTCTAGCGCCAAGACGATCAGTTAATAGTTTGTGACCAGCCCAGTCGTTCTCATCCAGTCCATCTTCAATTGAAAGGATAGGGAATTCGTTCACGAGTGACTCATAGAAATCAACCATTTCTTCAGAAGTTACACCCATACGGCCTTCACCAGCAAGGTCATAAACCTTTTTGTCTTTGTTGTAGAATTCAGAAGCGGCAACGTCCATACCTAGGAAGATATCTTTTCCTGGTGCATAACCTGCTGCTTTAATTGCTTCGATAATGACTTCAAGTGCTTCACGGTTTGACTTCAAGTTTGGTGCGAAACCACCCTCATCGCCAACTGCAGTATTTAAACCTTTTCCACTAAGAACTGATTTGAGTGCGTGGAAGATTTCTGCTCCCATACGGATTGCTTCTTTGAAAGTTTGTGCTCCTACAGGAAGGATCATGAACTCTTGGAAATCGACATTGTTATCAGCATGAGATCCGCCGTTGATGATATTCATCATTGGTGTCGGTAATTGTTTTGCATTAAATCCACCTAGGTAACGATAAAGTGGCATTTCTAAGTAGTTTGCAGCAGCGTGAGCAGCAGCAAGCGAAACGCCTAGGATTGCGTTAGCGCCAAGGTTTCCTTTGTTTTCTGTACCATCTAATTGAATCATCAAGTTATCGATTCCAGCTTGGTCAAGAATATGAACACCAATTAATTCGCTTGCGATGACATTGTTTACATTGTCAACAGCTTTTTGTACACCTTTACCAAGGTAACGAGACTTGTCTCCGTCTCTTAATTCAACTGCTTCGTGCTCCCCAGTTGACGCACCACTCGGTACGATTGCGCGCCCGAAAGCACCAGATTCTGTTTCTACTTCTACTTCTACTGTAGGATTTCCTCGTGAATCAAGCACTTCGCGTGCGTAAACATCAATAATATGTGGCATAATTTTTTCTCCTTTTTTTTTGAAATTGGCTTTTGTTTTCAGATTTACCCGGTTTATGTAGTAAACAGAAAATGCAAAAGCTTACCTAAACAAGTATAACCCAATTTAATAAATAGTGGTCATCTGTTTTTAAATTTTTACGAAAATCAGTTTACTTGATTAATGTTTTGCCTGTCATTTCATTTGGTTGTGCTAGCCCTAACATGGCCAGTATGGTTGGTGCTAGGTCACTTAGGATGCCGTCTTCACGAAGCGTTAAGCCTTTCTCAGTGATGATGACTGGTACAGGGTTTGTTGTATGTGCAGTCATTGGCTTTCCAGCCATCGTTGTTACTTCATCAGCATTACCATGGTCAGCCGTGATGATCGCTCTTCCACCAAGTGATAAAATTTTGTCAATCACTTGTCCAAGGCAAGAATCAACTGTTTCAACTGCTTTAATTGTAGGCTCTAATTTTCCAGAGTGCCCGACCATATCGCAATTAGCAAAGTTGAGAACAATTGCATCGTAGATGTCTTTATCTAGCGCATCAATCAGTTTATCTGTGACTTCTTGTGCACTCATTTCAGGTTGTAAGTCGTATGTAGCCACTTTTGGTGATGGCACGAGGATGCGATCTTCACCAGGGTATTCGTCATGACGTCCACCATTTAAAAAGAAGGTGACATGAGCATATTTTTCAGTTTCTGCAATCCGTAATTGTTTCATGCCATTGTTAGATAGGATTTCGCCTAGTGTATTGTCAAGATTCGTTGGTTTAAAAGCAACAAACCCTTTCACTGTTTCACTAAAGCGTGTCATGCAGACAAAGTGTAGATGGCTTGGAAAACGCTCGCCACGATCAAATTCTGAAAAAGTATCATTTGTAAATACGTTTGAAATTTGAATGGCACGATCTGGTCTGAAATTGAAGAAAATAAAGCAATCTTCATCATTCACTAAACCGACGGGGTTATCATTTCCATCAACGATAACTGATGGAATTACAAATTCGTCAAAAATCCCATTTTGATAAGAGTCTTCTACAGCAGCTTTCGCAGACTGATATGAAGGACCATCGCCATAAACCATTGTGCGATAAGATTTTTCAACACGATCCCAGCGTTTATCACGGTCCATTGAGTAGTAACGACCAGAGATTGACGCAAATTGTCCGATCCCAGTATCTTTAAAAGCTTGTTCTGTTTGCTCAATGAATTCAAGTGCAGATTGTGGTGGCACGTCGCGACCATCTAAAATACCATGAACGAAAACATCTTTGATGCCTTCTTTAGCAGCTAATTGAAGCAGTGCGATCAAATGGCGGATATGGCTATGGACACCACCATTAGAAAGCAGTCCAAATAAATGAAGCGCTCTTGGTTGTTTGTCAGGGTTTGTACCTAGTGCTGGACTCTTTAAATATTCCATGGCTTCGGTTAGTGTTGCGTTTTTTCCAAACTCACCGTCACGAATCGATACATCAACGCGCGTTAGACTTTGATAAACAACACGACCTGCACCAATATTCAAATGTCCTACTTCCGAATTGCCCATTTGTCCGTGGGGGAGACCAACTGATTCACCAGCAGCACCGAGTGTTGCGTGCGGGTACTTGTCCCAAAGGCGATCGAAGTTGGGTTTGTTTGCAGCAGTGACTGCATTACCGTATGATTCGTTACGGCAAGCCGCACCGTCTAAGATAATGAGTGCAACAGGTTGCTTAGTCATTAACACATGCCTCCAATAATTTCAAATAAGAGCCGGCAACAAGCGAAGCGCCACCAACTAATGCGCCATCGATATCTGGCATTTTCATATAGTCAGCAATATTTTCTGGTTTCACGCTACCACCGTACTGAATACGAACCACTTCAGCAACAGCTGGTGAAAACATTTCAGCGACTGTCTTACGAACAACAGCACAAACTTCGTTTGCATCTTCAGCAGTTGAACTTTTGCCAGTTCCGATTGCCCAGATTGGTTCGTAAGCAATAACTGTTTCTTTCATTTGTGTTTCAGTTAGCCCAGCTAATGCAAATTTAATTTGTCCGGAAACAAAAGCGTTTGTTTCGCCAGCTTCACGTTGTGCGAGTGTTTCTCCGCAACAAACGATTGGTAATAAGCCGTGCGCAAAAGCTGAAAGTGTTTTCTTATTTACAGACTCATCTGTTTCGTTAAACATCTCACGACGCTCAGAATGACCGATAATCACGTAATCTACGCCAATATCTTTTAGTGCGACAGGACTAACTTCTCCTGTAAAAGCTCCTTGCTCTTCAAAGTGCATATTTTGAGCACCAATTTTTAAATCTGAATGCTTTGATTTCTTCACAAGTTTGCGAAGGAATAATGGAGAGGCACAGACAACCGATTCAACTTTCTTAGCTGAAGGAACTTGCTCTCTTACTTCTTCAATAAATTCACTTGCTTCATCAATCGTTTTAAACATTTTCCAGTTTGCTGCAATAATTGGTTTACGCATCAAATCTTCCTCTCTGATTATGGTGTAATAGCTAGGCCAAATTGGTTTGCTAAAAGTCCATTTAAAAATACTCTATTATCTTATAGAAGAAATCTTAATTTTCCCCTAATAAATTACTTATCATTCAAAGCGACAACACCGGGTAGGACTTTGCCTTCCATGAACTCAAGAGAAGCGCCGCCACCAGTTGAAATATGGCTCATTTGTTCTGCAAGGTGGAATTTTTCTACTGCTGCAGCTGAATCGCCACCACCGATGATTGAGTAAGCGCCTGAAGCAGCTAAGCTTTCAGCCACGGCTTTTGTACCACCAGCGAATTTCTCAAATTCAAATACACCCATTGGTCCATTCCATACAACTAGCTTTGAAGCTTTGATTGCATCAGCATAAAGTGCTGCTGTTTTCGGACCAATGTCAAGTGACATCCAGTCTGCAGGAATCTGATCAATGTCAACGATTTTTGATTCAACATTTTCTCCGAATTCAGGTGCAATGACAGCATCGATTGGCATAAGGAAGTTGACGCCATTTTTCTTTGCTTTTTCCATAAATTCTTTTGCCAGTTCAATTTTGTCTTCTTCTAGTAATGATGTACCGATTTCATGGCCTTGTGCTTTGATGAAAGTATAAGCCAGTCCACCACCAATGATTAATGTATCGACTTTATCAAGAAGATGATCGATGACACCAATTTTATCTTTAACCTTTGCGCCACCAACAATGGCAGTGAAAGGGTGTTCTGGTGTAGACAGTGCTTTGCCAAGAACTTCAAGTTCTTTTTCCATCAAAAGTCCAGCGACTGCAGGGACACACTTTGCAATTCCTTCAGTTGAAGCATGAGCACGGTGAGCTGCGCCAAAAGCATCATTGACAAAGATATCAGCAAGACTAGCAAATTGCTTTGCAAGTGTAGGATCGTTCTTTTCCTCACCAGGATAAAAACGTACGTTTTCCAGTAGTAAAACTTCGCCTTCTGCTAACTGATTAGCAAGTGTAACACTTTTTGAAAGATCTGCATCACCAAAGGCAACGGGTTTCTTCAACAAAGCTTCTAAGCGTTTGGCAACTGGTGCTAGCGTAAACGCCATGTTGACAGTTCCTTTAGGACGTCCAAGGTGGCTGGCTAGAATAACCTTTGCACCTTGCTCAATTAAAAGTTGAATTGTTGGTAGAGCAGCAAGAATTCTAGTTTCATCAGAAATGCTACCAGCTTGCATTGGTACATTGAAATCGACACGGCAAAACACGCGTTTGCCTTTCACATCGATATCACGAATTGACTTCTTATTCAAAATCTTTTGCCTCCTTAGAAAATGTTTTTGCAAGAATGTTATTTCGAGCAAAGAAACTTTATTACAAAATTGATATGGTAATATACCGCCTTCTATTATACCCATATTCAAGAAAAAAATCAGCAAGAATTCGCAAGTTGAGACTAAAAATTTGGTTGATTAAGGATTTCGTTTTTAAAGCCAGCCAATAGACAGTAGGTTCACGGCGATATAAGGCATAATTAGCATTTTATATTCTTATAAAATTGGGATATTGGAAAAGGGAGTAGAACCTAGGGGGAAAAGACAATGCCTTTCGTTAGGCATTGTCTGAGTTTGTAAGTGTTACTGTTTTTATTTGGAAAAAGGAATAGTCATATTAGGTGCTCTTGAACTAATTTTATAGAACATTTGGTTTGATGGAAAACTTGTTTTTTCAATTGCCGTACTGTAAAAGTGAAACATTTGGTTTGTATATTGCTCTTTTGGCAATAAATGATTCTTACTAAAAGTATAAACAACCTGATTTCCAGCACCAAAACCAGCTGGAACTTGTTCAAATACGATGGCTAGCTCAGTCATTTTTTCATTTTTGGCTAATAGCGGTGCTTTAATGACTATTGCTTGATCAGCAGGTACATGGTTTTTTAATGTTTGCCACTGGCCATTTTGGTTTGTTTTGTATTGCACCTTGTAGGTTAATCCTTCACCGCCGACGAATGCAGGCATGGTTACATGGTCGAATGTCAATTCACTCGGGACGATTTCTTGGAGGGTAAACCGCGCTCCGTTTCCTTCGCTGTTAGCAAATTCGGTATAGACAAAATCAATAAGATCATCAGTCGCCGCCTCTGGTTTAGGTACGCTTGGTTCATTTGTCTCTTCTGGCGCGGCATTAGACTCGTGACTTGGCGTCTCGGTTGTGTTGATTTGATCTTCGTCTATCACGCCATGATCATCCCCGTTTTCTTCAATAGCCCACGACCCTCCATCAATTGGTGGTTCGACTGGGTCTGTTTCAGATAAGGGATGGGTGACGGTTCCGTTAAAGCTGGTAGAACTAGCTCCAATTGTAACAGTTTGATCAAACTGATA
>JAVBKE010000003.1:0-11526 GCA_031554185.1 Caryophanales bacterium
TGTGCAAACAGTGCGTCAACTTCCGGATTACTATATTGCATATAATTCGCGCTGCTGCCAGTTGTAAATAAAGGGCTGAATATATCTGGGTCAATTCCCATGACGTAGCCATTTAAGAACATATCGAAATCTGCATCATTGGTACCTAATTGCGCAAATAGTGCTGGTCCTTCCATTGCAACCAATTCTACAGTGATTCCAACTTCTTTCAAATCTTGTTGGATAACTGCCGCCTGCTGCACTTGGTCTGGTCTTGATGAAGCATAAGCTAATTTCAAAGTTGGCGTCTTCCCGTCTAAAAGCTCCTTCGCTTTCGCTACATCATGATCACGCTTATTCACATCATTTGTTTGATACGTTGCTGTACTTGGTAAGAAAGAGTAGGCGGGAGAATAATACTCATCTGATGTGTAAGCAGCCTTATTCACATCATCACGATTAATACCGTAAGCAACCGCCTCACGAACTGCTTTATCTTGAACCGCTGGAGAGGCAAGGTTAAATCCTAAGTAACCGACCCGTCCTTCGCTATAGCTTTGAATCTGAATATTTTCATCATCTTTCAGCTTTTCAGCATCTTTCGGTAAAACATTTAATGCATCAACCTCACCAGATTGAAGCGCAAGCATCGCTGTATTTGGATCTTGCATGATTTTATAAACAACCGTTTTTATTTTTGGCTCTCCCAAGAAATAATCTTCATTCTTTGTCATCGTTAAGCTGTCACCAGCCTTATATGAATCAAATTTATAAGGGCCAGTTCCAACAGGTGCTGCATTCTTTTCACTGTTAGCAAAGTTTGTTTCTCCCTCATAAATATGCTTCGGCATAATGAAGATGTTCCCGAATGATTCCATGGCTGACATACTTGGCGAAGGTAACTTAAACTCAACCGTATAATCATCAACCTTTGTTACTTGCACAGGCTGTCCATCAAACAATAATTGGCCATAAGCCCAACCAGCGTTTTCTTCCTTCATCATTTGCTCATATGTAAATACAACATCGTCAGCTGTAAAAGGCTCTCCATCAGTCCATTTCACATCTTGACGCAATTTTGCTGTGTAAGTCATATTGTCACTTGAAGGTGTCATACTTTCAGCTAGAAAATATTCAACATCATCCGGACCATTGTACATATATAAAGGCGAATACATTGCTTTTACCGCCATTAAACCATAGCGATCATTCGTCGTAATCACGTTTATTGAATTACCCGGATCACCATCTATCGCATAAACAAAGGTATCTTTTGTTGAACCTGAGTTTGATTTATCTTTATCGGCTTCATCATTTGACGAACCACAGCCTGACAAAAATATTGACGCTACAAGCATCATTGCCATCAGACTTAAACCATATTTTTTCTTCAAAATTATCTCTCCTTCTTACTATTTTACATAGCATTACCTACAATAATACGCCTCTCTCAGTATCAATGTCAATGAGTACTTTTGGCGTTAAAATCATGCTAGAAAGCTATCTTAATCGAATTCAACTCATTGCAGCTATCAATAATTTATAAGTGTTTCATATGGATGACAAACCACCAATCATGGCTTAAGAAATCAACGAATGAAATAGATGGATTTTTTAGGGCAATACCCTAAAAATCGCGAAAAACCATTCCACCTTTTCACACCCTGTAATAAAAACGATGATGCTGTTTCAATTAATCTCAAACTAAACCTTGCGCCTAAGCCAGATCACACGCTGGCAGCTACGTTTTCCGTACTAATAGATAAACAAAGTACGGTGCACCGATCAACGCCACCATAATACCTGCTGGCACTTCAATCGGCTGAAACAAATGCGTCCCCACTGTATCTGCAAAGAGAAGCAGCCAACCACCAATGAGCACAGATATAGGAATGACAAGCTGATGCCGTGCACCAACGAGTGCTTTCGCTAAATGTGGTGCAATTAAGCCAACGAAGGCAATTCCCCCTGCTACCGAAACAGCGGCGCCAGCGAGTGCTACAGCAGTAAGAAGCAGCACAATTTGCTCGCGTCGAATCGACATTCCTACCCCAATAATTGAAGGCTTCTCCAAACTCAGCAAATTCAGCGTATTTGCTTTGTACATGCCAAAAGGAACCAAGACAACTAACCACGGCAATAAAGCCCATACGTATGGCCAATCAGTTCCCCAAATACTGCCAGACAACCACTTTGTAATAAAATCAACCTTAAAAGGATCAGCGGATGAAATTAACACGACCATTGCACTAGACAACGCTAGAGAAAAGCCAATTCCAGTTAAAACAAGTCTCGTTGAGTCAACACCCACACCTCGTTGATATGAAAACAGATAAATCAGTGCTGCAGTAATCAATGCGCCAATAAAGGCAACAACCGGCAACATCCAGGCGAACGCACCGGCATCGATTGGAGCGAATAAGAAAAATATTGTGACAGCAAGTCCTGCCCCTGAATTAATCCCGATAATTCCAGGTTCTGCCATATCATTCCGTGTAAGCGCTTGTAAAATCGTTCCTGATAAAGCAAGCGCCATTCCAGCCAGCAACGTAATGAAAATCCGTGGCATCCGAATCGAAAATAAGATAAAATCCTCTTTTGGTGTTCCATTTCCCATGATCGTTGGGATTAAGCGATTAAATCCAAGTGGTGCAGCACCAGTGCCAAGACTCACAATAATCGTAGCAACAATCAATAGGATTAATATAACCAAAATCATGTAAAACTTTCTTAGAATTGCTGGATCAATAAGCGAGCTTTTTTCTAATGGACTCTTTTTCATGTATACGTCTTCCCCCCTCTATTAACAATCAACAAAAAGATAGGAAGCCCGAGTACGGACACCACAGCAACAAGTGGCGTCTCGTATGGCGCATTTAGTGTTCTTGCTACAGTATCTGCGAACAACAAGAAAGTAGCGCCAATGAATGCTGAAATCGGAATGATGTAACGATAGTCCGTTCCGACAATCTTACGAACAATATGCGGAATCATTAATCCAACAAAAGCTATATTCCCGGCAAGTGCCACTGCAGCTCCAGCTAAAAGCACAACAACGACAAACAAAACCGCTTTCACAAGCGTTGTTCGTTGTCCTAGACCAACAGCCACTTCCTCATTCAAACTTAATAAAGTCAACTGTTTAGACAAAAGACAAGCCAAAATAATCCCAATGGTAATCACAGGTGCAATCACTTTTAACTGACCCCATGTCGTGCCAACTAATCCACCCGCTGTCCACTGAGAAATATCCTTTGACACTTGATAATAGATTCCAATAAATTGACCAATCGCATAAAGAAACGCTGACACCGCAGCACCTGCTAATACAATTCGAAATGGCGCAAAACCACCTTTTTTCATTGAGGCAATCCCAAACACCAAACAGGCTCCAATCCCCGCACCGATAAAACAACCAATCATGATCGTAAATGTATCAGCTTTCGGAAATAGAGCCAATACTACAGCTAACGCCGCACTAGAACCAGCAGTAAGCCCAAGTAGCCCTGGATCTGCTAAAGGATTACGCGTCATTCCTTGCATGACGGCTCCAGAAACAGCTAGCGCCGCACCAACAAAAATGGCAGCCACCTCTCTAGGCAAACGAATCTCGCGAATCACTAGAATATCATCATTCGTCTTACTAGAAAAAATCGAAGCCCACACATCTAAGGCAGAAACATCCTTTGCCCCAAACATGATTGAAATCGCAAACATCAGAATAAATAGCAGAATCACAATCAAAAACTTATAAGTAAAAGAAAACTTGCTCAACAAATACCAACTACTTTACAAGAAAATTTTTAATAAACAAGCAGAAGGGCACCACAGATGTGGTGCCTTGTTTTCTGCACATAACGACTCCGTGATACGCCAAATTTTTGATTGGGCTAGTGAACCCGTGACACCCTTAATCCGTATAACGGATTAACTAGCAGAACGCGTGTCAGCACTGTTCCAAAAAAGCAAGGTTATCGTTTTACCGCTCGCATGTCAAGAGTACCCTGCGAAGCAAGCCTGAAAGGCGAAGAAGAACATCGACACTCGGCGACTACAACATCAAGCTAAACTCATGTTAGAATCATGAAACTATTCACCTAAGAAAAATTCTTTAAACATCTCCAGCTCATAATCGAGTGTTTCCGGATCGTTAAAGAAAACCTCTTTAGCATCAACCGTTAACACATGACCATTTTGTACTGCTGGTGTATTCTTATACGTTTCAGTCTCCATGAACGAAGTATCATAATCGGAATTCATGCTGAGAATCACATAGTCTCCCATATATTCAGGCATGACCTCCGACGAGACAGCAAAGTAACCATCCTCCTCGGTTGCCTCTTCCGCTTTAACAGGCATTTTCAATCCCATCTCCTGATAAAGTACATCGGTTCCACGTGCCCAACCATCTCCGTAAAGATAAAGCTGCTTATCCGCATTTTCAAACACTGACACAGTTGCATCCTCACCAATCTTGGCACGGACCTCTTCTCCAGTCGCAGCGGCCTCTGCCTCAAATTCCTCTGCCCAAGCTTTTGCTTTATCTTCCTTATTCAACAATTTACCAATCTCAATATGTTGGTCAATATAATCAAGTTTACCATAAGTGTACGTCACAGTCGGTGCAATTTCCTGCAATTTATCAACATTTTTCATATTAGAAAGTCCAATAATTAAATCTGGCTCAAGCTCAACAATCTGTTCAAGATCGTCCTCTGTCACAACAGGCACATCTTTTAGTTCGTCCTCAAAACGCGGATTCGCCTTTGCATATTGATCAACACCGACAATATTAGTATCAAGTGAAATCACATTACCAGCATACATCCCAAGTACAACAACGCGCTGAGGACTCACGGGAACTTCAACTGGCCCCGTCTCAGATTGATACGTGATTGTATCCTTTTCACCATTTGACTCTTTTTTATCAATTGACGCCTCATCCTTGCTGCAACCAGTAACAAAAATAGCAAACACTAACACCAAAGGTAATAAAAATTTTGCAAACTTCATCTTTTTAATCTCCTTAAATCATAAGTTACCGCACCAAAAGTCAGATTCTATAAGCTGATTATTTTGTCAATTTTAAAATTGACTTTTCTTACGCGATTAGTAATATACTAAAAAATATACGACATCATCGCATTTCTGAGCTGTTCATACTAATATGAGCCATTTTCAAAGGGTTCTAATGAAATAGCTGATACGAAATACAGACAGGCCTCATCGTACAAGGATCAATCCCAATTTGTGCATCAATGTCGAAAACTTCTCGAAGCACCTCAGACGTAATCACTTGACCGCTATCGCCCGTTTCAACTACCTTGCCATCACGAAGCGCAATCATATGATCAGTAAACCGTGCGGCCTGGTTAATATCATGGAGCACCATGACAATAGTCCGGCCCTCTTCTCGGTTTAACCGTTGCAAGAGTTCAAGCACTTCCAACTGATGGGCAATATCTAAGTAAGTCGTTGGCTCGTCAAGAAAAATAATCTCCGTATCCTGTGCTAATGCCATTGCAATCCAAACACGTTGGCGTTGCCCACCAGACAACGAATCCACCAAGTTGTACTTGTAGTCGAGTGTCCCTGTCACATCTAACGCCCAATCAATTTTCTCTAAATCTAATTTACTCAGATTTCCAAACCCTTTTTGATAAGGAAAGCGCCCATAAGAAACAAGCTCTGCTACAGTTAATCCATTCACACTTTCAGGTGTCTGTGGCAAGATCGCCATCTTCTTAGCTATTGTCTTCGTTTTCTCTTTAAAAATATCAGCACCGTCCAACAGTACGGCCCCATACTGATGAGGTATGATCCTAGTCATCGCCTTCAATAAAGTAGACTTTCCACAACCATTAGCACCAATAATTGTCGTAATTTGCTTATCGGGAATGGTAATATTACAATTATCAACCACAATATGCTCCCCGTAACAAATCTTTAAGTTCTCTGTAAATAAGCGTGACATAGTTTCTCCCAATTCTCAATAAAGTGATCAACTTCTTGAAAACGCCAAAAAGCTGTTTAATACCTGTTAAATACAAAAATAATGACAAACAAACTTACTGATAATGATTCTCAATTGCAATGATACCTGTTACAACACCTCTTGTCAACAAACAAATTTGTGACATATCTGTTACAAACTATAGCTACGATCAAAATTTCTTTGTCTTTTCCACAAGTTTTCCATTCGTAAACAATTAATTACTAGTGAGTATTTCCCAACCTCTTAAATATAAATCCCTGCTAATAATTACATGCTTTGTCATACATTTCAGCAAAAAAGAAACGATATTGATTTATCATTCGGTGCCAGCAGAGCAAAATCATAGGTCAGCAGCTACAAACGTTTAATCAATACCATTTCCCATTTAATTTAAGATGTCTCTTAGAAAATATTTACCGGGTTAAATGGCCTATTTAGACAATCCCATTTCAGCCTCGACAACTGTAACAATTCGATGAACAAAGTCATGACAAAGTTCTGTATCCTTCGCTTCGACCATTACCCGAACAAGCGGTTCGGTTCCTGACGGCCTTACAAGCACACGACCATCGCCATTCATTTCAACTTCAACAGCAGCAATTGCCTCAGCAACTTTTTTATTTTCGGTCACATGATACTTATCCGAAACAGGCACATTGACTAGCTTCTGCGGAAATATCCGCATCTCTCCAGCAAGCTCAGATAATTTCTTTTTAGACTTCTGCATAATACTGATTAACTGCAAACCACTGAGCATGCCATCTCCAGTTGTATTATAATCTAAGAATATAATATGTCCAGACTGCTCCCCGCCAAGATTATATCCATTCTTTCTCATCTCTTCAACAACATAGCGATCTCCTACATCAGTTGCCTGACTCAAGACGCCAATTTTATCAAGCTGTTTGTAAAATCCCAAATTACTCATCACTGTTGATACTACTGTCCCTTGCTTCAAGACACCTTGCTTATGCATATACTTTGCGCAAATATACATAATCTGATCGCCATCAACAATGTCGCCATTCTCATCAATTGCAATCATCCTGTCGGCATCTCCATCAAACGCAAGGCCAATATCGGCCCCCTTCTCCTTAACAAAAGCTGCTAATGTTTCAGGATGTGTCGACCCGACACCGCTATTAATATTGATCCCATCAGGAGAATCACCAATAGCCGAAATCGTTGCTTCCAAATCGGCAAACAGATAAGTTGCAAGTGATGACGCAGCACCATGAGCACAATCCAGTGCAACATGAACTCCAGAAAAATCAGAATCAACAGTTTGCTTCAAATAGGCAAGGTACTTTCGACCCCCTTCAAAATAATCGGTCACAGTACCAAGCTTTTCATTAATTGGACGTGGGATCACATCCACTTCCATCTCCAAGTATTTCTCTATCTCATCTTCCTGTTCATCCGTCAATTTAAACCCATCTGTTCCAAAAAATTTAATTCCATTATCACCGAAAGGATTGTGTGAAGCTGAAATCATAATGCCACAATCAGCAGACATGACACGTGTTAAATAAGCAACACCAGGAGTAGAGATCACACCCAGTTTCATGACATCAGCACCTGTAGACATAAGACCAGCCACAAGAGCCGATTCAAGCATTCCGCCCGAAATTCGCGTATCTCTTCCAATCAGGACTGTTGCCTTCTTGGACTCCTTTGTCAACACATAACCGCCCACTCGTCCTAGCTTGTACGCTAATTCGGGTGTTAAATCCTTATTTGCTACTCCGCGAACACCATCAGTGCCAAAATACTTTCCCATAATAAATCCTCACTTTTTCCAACAGTGTATCTACTTCTATACACTATTAATTATTTTCGTACGAAAACGATTGTCCTACACAGGATAAAGTTGCTTAGAAGTCATACTTGCTTCTAGGTCAATGCTACGCTTTCTCTTCTACCACAATATTAATACTCTTCTTTGGCAACTCTACCGCTATATTTTCTGGACCAACCACATTAAGTGATACCGATTGACCACCACTTACTAGACTTGTCGCATCGAAACTGACTACAAAGTCACTCGGCTGTAAATTAGCTAAATCTGTCTCAGTGCCAGTTACTACAACCTCAACCGTATCCCCCTCTGGGTAATTAATGGCGTACTTGGCATCATCAAAATTAATCGGTTTTATCGGAACACCTGATATCGTCTTATTCACAACGGGTTGGAATCGTACCGTGACAGTAACCTTTTCAGGCATGTGCCCTCGTAGATTATCAGGCAAGTCTAAAGGCACCTCATACTGAGTTGTTTTATCGAACTCAGAAATATCAATTGGAATCTTAATTTCATTTACCTTATCTAGAACACCCTTATCCCCGTACACTGTCGCCTTCGTTTCACTGAGCTCTACCCCCTCATAGACGAGACCCGGCTTCACTTCCCCAGAAACAACTGGCGTAATATCAACTACTTTAGAAGGTGGTGTCACCGTTGCAGAGACTTTCACAACGCTCGGTGAAATCGAAACATCTAGTGGATTCCCTTTTGCATCCAAAGCTACTACCTTGTAGTCCTCACTAAAATCTTCAGAAACATTCTTGCCTTCGGCTAGTGCGACTACTGAAGTCACCTGACTCATAACATCCTTACCACCAGTGATCTGAACCTGATTCTGACCCAATTCATAATTAGTAATTTCATATCCGTCTCGCAGTTTCACATTAGAAAAGTCTGCCTTCACCTCAAAGTCTTTAACAATCTTCTCTTGAACATTTACCGAAATCGTTTTAGGGACCGGTTCAGCATCCAATTTATCGGAAATATTGACTAATTCTACTGCAACTTCTTGCTCCCCAATTGCTGGATCCTTAATTTCAGCAACCGCTTGAAAATCGCGAAGGTTTTCAGCAGAAACAACCAAGCTCTTTGGACCACTGACTTTGACACTAATCGTCTCAGGTGCACCCGTTATCACATAGTTTTCAGAGTCATAGCTGAGCTCTAGGGGAACATTATCAATTGTCGTACGATCCTGACTAGAAACAATGCCTCTAGCTGATCTACTTAAATCAGAATCACTAACCTGAATAAACAAAACAATTGTAATCAATAACGCAATTAATCGGAGCACTATCGGTCGATTAATAAAGTGATTCATTTCTTCTTACCCCCTAGCTTCCAAAAACCAGGTTTTTTATTTTCCAGACGAATCAACATGTTCACCAGCATTGATTCCAATTCATCAACGGCAATATCATGATGCAGTACACCGCCCTTTGCTATTGAAACCTTTCCAGTTTCCTCAGAGACAACAATTGTCACAGAATCGGACGTCTCACTCATACCAATTGCAGCTCGATGCCTCGTACCCAAATCTTTAGAAATAAACTGATCCTCAGAAAGCGGCAAGTAACACCCCGCCGCTGCAAGATAATCCTTAGTGATTATGACACCACCATCATGTAGTGGCGTATTCGGGACAAAAATGTTCGTCAGAAGTTGAGAAGTAACCTCGGCCTTAATTGGGATACCGGTATCAATATACTCCCCCAGGCCAGTCTCCTGCTCAATTGTAATTAATGCGCCAATCTTCCGCTTAGCCATGTAGCCAACAGAAGCAACGATATTCTTAATCTTTTTCTCCGTAGCGGCAATCTCACCCTGATTCATCTTGGTGAAAAATTTGGCCCGACCAAGCTCCTCCAAACCGCGACGAAGCTCCGGTTGAAAAATAATAATGATCGCTAAGAATCCCCATGTAATCAACTCATTTGTAAGGAAATCCAACAAAATCATGTCGAAGTAACTGCTTAGTAACTTAACAGCCATAATAACAAGGAAACCCTTAAGCAATTGAACTGCCTTAGTACCCCTAATTGCCATCAAAAGCCTGTAAATTACGTACCAAACAATGAGGATATCCACTAGGCTAGCGACTAAATGTAATAAATCTGCATCTCCAAACATAGGTATCCCCTTTCTTATATAAGTACATCCTAATAAAAGTTTATTAATTCTTCGTAATTATAGCCTAAAATTATGCTGAATAAAAGCATAGTTTTATCCACTAGGTATATGCATTCTGTTTATATGTTATCATATTAGAAAATACTTAATGTAAAGTTTCCTCTCTTTCAATAAAAACCGTGAGCGTCAATAACAAATTTTTAATTTTTCGATAGCTTTTCAAACTTTTTTTTTGTATACTGATCTTTAACCTAAATGTCTTAGGAGGTACGATGGAATCTACACAAAATAGTCAACCGAAAAAGCGCTGGAAAAAAGCTCTATACATGACACTGATTATTTCAGGAGTCATCTTAACAGTAGCAACAGCAATTTTTTTAGTCCTTGTATATAAAGACGCACGCGATACAGAAAAGAAAATTGTTATCGATGTACCAAATGCACCAGAGGTTGACTTATCACAGTTAAAACCAATCTCAATTCTTTTATTAGGTGTAGATGAACGTCCAGAAGCCGAAAGAGTCGGACAATTCGCAAATGATGTAGGACGGACCGATACCATGGTATTAGTCACAATAGACCCTAAAACATCGACCACAAAAATGATGAGCATACCTCGAGACTTGCGAGTTAGTCTCGATCAGGTCGAGGGCTACCAAAAAATAAACGCTGCCTACACCTTTGGAGAAATCGAACAGGAAGGTCAGGGACCCGCCAACGCGATGAAAACCGTTTCAGCGCTTTTCGACATACCAATTAACTACTTTGTAGAAATGAACTTTCAAGGCTTTTCAGATCTAGTAGATGCCGTTGGTGGTATTAACATCTATAACGAATTTGAATTTACGACCGGGCAATTCACCTTCCCAGCTGGTGATATCTACCTAGATGGAGAACAAGCTTTAGCCTATGTGCGAATGAGACATGAGGACCCTGAAGGAGAAATCGGCCGACAAAAACGCCAAAGAAAAGTAATCGAGGCCATTCTAGCAAAAGCCAATGGCGTGACAGTCGTCACCAGGTACAAAGAAGTATTCGATGCCGTTGGTAATAACATGAAGACAAACCTAACCTTCGAAGAAATGTATAAACTAAAGACTGCTTATCAGCCTTCACTAGCCTCCATTGAAGACATCATCATGAATGCAAACCCAGTCAAAATAGACGAACCCGGCGACTCCTATGCGGGGCTAGACTATTACAGAATGAGCTTTGAAGAGAGAATGAGATTAACTCAGATATTTAGAACTCACATGAGACTAGAACCAAAAGATCCAGGCCAATATGAAATGAATGATGAAGAACTATCGGATCCAGATATCGTTTCATAACAAGCCAACTAACAGAGAGCCATGTCACTTCTAGTGAAAACGCTCTCTGTTTTTAAACTGCATTTTACTTCGTTAGTAATGACCAATAGCAAAACATAATTTATAATCATAAAAGTGGCTATTAAAAAAAACCAATCTTAGGTCTAAATTCATGAACATTAACCTGCTTCCATAGCTCAGCAGGTAGAGCACTTCCATGGTAAGGAAGAGGTCAGCGGTTCGAGCCCGCTTGGAAGCTTAACAACTCCTGATAAAATGAGATTTTTTTATCTTCGTGCTTACAATAT
>JAVBKE010000169.1:0-9145 GCA_031554185.1 Caryophanales bacterium
TCTTGCTAGTTTAGTTGGTGAATCTGGTCATGTGTTTGCTTTTGATATTCAAGAGCAGGCACTAGAGAAAACGAGTGAGGCGCTTAAGAGCGCTTCTGTCGCTGGTAGACAGGTGTCTTTGCACCTTGCAAGCCATGATACACTTGAACAAGTATTGCCTGTTAGTTGCCATGGCAAGGTAACTGGTGCTATTTTCAACCTTGGTTATTTGCCGGGTGGTGACAAATCTGTTGTCACTACCCCTCATGCTACAACTCGGGCGATAGAGGCACTACTTCGGATAATGACAGCTGGTGGTGTGATTGTGCTCGTTATTTACCACGGACACCCTGATGGGAAAATTGAACGTGATGCACTAATGGATTACACATCGACTATTTCTCGGGAAATAGTCGATGTATTGTGCTACCGCTTCCTCAATTATCAGAACAGCCCACCATTTGTGATCGCTTTGCAGAAAAAGTGATAAGAGGGGCGCTGCCCATCTTATTGCTTATCTGTTGGGAGCAGGAATGCCCTGCCTGAGCACTGTGATTGTGACACAAAAATACGCCTAATAGAAATGGCACACGTCGTGTCACAAAAAGTATTCTCTATCTCAGCTCAGCCATAAAAAACCTGAGGTTTCTGTGTGAATGGATTGACTGCTACTTGTAGTGAGATATCATAAATATCTTTTAACATGTCGGTATTATACAGCAAATCAACAGTTCCATCAGCAATTAGTCCGCCCTTTTTAATAAAGAGCAAATGATCGGCAAAAAGAGACGCAATGTTCAGGTCATGTAGAATCGATACTACGGTAAGGCCATTTTCTTCTTGCTGTTTTTTTAACACGCCTAGGAGTTCTAAAGTGTGTTTGATATCTAAATGATTGGTTGGTTCATCTAGGAAAAGCAGCTGCGGCTCTTGTGCTAGCGCCTTTGCTAGGAGAACTCGCTGCCTTTCTCCCCCGCTCAGTGAAGCAAATACACGGTGACGAATCGAAACTGTGTTTGTTTGTTCGAGACACTGTTCTATGATTGATTGCTTCGTGTCTGTTTCAAACTTGCCAAGTATACCCTTCTGAAATGGATAGCGACCTAGCTGAACAATTTCTTCAACGGTAAAGTTCATTGTTACTGGCTGTTCCTGTGATAATACCGCTACTTTCTGGGCAAAATCTTTCCGTGAATATTCCTCTGCACGTTTACCATTGAACCAAATTTCACCTTTTACGGTAGGTAGTAACCCCATAACGGCTCTAACAAGCGTTGTTTTTCCGCTTCCGTTGGCCCCTAAAATTGTACAAAAAGACCCTTTAGCCACCTCAAAAGAGATTTTGTGTAACTGCGTTAAATCATTTGTATAGCCCGCTTCTAATTCTTTGACTTTCAGCATTCTCTCCTGCACTCCTACATTGCACAACGATTGTTGGCGCATTCCTTATTGATTGAAATTGAACCATTCTGTCCACTTGCTTTATTTTCCAAAGCTAACCCGATGCATTCCTTGATCAATCAGAACTTGTTTTCGATTAATTGCGCTCTTACTTTCTTTCAGTGACTACACTTGGTTTTTCCGTCTTTGCCGAATCAATAAAACTGTAAATATTGGTGCCCCTACAAGCGCTGTAACAACGCCAATCGGTAGCTCCGATGGTTCGATAATTGTCCGAGCAATCATGTCAGCGACAACTAGAAATGTTCCACCAACAAAGATTGACAGTGGTAATACATTGCGATGATTTGAACCAATGACCATTCGTACTAAATGAGGAATGACTAACCCAACAAAACCAATCGCGCCCGAAACAGCAACGGCGGCACCCGTTAACACTGCCGCACTCGAAAGAATTAATATCTGCTTCCGCCGAACATTAATGCCAAGATAGTGAGCAGATTCCTCGCCTAATGCCAAAGCATTTAATACACGATATTGAGATAAAATCACTACAGTTGCCACGATAAAAAAAGGTAGAAGCAACTGAAGATGCCCCCAATTCCGTCCTGAAAAACTTCCCATCAACCAAAACATAATCTGCTTTGTTCCATCTGCATTAGACATTGCAATAAAATAGGTCACTAATGCGCCAATGAATGAATTGATAATCACACCCGTAAGAATAATTGTTTCATTCGAATACGAATTCCCAGCAAACCGGGTAATAATTAGTACCAGCAAAAGCGTCAATAGACTAAATAAGATCGCCACTATTGGCAATGTATAGCCACCTAGAAATCCTATTTGAATCTGCAAATAAATGACCAGTACCGCGCCAAGCGAGGCGCCTGAGGAAACCCCAATTGTATAGGGATCGACAAGTGGATTACGCAGTAGGCCTTGAAATGCTGCTCCAGCCAATGACAGAGAAGCTCCGACCATAAATGCCAATAAGACGCGTGGTAATCGAATATCCCAAATAATCGCATCAATACTCTGGATATCACTAGTAACCGCTACTGATCCAAATAAATGATGCGAAATAATCGCCCAAATATCACCTGGATTTGCATCCACTGCACCAATTAACAAACTCATGACAATTGATAAAAATGCTACTAGAATAACAATAGCATATAATAAAATTTGTTTCTTCAACCTTATCCTCACCACTTCTCAAACGCTTAAGCACCATTGATACCCGAATCAAAAATCCTCATCAATCAGCATCAGTGCTTCTCTATTGATTCAACAAACGCAGCAGCTTTTTTAAACACATCTTCCCGTTCTGGCTCATTAAAAATTTCATGATACAACCCTGGAAGTAAATGAAACTGCTTATTCTGAACCTGACAGGTTTTGAACCAATTTTCTACGGCTAGTTTATCGACAACTAAGTCATTTCCTCCCTGCATAACAAGTAACGGAACCGCCTTAAATAGTGCAATCTGTTCATGAGCTACACGCATAGCATTAGATAGTTCACGAAACCAGTGGACAGACACTTTACTTATGTATAAGTCATCCTTTTGATCGGCCTCTATCACAGCTTGATTCCGCGTTGCAAGTTCCGGCGCAATGCCTGATTCGATTCGTAAATCAGGCTTGATATGATTAATTACCCGGGAAATGAGATCAAGTACAGTTGATGGTTTATGTATGAGCGCCAAACACGGCGAAGATAAGATCACACCAGCAATCGGCAACTGAGATTCTTCAATCACACGGATTATGATTAAACCGCCCATGCTATGCCCAAGCAAATAAATTGGCAGCTTGTATCGATCTGCTTCAGCAATCCAGCCTCTCACTTGCTGGATATATTGATTAAAGGAATCAATATGACCGGGCTTATCACCTGCATTTTCACCCTGACCAACAAGATCGCCCATCACCACATGGTAACCGATTACATTCCACTTCCCTGCCAGCCAGCTGTAACGCCCTTGATGTTCCATAGCGCCATGAACTATAACAACGACACCCTTTGCCACCATTTCAGTCTCATTTTTTTTCAAGAATGGATCATGCATCAATTGTCCCACCACCTAGTATTTTTAGAAATGACATCATTACAATTTTACACTTTAGTGATTCCATTATACACTGAAACCAAGGAGGTTTTTTAAAAAATATGAACATCTATCCTTTTAAAGAGAAGAAACCGAAAATCGATCCAACGGCTTTCATTGCAGATACTGCGGTTATTACTGGCGATGTAACAATCGGTGCTGGTGCCAACATCTGGTTTGGCACTGTTATTCGGGGTGATGTCGCACCCGTGATCATTGGTGAAAATGTTAATATTCAGGACAATAGTGTGCTTCATCAAAGTACAGGTATGCCACTTGTGATTGAAAATGATGTTACTGTTGGTCATATGTGCATCCTACATAGTTGCACGATACGAAAAAACACCCTCATTGGCATGGGCACTACATTACTTGATGGCGTTGAAATTGGCGAAGGTAGTTTTATAGGTGCAGGTTCGCTCATCTCACCAAACAAAATAATTCCAGCAAACAAAATGGCATATGGACGCCCTGCTAAGGTGGTACGTGATGTCACTGAAGCGGAAACAGAAGAACTTAAACGAAACATTCAAAGCTACGTTAACAAGGGGAAAATTTATAAGCAACTGCAAGAATAGCATGTGAATTTTACGAAAAAAAGTATACCCTCTGTTCAATATTCCTTCGCACCTGATCAACAGTTAATAGCTGTAATCAAAAGCGGCAGAACATATGAGCAAAAGGTATACTTTTTGGGTGTGCTTAAAAATTACATTGTAGTGGCTTCGATTTGATTCAGTAAAGCTGCCACCTTATCAGTTTTTTCCCATGGTAATTCAACATCAGTTCGGCCGAAATGGCCATAAGCAGCAGTTTGTTTATAGATTGGACGTCTCAAATCTAGCATCTTGATAATACCTGCTGGCCGAAGGTCAAAGTGTTCATTGACCAAATCAACTAGCATCGATTCTGACACCTTACCTGTACCAAATGTATCAATTGAAATCGAAACTGGGCGTGCTACACCGATCGCATAGGCAAGTTGTACTTCCACTTTATCAGCAAGGCCTGCAGCCACGATATTTTTTGCAACATAGCGAGCAGCGTAAGCAGCCGAACGGTCTACCTTTGTTGCATCCTTCCCTGAGAACGCACCTCCGCCATGACGAGCATAACCGCCATACGTATCAACAATGATCTTCCGACCAGTTAGTCCTGCATCCCCTTGTGGTCCACCAATGACAAAACGACCTGTTGGGTTAATAAAAAACTTCGTATTTTCATCTATATATTCACTTGGAACAGTTGGGTCAATAACATGCTTTCTAAGGTCTTCTTGAATTTTCTTTAATGTCGTATCTGCATCATGCTGTGTTGAAATAACAATTGTATCAACACGGACTGGCAAATTATTTTCATCATATTCAATCGTGACCTGCGTTTTTCCGTCCGGTCTTAAGTATGATAATGTACCATCCTTACGAACTGCAGCCAGACGATGTGACAATTTATGTGCCAATGAAATAGGTAATGGCATAAGTTCAGGCGTTTCATTACAAGCAAAACCAAACATCAGTCCTTGGTCACCAGCACCAATCGCTTCGATTTCCTCTTCAGACATCGTCCCTTCCCTAGCCTCAAGTGCTTTATCAACCCCCATCGCAATATCGGCAGATTGCTCATCAATCGCGGTTAACACTGCACAAGTCTCTGAATCAAAACCGAATTTAGCGCGATCATAGCCGATTTCCTTTACCGTTTTCCGTACCAATTTAGGAATATCGACATAAGTTGACGTGGTAATTTCGCCTGCAACCAAAACCAAACCAGTTGTCACAGAAGTTTCACAAGCAACCCGAGCGTTCGCATCCTTTGCCAAAATTGCATCTAAAACAGCATCTGAAATCTGGTCACAAATCTTATCGGGATGACCTTCAGTCACTGACTCTGAAGTAAATAACCTACGTTGTACAGCCATTATTTTTCCTCTTCTCTCTCATAAAATTATTTTACAAAATAAAAAAACTCCGCTAGAGAGCAGAAGTTTAGCTTGTCCTTGGCTTCCCTTCCTCTCATCGCTCAAGGGCTTATGCCTTGCTCAAGTTTAGCACCACTGCACGAATGTGCTGGCTGCTGGGGGTCATTGGGATCTCTCCCTCACCCTCTCTTGATAAGAGTACAATTTTAGGTACTACAGTATAGAATGATAGACCATTAAGGCATGAAAAGCAATGATTTCAGAGTGGTTTTTTTGCAGAAAATTTTACCAACATGGTTCGAATTGTTCCCTAGCCTCTAAATCTTGGGATCACTGGTTCGTTCATACCCAAAGCAAACAGCGTAGTATGTACTGTTGTATCTTCACTCCTTTGTCACTCATTCAATCATGCGCTAAACAGAGAAAATGCAACACCTAGTGAAATGAACCAAGCGTTGCACAATTTATGGAAACATCTTCAGTGGTTACTATTACTCCCACCTCAGATGGGAAAGTAGCTACTCCGAATAAATCCAAAATATAAAATATAAATTAAAATTTCTCAGTCGATAAACAAATGGATGTCAAGCCACTTATGTAAAAAGTATAGAGTGATTAAAGAGCTAGGCGCTGTGCTTCTCTAAGCTGAAAACTTCTTACTTCTCTCGGTAAAAATCTTCTGATTTCATCTTCATTGTATCCAACTTGCAAACGCTTTTCATCGATTAAAATTGGTCTTCTAAGTAAACCTGGATTTTGTTGAATTACTTGATACAATTCTTGTAATGGCAAATTGTCTAAATCCATATCAAGTTCCTCATAAGTCTTTGACCTTGTTGAAATGATTTCGTCAGTTCCTTCTTCGGTCATTCGAAGGATGTTTTTAATTTCTTCAATACTCATTCTTTCATTGAAAATGTTTCTTTCCACATAGGGGATGTCATTTTCTTCTAGCCATGCTTTTGCTTTTCTACAAGAGGTGCAACTTGGCGTTACGTATAATGTTACCATTTTATTTCCTCCTTTGTTCATATGAGTAAATAGATCTCTCAGATATTACGATTTAGCGAATCTATTATCTACTACCGTCATTATACAACATATTTTGACTTTCGTGTACACATTTCCGAAAAAAAGATTTAACATTTTAGTCACTTTTTAATTAAAACAACGATCACTAGTTCCTGTTTTTCTGAATTTGTCAGATAATTCCGATTGAAACAGCACATTTTAAGTTGTTTTTTGTTCATATTTCATCCACATTTCAGAAGCGTGGTGCTCAGTCGCAGGTACGTATTGAAAATCTTCTACAGTTACAAAGTGTATGCACTTATATTTGAATAAGAACGCTTACTTGGCTATAATATATAGGGAACAATTAAACGAAAAGCAGCTACAACTTCTATGTTATCTACGCTTTAGCATAAGATAGACGAGACAAGGGAGGCATCTATGTATATTCTTGATTTTCTAATGGTATCACTTTTAATCATCGGCATTACTGCGCTATTAGGCGTCATTAGCAACGGAATCGGCACACATCTATTCGGAAAAAAGCATCGATCTAAGTTTGTCAATCAGTCGGATAAGACCACTGCTGGATTCACAATGGTTGGTGGTCAAAAGAAGTAATTTATTCATAAAAAGATGCCTGCACACATTACGCAAAACCTCACTTTCTAATCGGAAAGTGAGGTTTTTGTTTTGCATAATGAGTCGCTTAGCTTTTAGCTTTTGTAATTCATTTTATACTTTTCAAATTCTTTTTCAGAACAAAGTACATGGTGATTAGGTGCAATTTCTCGCATCATCATAACTTCCCCATCTACACTCTCATGATCCTTAGCAGGATTATAAGCGAACCGGCGACGCTTCCGCTCGCTATCTGGATCAGGTAATGGAATTGCTGAAAGTAGCGACCTTGTATATGGATGAAGTGGATTCTTATAGAGTGCATTACTTGGTGCAATCTCCACCAACTTCCCGAAGTACATCACGCCAATCCGGTCAGAAATGTATTTTACCATCGATAAGTCATGAGCAATGAATAAATACGTCAGCCCTTTTTCCTTTTGCAATTTCTCCAGTAGATTAACAACTTGTGCTTGAATTGACACATCTAGTGCAGAAATCGGCTCATCAGCAATGATAAAATCTGGTTGCACAGCGAGTGCACGCGCAATGCCAATCCGCTGCCTCTGACCACCAGAAAATTCATGTGGATAACGACTAGCATGCTCATGGTTAAGCCCTACTGTCTCTAGAAGTTCCCGAACCATCTTGGTCCGTTCTTCCTTTGACTTAGCTAAACCATGAATATCAATTCCCTCTGCAATAATATCAGCAACCGTCATCCGCGGATTGAGTGAAGCATATGGATCTTGGAAAATCATTTGCATTTTGCGATTGAATTTTCTGAGCTCTGATTTTTTCTTAATGGAATGAACATCTTTTCCTTCAAAAAGAACCTGTCCTCCTGTCGCCTGATACAAACGGATAATCGAGCGTCCAGTTGTTGATTTCCCACAACCCGACTCTCCAACAATCCCAAGTGTCTCTCCACGGTAAATATCAAAGGAGATGTCATCAATGGCACGAACTTCATTCGGCTTACCAGCGTTAAAGTACTGTTTCAAATTCTTTACTTCAACTAATTTTTCTTTGCTCATGCCTCTTCACCTCCCACTTGGATTGGTGTCTTGAAATTCTTTGGCATCACACGGCGTCGACCTTTAACAAACTCTGGCGGTTCTACCTCAGGTGCTTGCGGATGAAGCAACCATGACTTCGCAAAATGCGTGTCAGAAACCTGAAAATAAGGTGGCTCCTGTTCATGGTCTATCTTTAATGCGTAAGGATTTCTTGGTGCAAACGGACAACCTTTTGGTGGGTTGATTAAGTCAGGCGGCGTCCCCGGGATCGCTGTCAATTCCGTTTGCTCATCCGTATCCAAACTAGGCATTGAAGTGAGTAGCCCCCAAGTATAAGGATGACGCGGATCGTAGAAAATTTCATCTACCGTGCCAATCTCAACAATTTGCCCGCCATACATAACTGCAACACGATCAGCCACGTTAGCTACAACACCTAAATCATGTGTGATAAAAATAATGGATGTTTCTATCTTTTCTTGCAAGTCTTTCATCATTTCTAGAATCTGTGCTTGAATCGTTACATCAAGTGCTGTAGTTGGTTCATCGGCAATCAACACTTTTGGATTACAAGCTAGTGCGATCGCAACAACAATCCGTTGTCTCATTCCACCAGAAAACTGATGTGGGTACTGTTGCATTCTCTCTTCAGATTTTGCAATACCCACTAGCTTCATCAGATCAAGGGCGCGATTATACGCCTCCACCTTACTCAAATGCTGATGTTTGATGAGTCCTTCCATAATTTGCTTGCCGATTTTCATTGTTGGATTTAGAGAAGTCATCGGGTCTTGGAAAATCATCGAAATATCCGTCCCACGTACCTGTTGCATTTCTTTTTCCTTTAATTGGGCAAGATCACGACCGCCAAATAGAATTTCTCCATTGGCAATTCGACCAGGCGGATCTGGAATCAATCGCATAATTGTCTTTACAGTGACCGATTTTCCTGATCCAGATTCTCCTACAATCGCTAGTGTCTCTCCTTTGAAAAGATCAAAGCTCACACCGCGCACGGATTTCACTTCTCCTCCATGCGTTTTAAAAGAGACATGTAGATCTTTGACTTCTAATAATTTTTC
>JAVBKE010000057.1:0-9480 GCA_031554185.1 Caryophanales bacterium
ATAACATGCGTGCCTTGTTGTAAAAATAGCACGGCTTGCTCAAAATGACACGAGTTTGGAGAAGCAATGTAAACCACCTCGAATTCATCACTCTTTGCCATTTCAGTTAAATCGGTATACACCTTTGTGACCTGATGTTTCTTAGCAAACGCTTCAGCCGTTTCCAGTTTTCTTGAATAAACAGCCTCTAATGAGTACCTTTCAGTTGTAATGGCAGCTTTAATAAATGTACTGCAAATCCAACTTGTTCCAATTGTTGCAAATCTCATTTCATCACTCTACTCTCTTTATAGATTCCACTTCATTTTACTATAAAATCTGAAAAAGTCTTCGATTCTGTTCTTAAATTAGTAAATAATAATCATAAAATACTAAAAGTAAATAGATTCCGACACATCGCCAAAACGCCTTGATTACGGTGTTTATTGGCGTATAATGTGGGCTGAGTAATTCTTCACAGGTGTTAATTTTTGATGGCCATCATGACAAAAACCGAATGAATTTCTTAATAACACAATCGGAGTGATTGATATGGAGTTATACCAAAATTATATAGCCAATACAGATACGGTGATCATTTTACCTGAATTCAAAATTGAGGGAGCAAAAGCCCAAGTCATTGAGGTAAACCGCGTTCTCTATACCACTGATTCACCGCTAACCATTATGGAGAATACACTGCTTCATCATGGTTCTAATTTACGAGGAGCAAGGCAGAGCGCAGTGTTCCATCTTGGTGCGGTCCACCGACCACCAGTGATGATTAGTAATGAACGAGGGATATTTTTTTACACAAGTGAAGCCATTACAAATACAGAAAACATTTGGTTTTCCGTTGCTCATACAAAGAAAATCCAGAAGTTTGACACAGGCACTAGTCTTGTACAGTTTACCAATAGTGTAAAAGTGACCGTGAATGTTAGTTGCAATTCATTAAAAAATAACTATCTACGTGGTTTGCATTTGAAAAAGCTACAAGAAGAAATTTGCAAAGAACGTGCAAAGGAAGATATGACGGACTTCTACCCCTTACCAGCAGCGAATATGCTTTATGTACGCGATGGGGATACACTGAGCTATTCAGCAGTGGAAAACAGAAAGGATGAGAGAGTGAAAGGTAAATCGTGATCTACTGAAATTTGCGCCCCCTTGGAATCGTAAATTTCAAAAATATAAATTATTGCATGAGCATGTACGTCATGCATAGATTATAAAGAGTATAATCTTGCACTGGTTACCTAGACATCCTAATTTAATCACAATAGACATTTGACCCGCATAACATGAAATGAAAATGTTTGAGGGGGTTCCTTGCATGTCGCATCAGTACCGAGAAATCATAACGAAAGCTGTGGTCGCAAAAGGACGCAAGTTCACCAAAGCGAATCATAAAATTCAACCAGGTCAAAAACCTTCGAGTATTCTAGGCTGTTGGATTATTAATCATAATTACCATGCGAAGAAGAAGGGCAAGAAAGTTGAAATCCACGGTAATTATGACGTCAACATTTGGTACTCACATCATGATAACACGAAAACCGAGGTTGTAACGGAGCGTGTTTCATACGTAGAAGAGATTCGCCTGAAATACCGCAACGATGAGTACTTTGATGATAACGAAGTACTGGCAAGGGTCGTGCAACAGCCTAACTGTGTTGAATGTCAAATTACAACACAAGGCGGGAAAATCTCGGTGGTTGTTGAACGGGAGTTCTTGACAGAAGTCATCGGTGAAACCAAAATCATCGTTGCTGTGTCAGATTCAGAAGATGAAGATCAATCTTGGGAAAATGAAATCGATGACGATGAATTAGAGGAGATTGATCCAGATTTTTTGAAGGAAACGTTGAGCGATTAGTACAGGGGTTTGAACAGAAAATGAAGCTAGGAGGGATGAACCCGTCCTAGTTTCATTTTTTTATGCCAGCAGTAGCGCAGATGAAGCGCTAATGTCAGTCTAATCTAATGACTATCAAAAATTATCCTCTTGCCGTTTCTAAAAAGCACATCTTTGACACCTCCTAGGTTTTATCATACGACTTTTTTTCCATAGTCACGAGTGTTACAATGGTTAAGAAAAGTGAGATAAATAAAACATGAAAGGATGTGTGGCAATGCATTGGTACATAAAATGTATAAAGAATTATGCTAATTTCGATGGTAGAGCACAAAGAAAGGAATATTGGTTTTTTACTCTAATCAATATGGCAATCTTGTTATTTCTTTGGGGGGTGACAAAAAGTAATACCTTGCCTTCGCTTTACACGGTATTTATTTTGGTCCCAGCAATCGCAGTTTCTTGGAGAAGGTTGCATGATACCAATAAGTCTGGGCTATTTTATTTTATTAATTTCATCCCAGTTGTTGGTAACATAATCGTGATCGTATTTATGTGTATTAAAGGGACTGAAGGGGATAATATGTATGGCGAAGATCCACTTTTAGTACAGCATACAGTATTATAAGAAGCCTCTTCCTCACAAAAAAAATCAGCGGAGCCTGCCATCATGACATATTTTTGGGTAGGTCATCCGCTCATTGTTGCTGTTTGCTCAGCACCTATCGTCAAACCCTCATAGCAAGGCCACCTCACAGCGGTACCTCTAGTAATCATTTCGTTTACGCATACTATGGAAGTATTCACAATACAATACCTCATACAAAAATGCTTTATCATGAATTAGCCACTCGTTTGTTGGTTGTTACTGATAAGCAAATCCGATAATCATTGCTGTTTCAGATAAATCGAAGTAAACTAAATGAAGAAACAATAACGCAGTATGAATTGTAGTATCTGAATGTTCGGATGTGAAAATATAGGAGTGAGCGGTATTGACGAAGCATGAGCGTATTTTGGCCTATATCACAACACTGCCAGTTGGTGCGAAAATCTCTGTTCGTGGCATCGCCAAGGCACTCCAAGTTAGTGAAGGAACTTCATACCACGCCATTAAAGATGCGGAGAGCAAAGGGTTTGTCACGACGATTAGACGTTATGGTACAATTCGGATCGATCAGAGAAGGAAAGAGAATTTTGAGCAGATTACATTTGCGGAAGTGGTTAGGATTGTAGATGGACAAGTGCTGGGCGGGAAGACCGGTTTACATAAATATCTGGGGAAGTTTTTAATTGGTGCAATGGAAATTGATGAGATGATGGGCTATATTCATAGTGGTGATCTCTTGATTGTTGGAAATCGGAAAGATGCGCAGAAAAGTGCGCTGATGAATGGGACAGCAGTCTTAATCACTGGTGGGTTTGTCGCTAATAAAGAAATTCAACTACTTGCAGACAGGCTTGAGTTACCCCTAGTTTTAACAGATTACGACACCTTTACTGTTGCAAAAATGATTAGCCGTGCTATCTACGATCAAGTCATCAAAAATGACATTTTGCTGGTTGAAGATGTGCTGGAAAATACAGATCAAGAAGGTTATTTGCTGGAGTCAGAACCTGTTGCTAAATGGCATGAACTGAGTATTCGTACACAGCATACACAATTTCCGGTTGTTGATGAGAATAAAAAAGTCGTGGGCATTGTGTCTGCGAGTGATATTCTTGGGGTACCGTTTGAGACGCCCATTGAATCCAGAATGAGTAAAGCGACGACTGTCATCAAGAAGCTTAATTTGGCATCAGCCGCCCATCTGATGGTGCGTGATGACCTAGAAATGGTTCCTGTTACAGATAGTCAGAATCAGTTATTAGGCGTCGCTCGCCTTCACCTTGTGAATAATGCATTACAAAAACACCGTGAGGGTCAGAAAATCGAGACACTGGAGGACTACGTTATATCAAGCCTGAGGCAGGAAGCGCTGGATCATTATTCAATAGAAGTGGGACCGCAAATTGCCAATTTTCAAGGCAGTATTTCTTATGGTGCTTTTGTATCGGTTTTATCAGAAGTAGCCAGCCTTTCCTTTCGTGAGCTGAAATTTGCGGATTATATGATTGATTCGTTGACTGTTTATTTTTTGAAAAATGTACCGATTCATGCCCAGTTAGATATATACGCAAAACCATTTGATTTGAAGAATACTAGTGGCAAAATCGATATTATTGTCCTCTATCAAGGAGCGCTGGTTGGTAAGGCGCTGCTTGCTTGCCGATTGTTAGATAAGATGAAAGGATGATTAGCGAGATGAAAGATCGCATTTTTGAACTAATTCAGCAGTATGAAACAATTATACTTCATCGCCATGAGCGGCCAGATGAAGATGCGTATGGTTCACAGTGTGGATTAGCTGAGATATTAAGGGCTTCTTTTCCAAAGAAGAAAATATTCTGCGTGGGCAAGGAAGCGGAATCACTGGTTTATTTGGCTAGTTTAGACGAGATTCCTGATGCGTCTTGGGAAAATGCACTGGCGATTATCACAGATACTGCCAATACAGAACGCATTGACGACAAGCGCTATTTACTAGCAAGCCAGTTGATTAAAATTGATCATCATCCTAACCGAGACCCCTACGGTGATCTCTGCTGGGTGGATACAACTGCTTCGTCAACAAGTGAATTAATTTATGAATGGTATTTACATTGCCAGAGTCAAGGCTTGCTGTTGACAAAGGAAGCGGCAGCACTTCTATATGCTGGTATTGTTGGTGATACGGGGCGATTTCTTTATCCATCAACCACTAGTAAAACACTGCAATATGCCAGTGAATTGGTCAATTATGATTTCGATCGCACGACATTACATAATCAGATGTACGAAGAACCGATTAATATGGTGAAACTTCAAGGTTACGTGTTGGAGCATTTTGAGATTGTCGAAAATGGGGTTGGAAAAATTTTTATTACGAAAGATGTACGTGAACAATTTCAAGTGTCAGCTGCCGATTGTTCAAGATTAGTCTCAGTGCTTGGTGCAATTAAAGGAATCAAGGTGTGGGCTTTATTCTCGGAGGATGAGCAAATCCGCGTTAATCTCAGGTCCAAAGGGCCAGCAATAAACCAAATTGCTGAGAAATATAATGGCGGTGGACATCCACTTGCCTCAGGTGCGAATGTGCCTGATTGGGAGACAGCAGAATTACTAGTACAAGATTTAATCAAATTATCTGAGTCAAATAAATGAAATAAGTCTAACAAAAGAGGAGGTGAGTTTTGATGATGTTTATTCCGTTACAAGTTAGAAGTGCTTATAGTTTGCTTGATAGCACAGTGTCGATTGAAGAATTGGTTTCCAGTGCGGTTGAAAAAGGGTACCAGGCGATTGCGCTGACTGATCATAATGTCATGTATGGTGCAGTTTCATTTTACCTTGCTTGCGAGAAACATGGGATTAAACCGATCATTGGATTAACAGCAGATGTCCTGAGTGATGATGAATCTACAGCGCATCCACTGGTCTTGTTGGCAAGGAATGAGAACGGATACCAAAACTTAATGAAGATTTCCTCTGCTTTGCAAACCAAAGCAAAAAGGGGCTTACCATTTCGCTGGTTAAAAGGGTATTCCGATGATTTAATTGCGATTACACCAGGCGAAGGTGGTGTGATCGAATCTGCCCTACACGAAGGACGAATGAGTGACGCTGAGGCGATTATTCGCAGATACCAGACTGTTTTTTCAGACGGTCGTTTTTATTTGTCGCTTTTTACTAGTACAGAACAGGTGGGGGCAATCAAGCAGATTGCAAACAAGTGCCGAGTACCATTAGTTGCTGGAGGTTTGGTCAAATACAATGAGGCAACTGATCAAGCATTTTACCAAGCGATTGTTTGCCTGAGAGAAAACACTATTGTTGAAGAGTCTGTTTTTGGTGAAGAAGCAGACTATCATCTTAAACCAGCTATTGAAATGACGCAGTTATTTGCAAGTGAAGCGGAGGCTTTAGCGAATTGCGAGCAGATTGTAGCACAGTGTCAACTAAGGATGCAATTCCAGCAGAAGTTACTACCACATTATCCTGTTCCAGACGGCGTGAATGTCAGTGACTACTTGCGAGCAGTTTGCCTGAAAGGATTTCAACTCCGTTATCCGCAGCCAACACAAACCCATATTGATCGACTCGATTTTGAGCTGTCTGTTATTGCTAACATGCAGTTTGATCACTACTTTTTGATCGTTTGGGACTTTATGCGTTATGCGCGTCAGCAAAAAATTATGACAGGTCCCGGTCGTGGTTCAGCCGCAGGTTCCATCGTTTCCTATGTGCTTGGTATTACTAATGTCGATCCAATTGCATTTGATTTACTGTTCGAACGATTCCTCAATCCAGAGAGAATCTCAATGCCTGATATCGATATCGATTTTCCAGATAACAGACGTGATGAAATGATTCAATATGTCGCAAATAAATATGGTGAGATGCATGTGGCACAAATCATTACTTTTGGTACATTTGGACCGAAGTCAGCTGTTCGTGATGCTGGAAGAGTTTATGGTCTCGCGCAGACAGAACTTGATTTCCTTGCCAAACAAATCCCGTCGACTCTTGGAACAAAATTAGCGCCTGTGCTAGAGAAATCCGGACCGTTAAAGCAGTTGGCAGCAGAGTCCCCGCTATATAAGCGTGTTTTCGAAACGGCACTTAAATGGGAGGGGTTACCCCGTCATACCTCAACGCACGCTGCTGGTGTTGTGATGTCAACCAAGCCATTAACAGCATCCGTACCCGTTCAAGAAGGCCATGATGGTGTGCTGTTGACGCAATTTCCAATGGAACAACTGGAGCAGATTGGTCTTTTAAAAATGGATTTTCTAGGGCTACGCAATTTGAACTTATTAGAGAAAGTGCTGCGAGAAATTAACCGTACAAGCCGCAGAGAAATCACATTAGCGGATATTCCTTTTGATGATGAAAAAACATTCAAAATGATTAGCCGTGGCGATACACTTGGCGTCTTCCAGTTAGAATCTGATGGGTTACGGAATGTACTAAGAAAGCTGAAACCTACTCAGTTTGAAGACATCATTGCAGTGACTGCTTTATTCCGGCCAGGGCCGATGGATAATATTCAATCATTTGTCGATCGCAAACATGGTCGTGAAGCAATTACCTATCCACATATTGATTTAAAACCAATTTTAGAAAAAACCTATGGTGTCATTGTTTATCAGGAACAGATTATGCAAATTGCTGCAGTCATGGCAGGGTTCTCGCTTGGTGATGCGGACTTGCTTCGTAAAGCTGTGAGTAAAAAGAAGAAAGATGTGCTGGATGAAGAACGACAACATTTTGTTGGGGGTGCAATAAGTAAAGGCTATACTGAGATTGTTGCGGATAGTGTCTATGACTTGATTGTTAAGTTTGCTAATTATGGTTTCAATCGAAGCCATTCAGTTGCTTACGGGACCATTGCTTACCAGCTTGCCTATTTAAAAGCCAATTATCCACGCCATTTTCTGGCTGAAGTAATGACCGGTATTGTTGGGAATAATGATAAAATCGCACACTTCATCCAAGAACTTCGTTCGCAAGGCGTTGATATTTTGCCACCACTGCTCAACAAGAGTAGTTTTGGCTTCAGTGCAGAAGGAGATAATGCGATTCGCTTTGGGCTTGCTTCCGTTAAACAAGTGAACGGTGCTTTAATTAGAGAGATTTTTCGGGAGCGGAAAATCGAATTATTCAAAAGCTTTTTCGACTTTTTTACACGGATACCGATTAAAATGATTCCACAAAAAGTGATTGAAGACATGATTTATGCTGGTTGTTTTGATGAATTTGGCCAGCATCGTGCGGCGCTCTTAGCGAGTATCGACATTGCCTATGAACACGCATCGCTGGTGAATCCTGACGGACAAGGGCCTGGTATGCTTGATGCTGATTTTTTCTTGCAACCAAAATACGCTGTTTCAATGCCAATGGATGAAGTGGAAAAACTGCAACAAGAAAAGCAAGCGATTGGAACTTATATCAGCGCGCATCCAGTGAGTACTTATAAAGAGCTATTTAAAACAATTGGTGTCATGCCACTAGCTAATTTTCAAGCTGGAGATACTGTGATTTGTGGGGCCTATATTCATAAAAATAAAGTGATTCGTACAAAAAAAGGCGAGCAAATGGCATTTTTACGTATTGGCGATGAATCAGATGAGATTGAAGCTGTCGTTTTTCCAAAGGTCTATCAAAAAGTATCAGAACTGATTGCAAGTGGCAATGTTTGTGTGTTTGAAGGAAAGATTGAAGAGAAAAATCGTCAGCGTCAGTTGATGGTTGATTTTGTTTACGATGAAGAGAAAGCACTTGCTACATTAAAAGATTTCGTCTATTTAAATATTCCGGTTCACCTACATGATGGCGCGTTGCTAACAAAAATTAAGCGCTTGTTAAACAACTATCGAGGGCACACTAAAGTGTATATGCATTACGAAAAAGATCACAAGCTTTTCTTACTGCATCGTAAAGACTGGGTGAATGCAAGTGAAGCATTTTATCAGGTAGTTCAAGAATTACTTGGAGAAGAAAATATCAAATCGTCACGGGGCTGATGGGGAGGTTGCACAGCATATCCAAGTGCAGGTAGTCCTGTTGTTAACATACGCTTTCGTCAATTTTTTCTAATTAGAAAGCATTTCAATATAGCCACCACTTCTCTTCGAAGCGCTTAACTTACAAATATTTTTTCACTTAGTTATGGTAGACCCAATCCTTATAGAGGGCGATTTTCCAATTGAAAATGTCTGAAACTAACTTGGAATCAACTTGTAAAAACCACTTAATTCTTGGTATGATAGTAAAGGTAAAAATTAATCATTTGCTTAAAGGTAAGAACAAAAACTTTTAGAGATTTTTGAAGCGTTCGATTGACCTGGTGCAAAAAGGAGAATAATGAAAGTGAATTTAAGAAATGAGTCGTTAAGGATACACAAAGAATTGTGTGGGAAAATTGAGGTCTCGTCAAAACTCCGTGTTACAAGTGCTGCTGAACTAAGTCTTGTCTATTCTCCAGGTGTTGCAGAACCGTGTAAAGAAATAAGTGAGCATAAGCAAAAGGTTTTCGATTATACTTCCAAAGGGAACTTGGTCGCAGTGGTAACTGATGGTACTGCCGTTTTGGGTTTAGGAGACATCGGACCTGAAGCAGCGCTCCCGGTTATGGAAGGAAAAGCTGTTCTCTTTAAAAGTTTCGCTGGGGTAGATGCATTCCCAATTTGTTTGGATTCAACAGACCCAGACAAAATTGTGGAAGCAGTCAAAATGATTGCACCAACTTTTGGTGGTATCAATTTAGAAGATATTGCAGCGCCAAATTGTTTCGATATTGAAGAAAGATTAAAAAAAGAACTTGATATTCCTGTCATGCATGACGATCAACATGGAACTGCCATTGTGACAGTGGCTGGTGTCATCAATGCAGTGAAGTTGGCAAAGAAAAATATGGCTGACCTAAAAGTAGTTACGAGTGGTGCAGGTGCTGCTGGTACATCTATTATTACACTACTGCAGAAATTTGGCGTCAAAAATATTATCCTTTGTGACCGCAAAGGTGCGATTTATGAAGGAAGGCAGGAAGGCATGAATCCTG
>JAVBKE010000196.1:0-2746 GCA_031554185.1 Caryophanales bacterium
CCTCATCTTCATCTGCGTCCTCCTCCTCCTCTGTCTCCTCCTGTTCCATGGCTGCTGCTGCATGGTTATTACATGCGTAATCGATTGCCTGTAAAAAAAAGGTTAAAGTTAATAAAAACAAAAAACCGAAAAAAAAACAAAACAAAACAAAAACAAACTTTCAAAACAAAATTTGCAAATACATACACGTTGGTGCACATCGTCCAAAATTCCTGCAACGGAATATAAGTGTGCCTTAGACCTTCCTGTAAAGCAGATGTTTATGTTCATAACTTAAAATATAAATATTAAAACAGAAAAAAAAATAAAAACAAAAAAAAACAAAAAAAAAGAAAAGAACTTGCGCAATTTTTCTCGCGTTGCCGCATCTAAGTTAGTTGAAAATTTAGCTGCAGATACATAATCATGTATTTTCCTCACCACAGTCAAAAGCTTGTCTAGCATAGTGCTGCAGTCAACTTCCTGCACTACATGCACTAAAGTCTGTGTTGCCTGAAGTCATCGGGTGAGCTGCCACACTCTATGCCGGTAGGTATCCGGGGAGATTGTTCTGCACATTCTAACTGTCTACGTAGTTCACGGTTTTCCTGTCTTGATACTTCTAGTTCTGCATCCCTTTCGCGTAATCTCTCCTGAGGGGAATAAATATACATTAATTAAATTAATAAAAAGGCATTACTTAATAAAGGAAATGAACTGAGTGCATTAATTAAGTTAAGGAAAATTCATAAAATTAAACAATTAAAATGAATTACTGTAATATATTGCACTATTGAAGATATGGCAAAATCTGTAAGATTTTTGCTGAAAAACTTTCAAAAGTCCACTTATGCCATGGGTGGCCAAGTTATCAGCAATGATAAATGGGACACCCACATTAAAAGAACGTGTGACACCATCAGCACATTCAATACTTATGCCATTTTTTTCCATCAATTTCAAATCTTCAATAAGTGGTGACAGGACTACATCTAATCCTTTTTCCTGCACTACACATGCATTGCAAAGGATGACAAGCTGAATGACATGCAGCCTCGATCAAAATTGTGGTGAAATGTTCCCTAAGACAAAGTAGATTGCGGTCGTTTTGTGCAATGCAGTCTTATTCCCAATGGGGTTTGTAGTTTGAAAGTCGTCGATATATAACTGCAACTCCAAGTTTAACCCTTCTTTAGGGAATAGCGAATGCTCTTTGAAAGCCAAGCCATCACAATAGTCACGAAGCAAGCCATCTTTGGACTTGTGACCTCTGAGAACTTCAGCAAGAACATCATGATATAGCAAAAGCTGCTTTAAGCTATTTGCGATGGGTACATATTGATAACTCTGAATATGCGTGTGGTTATGTAATTCAAGACTAACCTGCACAGGGGAAACCACTTGGAAATGGTCCATAACATAATTGTCCTGTTGGTGTTCAGTTTCTAAGCTTTCACATATTTCAATTAACTCCATCATAGGACTAACAATTTGGTTTGCAATTTCTGGACAATAATCACTAGAGGAAACCCAATTTTCTTTCAATCTTTCCTGAATGGATTCTATGCAAGTGCTTAGCTGATATCTCATTTCATTCGTAATTTCCTTTATGACATTTTTTTTCATTTTTTTTTCTTCAAGTAACTTTAGCAAGAACTTTGCAAACCGCAGCTTGCTTGCAGCTATTGGATGGTCATTGTTGTATTGCACATTAGGTAAGATCTCTTCCCCACATTCCAAATCATAACTGCTAATTTCTATTGGGGCCTCACATTGAATCTCAACATTGGAATGATTAGTCAAATTTACAGTTCTATTGCTGATGACATTTTCTGAATAAAATCCAGGGTGCTTTCTTTGTATGTGCTTCCTGTAGGATTGCACAACCTTATACTTTTTAAAGCAGTTATCTATCCCACAGCACACAATGAATGATGCATCAGAAGCATGTGCATACTCTAAATAACATAATAGCCTCTTAAATTGCAGTGTTGAATATGTGCAATTGGGACACTTGAAGCTCACCATACTTGCAAAATATTTATTTTTTATGCTTGCATAAACTTGAAGCCAAAAGAACAACCTCTACCAGTGTTGAATTCAATATCTGCATAGAATAATAATAACTTTATTAATAGTCATTTTACATTATATTCTTTAAATAATGAATGAAATTCACAATTGACATGTCTACATGTGAATTATATATAATTGCACTTATAGAGCCAATCATCCGCCAGAGTTTAATT
Source organism: Caryophanales bacterium (assembly GCA_031554185.1). Lineage (GTDB taxonomy): Bacteria > Bacillota > Bacilli > JARBTR01 > JARBTR01 > JAVBKE01. Next base: position 2,229 of record JAVBKE010000196.1, read on the forward strand.
AACCATAAATCAATTATATGATTAATTAGTGGGTACAATGGGGTATATGTTGACGTGGAAGAAAAGTGTGCACCACCTGCATGCAATTTGTCTACATTTACAATCTGTGCTTTTCAAGTCCCATAAAACGGGATGGCTTTCACCCAGGCTGGGTGAGTTTGGCCCACATTTAGAAGTTTGTTAATTTTTGTTTTTGCCTGTGTAAACATATTTTTCAATGATTAAATAATCTGATCAAATCTGATTTAATCATTGAAAAATATTGGTTTATACAGGCATAAAATAAAATACTTTTAATATCTGCCGTTTCAATGGCTTTGGTGGCATTCTGAACTATGCTTGGATTCAATTTTGATATATCAGGAAGGTCTTCCTCTATGCCATAAAGGTTTTGTTTCAAGAGGTGGAACATCCACGATCTGGCTGCTTCACTGCTCGTTGCGGTTATTTTCTTTCCCGCCAAGATGCTAAGCAGGTAATACCCTGCAGCAAACACACCACAGTCATTTTCCTCTTTT
>JAVBKE010000134.1:0-12295 GCA_031554185.1 Caryophanales bacterium
TTAGACATATATATTGTATTTAAATTAGTTAAATCTTTTAATGGCGTCAAATCACTAATATGATTGTGAGCAGCACGCAAAGTCTGTAGGTTTGGTAAATCTGCTATCGGTGTTAGATCTGTAATCTGAGTCCAAGATATATCAAGAAAAATTAAGTTATCTAGGTTTATTATCAGTTCAGCTAAATCAGCATTATCTATGTCGTTATCATTTAGATGTAATTCCCGTAAAGTCGTTAGGTTCTTAATCGCAGTAATATCTTCGATAGAATTATAACCAAGATCTAGAATTTGGAGCTTTGAAAAATTACTTAGAACGCTTATATCCGAAATGTTTTGCATCGGCAGCTTTAGTGTTGTTAGATTTGTTAAATTAGCAAGTGGCGTCAAATCACTAAATTTAACGCTAGCACCTGTTGCCAAAGTATCAAGCTCTAAAGTTTGAAGGCTAGTTAAATTTGTTAATGGAACCAAATCAGAATCAGACAAACGAACACCCTCTACATCTAAAGAAGTCAGATTTACTGCATATTCAAGCCCCGCTAAACTATAAACGTATGAATTGCTGCCAGCATTTGATACCTTTAAAGTAGTTAGTCGTTTCATGTCCCCTTTAGTAATTGGCGTAGGTTCAGGGATTCCCAATTTTGTGCGTACATCTTCCTCAACAATTTGATCTTGAATCGTCACTGGATCTGAATCAGCCTTTGTACTGATCTCTGATTGTTGCTGAACTGGTGCTTCAGTTTGTTGTTGAACTGGAACCTCGGCTGGTTGGTTCGTCTGCTCTACTGTTTGAGGTTTATTCTCCACTACATCAGTTGAAATTGTTTCAGCCATTACACCAATCGTTGGTAGCGTAGCTTGGAAAACAATCAAAATCGTACAAAAAATAGATAAAATTTCTATTCTCTTTGTTTTCTTCATTAGTACACCGTGTGTGGTAAGCTCATAGGCTTCCACCCCTTTCATTATTGTTTTCTTCTAAATTGAAAACTTTCAACCCATCATAGTTACATCTCTTGCAATAAGTATTCGAGCCGAAGACTAAAGAAATATGTGTGTATTATTTTAATCGCACCATCGATCGAAAAATGAGATTCTCCTGACAACTTATTTTAAGTGTTATTTGCTGACAGCAAATAATCATTGTCATTCCCAGAATGAACAAAATGCGTTATTGGCATTTCCATTTTGTACGTGATAGACTCAATACATGCATTATTACCGCCTCCTGTGTTTTCAGGTACTAGCTGACGAAACCACTACGCTCTAAACATAGGAGGCTTTTTTCCGGTTTACCACTACTGTTTTCTCTTTTCACCCTAGTACAGCTATCTCAGATAGAAATTTGGTTAACATACTCATTCAAATAGCGAATTAGTACCTTCTGATATTGAAACAGCAACAAGTAATTTTCATCAATAACAAATAGAAATCAAGATTTCAATTTGTTAGAAGAAATTATCTTTAATTCCTATACACCAATATTTACTATTCTCCGTGAACCTTCATCAGTAGCTGACCCTAACACTTCCAACATAAGCTTTTCCCCTTGCATGACTTGCCTCGGTAAAGTAATCGTCCATGTTCCGTCTGTATCAACGTATACTGAATATTTTTCTCCGCCCGATAGTGTGCATTCAATCGTTTTACCAGGTTCACCCATTCCAGATATGCTACTATCACCTGAATGGATAGGATTAATTATTAATGCAGGGGATATGATTTTGTCTGTTCCAACTTCCTGTGTAACCTCAGAATTAACGCCTTCTTCGTTTTCATATTCAACACTAACCTTGTCGCCTGTATCTAATTGTTCTGAACTAACTCGCATTCCCGAATCATTCTCTACTCTCGAATCAGGTTGTATTGATATTATTTGGTCTGCAACAAATAAACTACCAACACTTCCTATCATCAAGAACATCCATATTCTTCTATCTGTAAATAATTTCAAAAATCCAGTAAAAAAAGTTTCAAAAACGGACCTGACTGACAAAAAAAGAACTGGTGTAGCCGCTTCTGGCACTTCAACTAATTGCTGAATTGTTTCAAATATCCTACGTTTTTCTTCTTCACTCACTTTTCCTTGTAAAGGAATCATCAATGGAATGATAACGGATAACTCTTTGTAAGATGAGTAACCTGATACCCTCATTTCCTTAAGAACTGTTCTCCTTGCTCTAAATAATTTACTCTTAATTGCAATGATTGACGTCTTCTGAATTTCAGCAATCTCTTTCACACTTAACCCGTGGAAGTAAAAAAATACGATTACGCTCTTTTGCGCTTCAGGAAGTTGATCAATCGCTTGTTGAACTAACAGTTGAACTTCTTTCCTCTCGATATCTTCTTCTACAAAAGGTAGGAATTCAAACTCTTCTGTTCTATGCAGCTCTCCAACAACTCTATCAATCTTTTTCCTTTTTCTATGAATATCCATACATCTATTGAATGCAATGGAGGATATCCATCTCATTATTTTTTTACTTGATTTGAGATTTTTAATATCTCGATGCACCTGCACAAAAGTTTCTTGTGTAGCATCTTTTGCATCTTCCTCATTCCCTAATACTTTAACAGCATAATGATAGATTGTAGGAAAACACAGCTGATAAATCTCGGCAAAAGCCTTTTCATCGCCTAACTTCACGAGCTTTACTAGTTCTTCAAGCTCTCTTTGCCTCAAAGACTCCGAGTCCATGCCTTAACCTCCTCCACCAATTGGCGCAACAAGTAGCAAAATGGTTGCGATTTTTTTATAAAATTTTTTTGAATTGAAAAAAGAGTACCATTACTCGTATATATTTACTATCAATATTACAGAGTTATACGTAATAGTTCAATAGATTTCAGTTACCAAAAATTTCGGATAACAGCTCTACTGAACGATTCAACAGAACAATGCCTTACCTCATTAGATTCATATTGCACAAATCAGCTGGCTTTTTTCCTTGAAGTACACTTACTTCGAATCAAAAATCCACCATCTTCCCACTTTTCCAACATTCGTGTAATGTTCTCCTAAAACGCGTGCCAACTCCTCATGATAGGTTGCGCCATCGGCAAATTTAAATGGATAAGGCACTAGCACATACCCAAGAAAGAGGCGCCCCTGGTAATTTCCCATAAAATCTATCAACTCTTGATAGTCCTCAATTAAGAGGTATCAGCCAGTTCTGGTCCTACATACTCATTTTTCAGCCCAAGGCCACTCATAAAAATAGATGAAGTAGCATCAACAACCGCCATATGCTTTCTTTTATATGTATTCAGTCCATTCATATTTTCACTTACTAGCTGCCAGCCACCTCCACACATATCTTGATAAGTTTGCCACCCCTTTACTTTTGGTAAAGTAACTAGTGATGCAGATACAAGAAACAAGCTAGCAAATAAGAACACAATCACTACACCAATAACAGACATATTGAGCCACTTAACTGCCTTGAAGCGCTCTAAACAAGTATTTTTCAACACCTTGAACAGTTGATAAGAAATTTGACGCTTAACTACAAACCAACAAAAGAATGATAAACAAAAAAGATCTGAGAAACTGTTAAAAGGTTTCTCAGATCTCATTAAGTTATTTTATCATCCTTGTTTGTCTGAATCACTTATCCCAGTGACATGTGGTTGTTATTCACTATTTAATTGCTTCTCCGACAAAACCATGACTTAATAGAAGGCGCTTTGTTGCTTGCGCATAGTCGCACGAAGCTAGAATCATCACAATGGCTGGTTTTACGTTGTTTTCTGCTAGCGACAAGGTGCTGTTTGCTGTTTGATAATCGACTCCTGTCGCTTCCATGATCATTCTACGTCCGCGTTCTTCAAGTTTTTCATTTGTCATTTTCAGATCAACCATCAGGTTCTTGTACACTTTACCCATTCTGATCATAATCCCTGTCGATATCATGTTTAGAATCAGTTTTTGCGCTGTACCAGCTTTCAGTCTTGTTGATCCAGTTAGTACTTCGCTTCCAGCATCAATTTCAATTGCAAGGCGTGCATATGGGCTGATTGCTGCATTCGGGTTACAGGCAATTGATACGGTTTCACTCCCAATTTTCTCTGCGTATTCTAATGCAGAAATCACATAGGGTGTACGTCCACTAGCGGCAATACCAACCAATACATCTTTTTCGCTAAAGTTGAGTTCCTTTAGTTCTGTAATCGCTAATTCCTTGGAATCTTCTGCACCTTCAACTGCTTTTACAAAGGCACTTTGTCCTCCCGCAATTAGTCCAATGACCATATTGCCTGGAACGCCAAATGTGGGAACGCATTCTACAGCATCCATTAACCCGAGGCGACCACTCGTTCCGGCACCAGCATAAATCAAGCGACCACCATTAGCAACTTTTTCTGCAATGGTATCAATTGCCTGTGCAATTTTTGGTAATACACACTCGATTGCCAAGGGCACATTTCGATCCTCTTCATTCATAACTGTACAAATTTCAAGCGATGTCATCTGGTCAAGATTAATTGTTTTTTTATTTCTCTTCTCTGTTGTTAATTTATCAAGCATCTTATTACGCCCTCCCAATTATTGTTTCATACGCTCAAGCATTGATTCTTTAAATCCGAAGAAATAGGTGAGTAGGAATCCGCCAGCGTAGGCAGCGCATAAACCTAATAGATACCAATACCACATGCCATCTGCGATTAATGGTGTTAACAGTAGACCAGAAGGTCCAATCGAGATCGCACCTACTGGCGCAATATGAATGGATACAAATGCGATGACTGCACCACCAAAACCAGCTCCAAGACCTGCTGTGATGAATGGATAGAATAACGGCAGTGATACACCATAGATGAGCGGCTCTCCAATACCCATAAACCCTACTGGAAGTGCACTACCAATGACGCCTTTTAATTTTTTATTTTTCGTTTTTAAATAAACAGCAATTGCCATACCGACTTGTCCAGCACCAGCACACGCAAGAATCGGAAGTAAAATCGTATAGCCCGTATCTTGTATCAATTGTGCATGTATCGGCGTTAACCCTTGATGGATTCCTAGCATAACAAGCGGAAGGAATGTAGCCGCTAACAAGTAACCACCAATGATGCCACCTTTGTATAATGCAACGTCCACCAACAACCATGTAAGGAAGCTCATCAATATTGCAGAAATTGGCATAACAACGAAAACAGTAATCACACTTCCGACTAAAATAGTTACTAGTGGAACAAGGAATAAGTCCAACCACGCTGGTACGACCTTACGCACGCGCTTTTCAATTTGAACGAACACGAACGCTGCCAGAACCACTCCAATGACGCCACCAAGTCCGCTTTGCGGCATAATTGTGAAATGATCAAAAAGATTAATACTATACAGCGGCACAGCTGCACTTGTCGCTGTTTCTGGAATTCCATTCATTGCAGGTGAGTAGATTAAAGCACCCGCGATTGCACCTAAAATCGGCGTTCCACCGAATTCTTTGCCGGCATTGTAACCAACAATAATATGCATTGAACCAAAAACCAAACCACCAATTGCTGCTAAAAGTAAAAACCACTCATTACCGACAATTGAAGGATCAGCTAGTTTCCACATGTTTGTTAAGCCCATGATTAAACCACAAGCAACAAATCCTGGGATTAGTGGTATGAAAATATTTCCGATATGCTGGAAGCCTTTTTGCCATGAAGCCGTTTGGCTAGCCTTAACTTTTGCTTTTGTATCACCAGCGACATCTTCAAACTCATCTTCTACTTGTGCATCTGCTTTCATCCCAGTAATGACTTCAAATGCGTCGCGCATTCTCTGTGCATGTCCTGGACCAAAGATAATTTGAATTTGTTCTCCTGCATCGACAATACCCATTACACCATTTATCGCTTTAATGTCAGCAAATTGTACTTTCTCTTTATCTTTTACTGTCACACGCAATCGCGTCATGCAATTAGTGAATTTCTGAATATTATCCTTTCCGCCTAATAAAACTAAAACTTCTTGACCTATTTTCTTATAATCCATCTCTAAATCCCCCCTGGAAAGATTCTTCCTGCCTATATTTTCACGCAATTGGTTGCGAATAAGCCTACTTTACAAAAAATGCTGCTTAGGGTGTGTCTGAAAAAGATTTGTGTCAGGGTTTTTAGAATAGTTTTTTGAAGTATCGCGGAGAAAAAATCGCAAATATCGGAAATATTTAAGACCTTTTATGGGCAAAGCTAAACGGAAAATTCTTCAAAAAGCTTTCACAAATCTTTTTCAGACACACCCTAGAATCTAACGGACAAATTGAATCTTACATTTTCCCTTTAAACAATCCACAAGCCCTAGATAATTTCTTTGGAGTTCACCAATATAAACTGTCCGATGATCGATCAATGCGTCATGATGCATCAAATGAACTTCGCCTTCGTACCGCCCGTACGCTTCTGTATCCATTTGGATACTCCCTTTAAACCGGCCGTCAGAATGGATACCCTCATTTGGTGCTTTGATCACACCACGCGTTCCCTCCAAGCGAAAAGAAGTATCTGATGCCTCTGGTCTTAATGAGAAAACACGATTTTCAAATTGGCTAAATAGTTCGTCGTCCATATAAACTGGTAGAGAAATGACGCCTTCATTCTCCCATTTAGCAATCCAGTCTAAATGACGTTGAAAAGCAATTCCTTCGGCCAGATAGATAGACATCTTTTCTTCCTTTTGACGAAGACGCATGTAGTTTACATAGGTATTGACATGCCTGTGACCTTCGAGCATTGGTAATCCTAGATAGAGCGGCGCACGTAAGAATTTCTCGCCAGGAATAAAGCCAATTAGTGCGCACCCATGCCGATGAAATAAGCTGTTCTGAGATTGAAAGTAATGAGCGGACAACCCCGTTTCAGGACGCGGATAGTAGTTGTGCCAGCCAATTGGGATGATTTCTTTTAGCGCAAGCATAAATTCCTCATCGACAGTACTTGCATTGACAGCAATAGAAAATCCCTGTTTTGCGATTTGCTCAATCTCTGCTAATGAAAAACCGTAATCAATCCTTAGACACTCAATCCCATACGCTTTTAGCTTCTGAGTATTTTCAATTGGGATTTCCAATACCTTGAGTGTATGTGGCGAAATATCAGCACAAAATGTGAAACCTTTTTGCAGATGAAGTTGCCCTAGCTTCTCTAGGTAATCCCATAATCCTGTTGCTTCTGGAATGTGCAGAGATGTAAAAACGGGAAACGCTCCATATTTCTCAATTGAAGAAACAACTTCGTTCCATGACTCCTTTGAATCTGTTGGATACATTGAAAAAAACATATCTTTCACCTCTTTTTTTAAAAAATCCATCCATGTAATACAAAACAACACTGGATATCAATGCGTAATGCGGTCGCTTCAAACAATCCCTTTTCCACATCAAATCCTTTGGTCGCATAATCGTTTTTCGTTCATCATCTCCCGCAATTACTTTGATCATCAAACTATGAGTCAACATGAAATGAAATTTAATTTCATTTTCATTATATCTAAAATGAAATTAAATTTCAATTAAAAGTTTTACTTGCGTATAAAGATTTTTTTGACTCTCCCATCGATCTAAATGCATCATGCAGAAATGTAAAAAAGGTCAGATCACGATGCGATTATCGTGATCTGACTTCAATTAAAATGTTATTTGTGAGATTGTTTTTTTTAGTAAGGTGGGAACAGGGGCAACTAGTTTTTATAGAAGCCGATACCCATTATAAAGATTGATTGCTAGTACAAAAAGTATCACTGCTTGAAAAACGAATATAACCTTTTCTGCAGATAAAAGATGACTTACTTTTGCCCCAACTAAGCCTCCGATAATTGATGCTGGAATGATATAGAGGAGGATACTCATATCATAGCGATCAAACCCTGTTGTCCAAATTGCGATTATTTTTGCAAGCTGCGACCAGAAAATTGTACAAATAGAGTAAATCGTCGCTTCTTTTATTGGAAGTGAAAATAAACACAACATCAATGAAACATTGATCGGCCCGCCCCCAATCCCGAGTAAACTAGCTAGGAAGCCTAACAGCAATCCACTAATTAGGTACCAGCCTACATACCGAAACTGGTAACTAGTCCAACGGTATTTGCTATATAAAAGCGAGATAATAAGGGTGACGATAGTTAAACTAATTTGAACTAACTGAACAAGATCGGCATCATTAGATAAATCTAGTAGCCATTCAAATGCTATGTTTCCAAGAATTCCGCCTAGGACAGCCCCAAAAGAAATCCATCTAATCAATTTCCAGTTGAATTTCCTACCAGTTTTCACCTGCTGAACCGTTGAAACAATCGACATTGTAAATACAGCAACGGTTGAATAAAATGAAATTGCTACCACCGAATGGACACCAATAAAATCAAACACTGGCTTAATAATCACACCACCGCCCATACCAGAAATGGCACCTACAGTGCATGCAATGATAATCACAATCGCGTAAAGCAGTCCGATCAAACAACCACCCCTTGCGATAGTCTGAAGATCTCCTCCACTCTTGGTGTAAATTCCTTGAGCAGATGTTGATAACCGCAGTAACCACTATCATCTACGTAGACAGCATCCTTCATCCGCTTACAACCACCACGACACATTGATTGAAAACTACAGTTCCCGCAAGCAGTTGGTAAAGCAGTTCTAGAGCAGAGAAATTTTTTCGAATTGGCTTGTGCAAACAAATCGCGTAGCGTTTGATCTTGAATATATCCCATTCGGTATTCATCCAGCACGTAAAAGTCGCATGGGTAAACGCTACCATCAGCTTCAATCACGTACTGTATTTGACAATTACCCAGCATCCCACAGGCTGTAACTTTTTGGTGAACCAATAGGTTCATCAGATCATTAAATAAATTGATATGAATGTAATGACCAGACCGTAATTCCTCAATCCATAGTACCAATAATTCATGATAGAAACTGGCGAAGCTTTTAGGTGTCAATGCATGACGATTTCTTTCCGTAGCATCAAGATCATCTAAACAGGGAATGAACTGGATATATTGAATATTTTGTTCTTTGATAAACTGAAAAACCTTTTTTGCTTCTTTTGATAAGAGGTCTGTTAAAACACAGAGTACATTGTACTCAATCTCATACACTTCAAAAAGCCGCTTTGTTTTGATTACTTTATCAAAAGTGCCGCTTCCTTTTGGGTCTAAACGATTCAAATCATGCTGCACCTTATGCCCATCAATCGATAGCCCTACTAAAAATTGATGTTCTCGTAAGAATTCACACCACGCTTCATTAATTAATAAACCGTTGGTCTGGAGGCTATAGTGGACGAAAACTTGCTTTTCTTGCTTAGACACAAGTGAAACGATGTGCCTAAAATAAGCAAGTCCTGCCAAAGTAGGTTCACCACCTTGAAAAGCTAAAGTTAAATGATCCCCATTGTCTAAGTCACGAAAGATATGATCAATCATCTTCCCAGCAACCTCTTGTTTCATCATGCCAAAGGAGCGGACCTCACGAAGGGAGCTAACATTAGCGTAGAAACAATATTGACACCTGATATTACATAAAGACGATGCGGGTTTGACTAAAACTGAAATATGTTTCATCGTGATGCTCCCTTCTTATCCTAAAAAATCAAAGCTCTTTCCCGTTTGTCTCGATAACATGCTTGTACCAACCAAAGGACTTCTTCCTTGATCGATTCAATGTACCGTTCCCCTCATCATCAAGATCAACATAGATAAAACCATAGCGTTTGCTCATCTCACCGGTTGATGCGCTGACAAGATCAATACATCCCCAAGGAGTATAGCCAATCAAATCGACACCATCTTCTACAGCCTCTGCCATTGCTTCGATATGACGACGCAAGTAATCAATCCGATAATCATCTTCCACATAGCCTTGTTCATCTACTTGATCGATCGCGCCTAATCCATTTTCGACGATAAAGAGCGGCTTTTGGTAACGACCGTAGAGCTCATTCAAAGCAATTCGCAACCCCAACGGATCAATCTCCCAGCCCCACTCACTAGCCTCGAGGAATGGGTTCCCTACACCGCCAAGGAGGTTTCCTTGCACATTGTCTTCTTCCGTAGCTGTTTCATTCACTGCCAAAGACATGTAATAACTAAAGCCAATGTAATCCACTGTGTGCTTCGCAATCAAGTCTAGGTCTTCTTCTTTAATTTCCAAATCACCCCAGTCAACCCCGTGTTCTTTAAACAAACGTTTTGTGTAAACTGGATATTGCCCTCTTGCCTGTACATCAGTACAGAAATTATTAAATTCTTGATTTTTGTTCATCAGCGCTACTTGGTTGATTGGATTGGCATCGATACTATACATTGTTGCATAGATGATCATACAACCGATCTGGATATCTGGATTTAGTTCGTGTCCAATCTTGACCGCTTTACTACTAGCGACGAATTGATTGTGAAGACCTTGTAATATATTTTTGAACTCACCACTACCATTTGCTTTCAACATTCCTTGACTAAGTGCTGGGAAATGAAATGCTGAATTAATCTCATTGAAAGTCATCCAATACTTCACCTTGCTGTGATAACGCTCTAAAACAACCTTTGCAAAACGCTCATAGAACTCAATCAATTGCCGATTCTTCCAGCCGCCATATTGCTTCGCTAAATGGAGCGGCATTTCATAATGAGACATCGTAATCACAGGCTCAATCTTGTGTTTTAAACATTCATCAATTAGCGCATCGTAATATTGTAAACCAGCCTCATTCGGGGTCAATTCATCCCCTTTCGGAAAAACACGCGACCAAGCAATTGAAAAGCGATAACATTTAAATCCCATTTCTGCAAACAGAGCGATGTCCTCTTTGAAACGGTCGTAATGCTCAATTCCTCGATGGTTGGGATAAATATATTTTTCAGCATCCATCGTCCAATTAAAAGTCTCACTACCTAATACTTGAAAACGAATCTTTCCACCTGGCATTATATCTGATACAGAGAGCCCTTTACCATCACGGTCATAAGCACCTTCTAATTGATTGGCAGCTGTAGCGCCGCCCCATAAAAAGTCATTCTTGAACATATTACTTCCTCCTTTTATCTAGCGTTTATCTCGTTTAGTTGGTACAAAATCTGTTGTTTCCATATAAAATTGTGTCACTCGGTTTTTCATTGCCTGAACAATTTCTTGGTATTCGTCTTTCACAGCTAAGTTGTCAATTTCCATCGGATCATTTACAAGATCGTATAGTTCATCTTGTTCATAAAGTCGCATTGTGTATTTATAGTTATCCATTCTACACATAACGGCTTTTGTGTGTTCAGGACCTTCACTATACTGCGTCGAAAGCCTTGGCCAATACATCGACTTGACATCATGACCAAGTTCCATTGCCTGCTTCTCTCCATGAACCCGACCACCTTCGCAAAAGACAGCATCTTTGTGAAACTCATCTCCTGCCACGGCGTTCATCAATGATTTTCCAGATTGCGTATAAGACAATTCAAAACCAGCGATTTCAGCAATTGTAGCAGGTAAATCAAGTAATTCTACCTGTGCCTTTGAAATTCTTGGCTTAACCGGGCTTCCTTTCGCCGGCTTTACCAATAACGGCACATTTGAAATAGGATCCTCAAAACAATTTTGTGCCTTCTCTGTGATCGTGTAATCACCAGTGTAATCGCCATGGTCACTGAAAACAATTAAATTTGTGTCATCGTATAGACCTGTTTCCTTCAACTTGTCCTTGATAGAGCCAAGATAGTGATCAAATTTAGAAACCATTGCCAAATACGTAGCACGAAGTTCATCAAACCGATCCTCAGTCCATCCATTCAATTCCTGTTTAGCATTGATCCCATATAGCATACTAGCTTTATGAGGAATATCCTTTATATTTGGACGTCTTGGCGGTAGTTTTCCTCTATCAATGCTTGAATACCATGGATCTTCACAACCATATGGCGGATGCGGAAACGACAGTGTGCAGTAAACAAAGAATGGCTTATCTGATTTTTCTTTACTTCTTCTTTCAATGTACTCAAGCGCTTTATCCACACAATTTGAATCTGTCTTCCCATATCCCTCACCATCCGGCAGTTTCCCCATGTAGAATGAGTAATAGGTATCACCAGACATCATTTCTTTAAATAAAGCTTTCGTGTCTTCGTTCATCATCGCACCAAAATTAACCTCATTGTTTTTCACATCGCGCGTGTCGCAATCGGTGATACCATCGTAATATTCATCACAGTATTCTGTCTTTGCTCGATCCGCTGGTACGATATCATTACGTCCAATCCAAATTACCTCATACCCATTGTTTTTCATTTCCTTCAAAATATT
>JAVBKE010000179.1:0-27348 GCA_031554185.1 Caryophanales bacterium
GAACACCTTTGACCAGAAGGTTGACATGGGCCAGCCACTAGACGAAATCTCAGAACATCTCGTCTCGTATATTTGGAAAAAGACTGAAAACGACTTGATTACAATCGATGATCAAATTTATAAAATAGAGCACAGGAAAACGCAACGTTTAATTTATTTTACAAATGTAACAGTACAGAAGAAGTTAGAGAAAGATTATCTAGGTGAGAAAACGGTTATTTGTTTGTTGTTCCTTGATAACTATGATGATGTGACGCAGGGAATGGACGATCAGAAGCGTAGTAGAATTCGTAACTTAGTGACTTCAGAGATCACTGATTGGGCAAGTGAAAACGAGTTGCTTGTTCGAAGAGTTTCATCAGACCGCTTTATGGCTGTTTTGAATGAAGAAATTTTAGAAAGATTAGAAAAAAGTAAATTTAACATTCTAGATGATGTTCGTATTGCTACAATGCGCGAAAATGTACCACTTACACTCAGTATTGGTGTGGGAAGTGGCGTTGATTCACTGACAGAACTAGGTGTGCTAGCGCAGTCTAGCCTAGATTTAGCGCTTGGTAGAGGTGGCGATCAGGCAGTTATCAAGATGCAGAACGGGAAAGCGAAATTCTATGGCGGAAAAACCAATCCAACCGGTAAAAGAACACGAGTTCGCGCACGCGTGATTTCGCACGCATTGCGTGACTTAATTATCGATAGCTCAGATGTGATTATCATGGGACATCGAAATCCTGATATGGATGTATACGGTTCAGCAATCGGCTTACTCCGTGTAACTGAAGTCAATGAGGTGCCAGGCTATGTTGTTGTTGATAAAAACGAAATGGATTCCAGCTTAAAGAATTTATTTGCTGAAATTAAAAAGAATGATGCGTTGCAGAGCAAATTTGTATCAGCTGATCGGGCATTAGAGATTGCTTCAGAGAAATCGTTGTTAATTGTAATTGACACACATAAACCATCGCTGGTAATAGAGGAAAAGCTACTGAAGGCAGTGGGTAAGATCGTGGTGATAGACCATCATCGTCGTGGTGAAGAGGTGATTGAAAATCCAATTCTATCTTACATGGAGCCATATGCATCTTCTACTGCAGAACTTGTAGCAGAGTTAATGGATTATCATCCGAATTTGAAGAAGCTTGATATTTTTGAAGCAACTGCATTACTTGCAGGTATTGTCGTAGATACAAAATCGTTCACCCTACGTACTGGTTCACGGACTTTTGATGCAGCATCATTTTTGCGCTTCCATGGTGCTAATTTAGCACAGATTCAAAATATTTTTAAAGAGAATGTAGACGAAGTTGTCGAGCGGAACAAACTGCTTGAAAGTGTTTATTTTTATAAAGAGGGCATTGCGATTGCCAAGGGTGCTGATAACAAGATCTATAGCCAGGTACAGATTGCCAAAGCAGCTGATACGCTTCTGACAATGGGAAATGTAGAAGCTTCGATTGTCCTTGCGAAAAAAGGCGAAGATTCAGTTGCGGTGAGTAGTCGGTCGCTTGGGGAGATTAATGTCCAGCTGATCATGGAAGACATGGATGGTGGTGGGCACTTCACCAATGCAGCAACGCAATTAACAGGTGTTACGATAGCTGATGTGGAAAAAAGATTGCATATGGCCATTGAAAACTATATTGAAGGGAGAATTCAAGAATGAAAGTCGTATTTTTAAAAGATGTTAAGGGATCAGGGAAAAAAGGTGAGATAAAAAATGTCTCAGATGGGTATGCAACAAATTTTCTCATTAAAAAAGGTGTGGCGGTAGAAGCAACAACAGCTGCAGTTAAACAATTAGAATCACAGAAGAAAAAAGCAGCTAACCGCGAGCAAAAAGATTTAGCTGAAGCAGAGGCATTGAAAGAAAATGTAGAGAAATGCGTTGTCAAAATCGCTACAAAGGCTGGTGAGTCAGGCCGATTATTTGGATCAATTACAACAAAACAAATGGTTGATGAAATGAAAGCACAGTTTGGTTATGAGCTTGATAAGCGAAAATTAGATCCTAGCGAGGGTATTAGAGAGCTAGGAAAAACCGATGTGCATGTTAAACTGCATCATGATGTAACCGCAACATTTGTAGTTGAAGTTGTCGAACAAGGTTAATGAGTAGAGAGATTGGTGTTTTATGAACGAGCAATTTTCAGGACTAATTCCACCGCAGAATATTGAGGCTGAACAAGCTGTTTTGGGTGCTGTTTTTCTTGAGCCAAAATCAATTGAGCAATCAACAAAATTTGTAGGGTCTCAGGACTTTTATCGACAAGCGCATCAGCGGATTTACGGCAGCATGGTAGCACTCTTTGAAGCGGGAAAAGGCGTCGACTTAGTTACAGTATCTGAGGAACTTAGCGCAAAGCAAATTCTTGAAGAGGTTGGCGGAATCTCCTATTTAGCAGAGCTGGCATCTTCCGTTCCTACGTCAGCCAATATTGAGCATTACGCAGCGATTGTCTCTGAGAAGGCGACATTGCGCCGGTTGATTACTACGGCAACCGAAGTGGTTCAGGATGGTTATACAAGACAAGATGCAGTGGATGAGTTACTTGATGAAACTGAAAAGAAAATTCTTGAGGTGGCGAGACGAAAGAATGTCAAAGCCTTTCAAAACATCCAAGATGTATTGCTAGGTGCTTACGATAATATCGAGAAGTTGCATAATCGTAAGGGGCATATAACTGGTGTCCCAACTGGCTATACGGCGCTCGATCGATTGACCGCTGGATTTCAGAAGAATGACTTGATCATTGTTGGTGCCCGGCCTTCAGTGGGAAAGACGGCTTTCGCACTGAATATTGCACAAAATGTCGCCAAGCAAGGCTTTAGTGTAGCGATCTTCAGTTTGGAGATGGGGGCAGAGCAATTGGTTATGAGGATGCTGTCCGCAGAAGGCAACATTGACGCACAGAAACTGCGGACGGGTGATTTGGACAGCAATGACTGGCGGAGCTTGTCGCTGGCTGTTGCAAGCTTATCGAAAACCAATATCTTCATTGATGATACACCAGGTGTACGGATTAGTGAAATCCGTTCAAAATGTCGCCGCCTGAGCCAAGAGCAGGGGCTTGATATGATTATGATTGACTACCTACAATTGATTCAAGGAAGCGGTAATGGACGAGAAAACCGTCAGCAAGAAGTATCAGAAATTTCGCGATCACTGAAAGCATTGGCGCGGGAGCTCGAAGTTCCGGTTATTGCACTTTCTCAGTTATCTCGTAGTGTGGAATCGAGACAGGATAAGCGTCCAATGATGTCTGATATCCGGGAATCAGGAAGTATTGAGCAGGATGCCGATATCGTTGCCTTCCTATTTCGTGAAGATTACTATGACAAGGAGACTGAGAACAAGGATATTATCGAAATTATCATTGCTAAACAACGTAACGGTCCGGTTGGTGACGTATCGCTAGCATTTGTGAAGAGACATAATAAGTTTGTGAATATTGATACACATTATGAGGAATAATTGTTTAGCTGGGTGATTGGAAATGGCAATCAACCTTACCAAATCCATCGTAATGGTTAAATACTTTAGATAGCATCACTATCTAAAGTTTTTTGTGTCTAAAATGTGCCAGCCAGAAAGAGAAATATCACAGTGTTCAAGACATGCTTAAAGTTGGCTGATTTATTACGCGTGATGCAAGAATAGAAAACTTCACTTGTTTTGAAATGAAGATAATAACGTTGAGAATTTTTATTTTGTTAATGCACATGATAATAGTACTATGTAGGATGTCAGATTAGCAGAAGTATAAACAGAGGACTTTGGGAAGGAATGACCAGTCCTAAAGTTCTTGCATTGTGCGCGGCATGATAATATGCAAACTCCACCAATGTAATCGTGGCTGTGATTAATCTTATAGTATGAAATCACATCAGATGTTAAGATGGAGTGATAAACAGCATTTGATGCAATATCTGTTTAGAAGAAATATGTATTGAACAGTAAAAGGTTCATTCAATGAGAAAGGAGGAAGAAGGAAATGAGGAAAATTATCGCAATAGCAATCGTGGTAATAATTAGTATGTTTTTAATTAATTCCAATAACCTGTTACTTGCAGAAGAAATCCAATTAGGTAGTAAAGATACTGAAACTGTTAAAGCAAGTGCAGTTCTTGCTACTGATACGCCTATCAACCAAGTGTTTCCAGATCCTGTTCTAGCTCAAACGGTTGCAGGATTGTTATCAAAAACAGTGACAGACACGGTGACCCAAGATGATCTAGATGAGATAGTGGAAATATCAATTATCAATACAGGGATGAAAAGCTTAGAAGGCATGCAGTACTTGTCTAATCTATCAATCTTAACGCTAATCAAGAACCCGATCAGTGATCTGACGCCGTTAGCTAACTTAACTGACATCATATATCTATCTATGGCCTTTACTAATGTGACTGATCTGACACCGTTATCAAATCTAACGAACTTAGACACCTTAATTGTCACGCATTCTTCCGTTAGTGATCTTACCCCTTTGGTCAACTTGACGAAGTTGACCTATCTAGACCTAGGGTACAATGAAATAACAGATCTTAGACCATTAAAGGGAGCAACCGCCCCGGGATTATACCACTTAGGTCTCGGAAATCAAACCATTCGATACCCAGTAGTGCCGCTCGGTGAACCTATCATAGTTGAAAATGTGGTTAAGGATCTCAATGGACAATTAATTGTTCCAAATACAATCAGTGACAGCGGTAGCTATAATGGACCTTATGTTCAGTGGAGTGGACTTACAAATCAAACGAGCACTAATTTTACATTTGAACATAATGGAATGATTGATGGTGATTCGTTGGTTACTTTTTCTGGGACAATCACTCAGCCATTACTCAGTGCTGATGATGTAACGTATGAAAAGGGGATTAGCAAAACAGATGCGGCGTTTTTGGTTGATGCAGAAGTATCGAGTGAAGCGGACATCATGATCACATCAGACTTTGCCAGTAAAGTTGACTTGAATACATTAGGAACCTATACAGTAACGATTACTGGAGAAGATCCCAAGGGCAACAAAGCTAGCGTTCAAGTAGATGTAACTGTGGAAGACACGACAGCACCAACAATCACAGCAAGAGATGTGACATATGAAAGAGGCATTAGTAAGACAGAAGCTGCATATTTAATTGATGCGAAGGTAATGAGTGAGGTAGATGCGACAATTACATCAGATTTCGCTAGTAGCGTAGATTTGAATAAAGTGGGCGTATACACGGTGATAATTACAGCGGAAGATGCATCAGGAAATAAGGGAAGCACACAAGTAAAAGTCACTGTGGAAGATACAATAGCACCAGTAGTCACAGCAGAAGATGTCACCTATGAAAAAGGCAACAGTAAGACAGAAGTTGAGTATTTGATTGATGCGAAGGTAATGAGTGAGGCAGATGCGACAATTACAACAGATTTTTCCAGTAAAGTTGATTTAAATACGCCCGGAACATACTTAGTGACAATTACAGCAATAGATATGGAAAACAATCAAACTAGCCTACAAGTAAACGTTCATGTGAAGGAGGTTGTTCATCCGGTAAAACCAGATCCAGAAAAACCAGGACAGCCAAATCCTGAGGTTCAAAAACCAGGAGCACCTAAGCCGCCGGTGACAGTAGAACCAATGCCGCGCACTGGAGAAAATGGGATAAGTTCTCTGTTTGCTTTGTTTTGCTTCTGTACCGGATTAGGTGTAATCACAATTAACCGCAAATCGAAAGCCTCGCTGTGACTGTTCTATGGAATAAACGAGCATCGGAAGATATATGAAATAATCAGAAAGAGGGAAGCCTGAATGTATCTAGGTTTCTCTTTTTTGGTGACCTCGACTTCGTCAAGGTTATTTTCATATCAGTTTTCAATCAGCCTTGACCTATTTTTTGATCTTGGCTTTTGTTGCTAGGTGTTTCATCTAATCTGTTTTGGGTTTTGTGTGTTCCAGCACAACCATTGATCCCCCAAAAAAACTACAACTTACTATTCACCGAATTTCCCTTAACAAGCTCAGTCGCAATGATCAATTTCTTAGGTTCCAATACTTCCTTCCTAATCTTTTTCAATAACAAATCAACACCAGCCTCGCCCAATTCCTTTGTGGGCACCCTCACAGTAGTCAATGCAGGGCTCAGGAAATTTGAAATCAGCTCATGGCTATACCCTACGATAGATATCTGCTCTGGGATCGAAATGCCCTTTTCTGCTGCCACTTGATAGATCGCCAAGACCTTAGCATCATCCATAGCTACCACAGCAGAGGGTTTATTTTCACTCGAAAGTAAACGGTCAGCTGCATCATATGCGCTTTCTGCTGACACGCCACCATTGATCATCCAGTAGTCTACAACGGTGAGCCCGTTATCCTTCATACAGCAATAAAACCCAGCAACCCTGTCTATTGTCACGTGATAATTAGCCGGTGGATAGATGCAAGCGATATCGCGGTGCCCTTGATCAATTAGTACTTGCGTCAAATCATAACTGTTTTGATAGTTGTCGGTGTCGATAGAGGAAATATTGTTGTAGACAGGATCGACGTTCCCAATCACAACGATCGGTGTGTCAAATTGATCTAGTTGTAGAAAGAATTCATCGTCCATCGGTGAACTGAGCATAATGATGCCTTTAATCATTTTCTCTTTAATTTTGATTGAACACTTCTCCAATTCTTCATTACTATTTTTTGCTGTTTGCAATATCAAATCGAAATCCTCTTCCTCTGCTTTGGTTGAGATCGTATGGAGAATTTCAGAGAAAAACGGGTTGCCAATCGTTGTTTTAGCAGAACGTGATAAAACAACCATAATCGCATCAAATCCTACATTTGATAGTGCTCTAGCCACTTTGCTAGGTTTATAATTCAATTCTTTAATCGCAGCAAGAACTCGGTTCTTGGCCTCTTCAGAAATGTTTTCTTGATTATTCAGCACCCTTGAAACAGTAGATTTTGAGACATTTGCCACTCGAGCAATATCATAAATGGTACTTTTCATTATTATTGCCTACACTTTCTTAAACTTCTTTGCCCCATTTTACATTTTTTTCAGCACTGTGCCAATAGCCAGTATTTTTATATTAAAATTTAAGTTGGTGTAAAGTGGAAAATGAAAAACCACCTGATCATCACATCAACGCTGTGAATAGGGGAGATGGAAACCTTTCTTCAATTTCTCTGATCGCTTTTTCAGCACATATATTTCTATTTCATCCTATCTCTATTTAAATAATTTCCAGCATGAAATAAATTTAAAACGATAATCATTAAAAATAGCATTGACATAGTAATTTTTCTTTAGTAATGTGGAGTCGTGGGAGCGGTTCCAAAATGTTTGTTACGCGACTCAACTGATCGGTTTTTTCCGATAAATAATGACTTTTTATAGAATGTGGTTAGTGAATAACCCTAGAAAAGTGGTGATAATTATGAATAAAGTACAGATGAGAATCTCCAATATATACGAAAATGAAGATATTGGATTAATTAGTCGCAGAATTGAAAAGAAGTTGGCGGATGCGAAAGCTCGGGTTGATCTGGCACGGAAACCGCATTGGGATGAAAAAGATGTTGTGTTGATTACGTATGGTGATCAATTTTACCAAGAACAGACGCCAACACTCGCATCGCTGAAAACATTCTACAAGGAGTATCTGTCCGATAAATTTGAGGTTGTGCATATTCTGCCCTTTTATCCTTACTCTTCCGATGATGGTTTTTCCGTCATTGATTATGAGAAAATTAATCCCGTGTGTGGGGATTGGGAAGATCTTGCATCACTTTCTGGTGAGACAAGAATCATGTTTGATTTCGTGTGTAACCATATTTCAGCACAAAGTGCTTGGTTTAAAGGTTACTTAGCAAACGATCCAGAGTATCAAAATTTCTTTGTCGATGTTGATCCGGGTGAAGATCTTTCAGCAGTTACTAGACCGAGAACATCGCCACTTTTAACACCATTTACATTTGCAAATGGAGAGCCAGCACATATTTGGACAACTTTTAGTGATGACCAGATTGACCTCAACGCTGCGAATCCTGAAGTGCTACTTAGACTAATTGATGTATTGCTGTTCTACCTTGAAAAAGGTGCCGCCTACATTCGTTTAGATGCGATTGGGTTCATGTGGAAGGAAATCGGGACAACTTGTATTCATCATCAAAAAACACATGAAATTGTGAAACTATTCCGTGATATTGTGGATATCGTTGCACCTGGGACGGCAATCATTACTGAAACTAATGTTCCGCACAAAGATAACATTGCTTACCTAGGAAATAATGGGGATGAAGCACATATGGTCTACCAATTCCCGTTGCCACCACTCGTGCTTCATGCTATCCATTGTGGAAATGGTGAAGCATTGACGACTTGGGCAAAGGGGCTAGACTTACCGGAACGGGCGACTTTCTTTAACTTCCTTGCTTCGCATGATGGGATTGGCATGAATCCTTTAAGAGGACTTGTTGCAGAACAGGAGATTAACCAATTTGTAGAAGAGCTAGAAACTGAAGGTGCACTTGTCTCCTACAAAAACAATCCGGATGGGACGAAGAGCCCATATGAAATCAATGTAACTTATTTTGATGCACTCAATAAGCGAGCAGATCATGATGCATTAAGAGTACAAAGATTTCTTTTAGCACATGCGATCTTGCTTGGATTCCCGGGTGTTCCTGCTGTGTATGTTCAAAGCATGCTCGGGTCAAGAAATGACTATGATGGTGTGCGTGAAACTGGTAGAAACCGGAGCATTAACCGGCAGAAATACCAACTTGATGCGATCAAGGCAGAACTTGCTGATAGAGATTCGCTTCAGAGCCAAATCTTTGCTCAATTGACAAAGATGATTCAATGCCGAAAAGTAGAAGCCCTTTTTCATCCGAATACACCGATGGAAGTCGCTGACTTTGGTGAAAAAGTGTTTGCTTTTAAAAGAATAAATAAATCAGATTATTTATTCGCCATATACAATCTAACGAATGAAATTGTCACTTGCCCATTGGTAGGTGGTTTTACAGATATTGTTACTGGGGAGGAAATTCATGCCCAAGGTGATATCCAGCTAGAGCCGTATCAATTTTGTTGGTTAAAAAAATAGGGAAAAAGGAAGGCGAAAGAAAATGAAAAAAAGTTTAAAAGCTTTACTTGTTATGTTGCTAGTAGTAACAGGGGTTTTGACTGGCTGTGGCAGCGACGAAAGTGCTGACGGCAAGACTGAAATTAAATTTATGCACTCATCTATCGAACCTGATCGCCAAAAAGTAATCAATGAATTAGTTGCAGAATTTGAAAAAGAAAATCCAGATATTACAGTGAAGCAAGTACCAGTTAGTGAAGATAATTACAACACTAAAATCGTTACATTAGCGAATTCTGGTGAGCTACCTGCGGTGATCGAAATTGGACAAGATTATGCAAAAGTAATGGATAAGGACCAACTAATCGATAGAGATGCAGTCACTGAGATTGTTAAAGAAATCGGTGAAGATACCTACTATTCTGGTGCAATTAAGTTATTTAAAACTGAAGATGGAAAACAGTACACAGGCGCACCGATTACTGGTTGGGTACAAGGTATTTGGTACAACGAAGAAATGTTAGCTTCAAAGGGATTCAGTGAGCCGCAAACATGGGAAGAAATTATGGCGATTGCCGAAGCATTTAACGACCCTGCCAACAAAAAGTATGGAATTGCAATGCCAACTGCAGAAAGTGGTTTCTCTGAGCAAGCATTCTCGCAATTCGCTTTGTCAAATGGCGCAAATGTCTTTAAAGAAGATGGCAGTGTAGATGTGGATTCTCCAAAAATGAAAGAAGCTTTAGAATATTACACAGGATTAGCTAAATACACGATGCCTGGTTCAAACGATACGACTGAAGTAAACGATGCTTTCAAAGCAGGACAAGTACCAATGGCTATTTACTCCACTTACATTCTTCCTGGATTGTTTGAAGCAGGACATGCGGATAACGTTGGTTTCACGGTTCCAAATAAAGAGTCAAAAGCTGCTTTTGGAAACGTAACAGGATTAACAATTACAGCTGGACTAAGTGATGAAGAACTCGAAGCATCTAAGAAGTTTGTCAAGTTCATGTCAGAGCCAGAAAACATGACGAAATGGGTATTGATGTCACCAGGTGGTGCACAACCAGTATCTGACGCAGTAACAACAAGTGAAGCTTATCAAAGCAATGAAGTGGTTAAAGCATTCGGTGATCTATCTACTGAAATTGCAAACTCATTTAATGACATCCAAGTATTTGGTCTAGTCGGCGATAAGAACTTTAGTGAAATGGGTGCTGTAACGGCATCGGCAGCGATTCCTAAAATGATTAATGCAGTTACCGTAGGTGGAGAAGACCTCGAAGAGCAGCTTAAATTAGCGGATGAAGCCGTAAAAGAAGCTTTAAAAGAATAAGCAATATAGCGAAAAGGGCACTTCATAGTGTAGGTGCCCTTTTTCTTTAAAAGAAGTGCCAGTAAATAACGACAGCCATATTGGCAAGACCTTTTCATTAAGGTCAAACATGTGCTGACATGCTTAGGAAGGGAGAAAAATGAAAAAGAAGAAACGAGGAAAATCCGATTTTAAATTAGCAATGCTTTTGCTAGCACCTACGCTTGTGCTGATGTTGTTGCTAATTGTTTACCCAATGATCACAAATATTCAGTTGAGCTTTTTTGATCAACCATTGAACCCAGCGCTCCCGTCAACTTTTGTTGGGTTTGAGAATTACCAAGAAATTTTGACAGATCCAGAATTTTATAAATCCCTTGGGGTTACAATCCTTTACACATTTTTCACAGTGGCAGGTAGTACGCTTGTGGGGTTAGGTGTAGCGATATTTTTCAACAGAAAATTCAAGTTCCGAAAGCTATCACGTTCATTAATTATTTTATCTTATGTAACACCATCAATCGCGCTGATCTTTGCGTGGAAGTATATGTTTAATAATAGTTACGGGATTGTCAACTTCATTGGTCGGGACGTGCTTCATTTATTTGATACCGCACCATTATGGTTTGATAACCCTGTCAGTAGCTTCATTCTCGTTGTATTT
The DNA here is from genome assembly GCA_031554185.1 of Caryophanales bacterium. GTDB lineage: Bacteria > Bacillota > Bacilli > JARBTR01 > JARBTR01 > JAVBKE01. The sequence continues at coordinate 11,065 of JAVBKE010000179.1, forward strand.
TTTGCAATATGGAGATATTTCCCGTATGCATTTATTTCTTTCCTTGCAATCTTGCAAACGATTGATACGTCACTCTATGAGGCATCTGAAATCGATGGTGCAACAGCTTGGGAGAAGTTCAAAATTGTCACACTTCCTGCCATTAAACCTGTGCTAATCACGGTAGTGACACTGCGTTCGATCTGGATGTTCTACATGTTTACGGATGTATACTTACTGACGAAGCAGGTCAATATTCTCGGGATATACTTATACGAAACAGCCTTCTCATCTAACGATTTAAGTAAGGCAGCCTCTATTTCGGTTATTCTATTCGTTATCCTATTCGCTGCAATTATGATTTCAAGAAAGAAGGTGGACTTAAATGGCAATGGCTAGTTCAAAAAAGAGTAAAAAAATAAGAAAAATTTTCTTCTACACTGCTTTAATAGCACTGCTTGGTTTCACCTTGTTTCCGTTTTTAATCATGCTGATGACGGCACTAAAGCCAACATCGGAAGCGGTTGCTGTGAATCCGACATTACTTCCACAAGATTGGACTTTGCAGCATTTTAAAGACATTTTCAACCCGGAATTATTTCCGTACATGCTCTACTTTAAGAACAGTTTCATCATTGCATTTACGACTTCGATTCTTGCAGTATTGTTCGGGATCTTTGGTGCCTATGCCATTTCGAAGCTAAACTTTATCGGAAAAGTAACAATTAATAATAGTTTCTACACAGTTTATATGTTCTCAGGAATTCTTTTGATCGTTCCATTGTTCAAAATTATTTCTGGACTCGGACTTACAGATACGAAAACATCACTTGTTATCACAATGATTGTACAGACATTGCCAACGGCAATCTTTATGCTAAAAAGTTATTTTGATACGATTCCAGCAGATATTGAAGAGGCAGCGGCAATTGATGGTTTAAATCGTTTGCAGACGATTTTTTACATTATCATTCCACTTGCGATCTCTGGCATCATTTCCGTGTTTGTCTACTGTTTCATGGTCAGTTGGAATGATTACTTATTTGCTTCTGTTTTCCTACTCGATCCAGAAAACTTTACCCTTCCAATTGGGCTGAACGCACTCTTCACTACACCAGACTATGTTTGGGGCAGAATGATGGCTGCATCACTTGTGACTGCATTACCAGTCATCATCATGTACGCACTGTCAGAGCGTTTCATTAAAGGAAACTTAACAGATGGTGGCGTTAAAGGATAACCATTACGATAGAAAATGAATTTTACAAAATATAAATAGATAGGATCTGAATTTGATGAAAAAATTAATCGCAACCGAGCCAAGAGTAGCAACGCTCGTGGACTATCAAGATAAGTCAATAAAGGAAAATGAAGTGAAAATCAAAGTAAACTTTGCTTCACCAAAACATGGTACTGAAGTTGTTGACTTCAGAGGCATTAGCCCTTTTATTGATGAAGAATTTTCACCAGAATGGCAAATGTTTGTTCCACGTGAAAAAGGACAAGCAAGAGGAATCGTTTTTGGCGAGTTCCAGTTAGGTAACATGATTGTTGGAGAAATTGTTGAAAAGGGAACAAAAGTAACTGACTATGAGCTCGGTGAAATTGTTTGTACGTACGCACCTACAATGGAAACTGTCATCGTGAATGCAGTTGATAACTATAAATTACGTAAGTTACCGAGTGCTTCTAAATGGAAGAATGCAGTATGTTATGATCCTGCTCAGTTTGCGATGAGTGGCGTTCGTGATGCACATGTGCGTGCAGGCGATTATGTCGTTATTGTTGGGCTTGGTGCCATTGGTCAAATTGCAATTCAATTGGCTAAAAAAGCAGGCGCAAGCATTGTAATCGGTGTTGATCCATTGGAAAAACGTCGTGATATCGCGTTACGTCACGGTGCAGATTTCTGCCTTGACCCAATCACAACCGATGTCGGTTATGAAATTAAGAAATTAACAAATAAACTTGGTGCAGATTCAATTATTGAATCAAGTGGCAATGCTGCGGCATTGCAAGCTGCATTAAAAGGGATTGCTTATGGCGGAACGATTTCATACATTGCCTTTGCAAAGCCTTTCCCAGAAGGGTTTAACCTTGGTCGTGAAGCCCACTTCAACAATGCGAAAATCGTTTTCTCTCGTGCTTCAAGTGAACCAAACCCTGATTACCCGCGTTGGGATCGTAAACGAATCGAGGATACTTGCTGGGAGCTACTTATGAACGGCTACCTTGATTGTAGTGAAATTATTGATCCTGTCGTCTCATTTGCAGATTGTGCTGAAGCCTACATGAAATTTGTAGACCAAGAGCCAGATCTAAGCATCAAGCTTGGCATTGAATTGTAGAAAAAAATAAAAAGATAAAGTGGAGGGTATGAAAATGAAAATTGGTACACAAAATCAAGCTTTTTTCCCTGAAAATATGCGTGAAAAATTTGAAATGATTAAAAGCCTTGGCTTTTCAGCTTTTGAAATAGATGGAAAATTGTTAGTTGATAATCTTTCTGAAGTGAAAGAAGCAATTGCAGCAACTGGACTTCCGGTATCAACTGCTTGCGGTGGTTATGGCGGCTGGATTGGCGACTTCATTGAAGAGCGCCGTCTGCAAGGGCTAGAAGACATTAAAGCAATTCTTGAAGCACTACAAGAAGTTGGTGGTAAGGGAATCATCGTACCAGCAGCTTGGGGAATGTTCACATTCCGCCTACCGCCAATGCAATCACCACGTAGCACTGCTGGCGATTGGAAAGCAGTGAGTGAATCATTGGTTTATTTAGACAAAATTGCTGGAGAAACCAACACGACAATTTTCTTAGAGCCCCTGAATCGCTATCAAGATCACATGATCAATACGCTTGCTGAAGCAAGAGCATATATCGAAAAGAATAATCTCAAGCATACAAAAATCATGGCTGACTTCTATCATATGAACATTGAGGAAGATGATTTGGCTGAAGCATTACACAAGCATAGTGATCTAATTGGGCATATTCATTTGGCAGACAATCATCGTTACCAACCAGGGAGCGGCGCAATTGACTTTTCTAAACAATTTGCTCAATTAAAAGCAGATGGTTATGACGGTTACCTAAATTATGAGTGCCGTGTTCGTGCGGAAGATCCTCTAGCAGCATATCAAGAGTCAATCACTCACCTGAACAGTTTGCTCCGTGAGGAGGTTTAATTTTGAAAAAGAAAGTAGCCATTATTGGCGCAGGTCAGGTAGCTGAGACGGTTCATATTGCTTATTACCGTACACGCGAAGAACTTGAGCTAGTGGCTGTTGTTGATCCAGACACTGCCGCTGCTGATGCTTTCGCAGAGCGCAATCACATCGCAAAGGTGTACGCCAATATTGCTGATCTTTTTGCAAATGAGACAATTGATATTGTCAGTGTTTGTACACCGAATCGCTTTCATCACCAAGCAACGCTAACGGCACTAGCTAATGGTTGTCATGTCATGTGTGAAAAGCCGCCTGCACTAACTGCTAGGGAAGCGAAAGAAATGTGGCAACTTGCAGAGGAAAATGGAAAAATACTGGCGTATGATTTCCACCATCGCTTTGCTGATGACGCCGTTTTCCTTCGTGAAAAAGTTAAGGAAGGCATACTCGGTGATGTCTATGTCGTCAAAGCGCAAGCGCTACGTCGTTGCGGGATTCCTGGATGGGGTACCTTTACTGACAAGGACTTGCAGGGCGGGGGACCGTTAATTGATATTGGCATTCATATGCTTGATGCCGCACTATTTGTTCTTGGATTCCCAAAAGTAAAACAAGTCAATGCCCATATGTTTCAAGAGATTGGAACAAAAAAAAGTGAAGGTATGTTTGGGAAATGGGATCCTAGCAAATATACAGTTGAAGATTCGTTGTTTGGCACGATAGAATTTGAATCGGGTGCTATCCTACAACTTGAAACATCGTTTGCTTTGAATATGAAAGAAAAATCAATTATGAACGTATCATTTTACGGAAATAAAGCAGGTGCACAACTATTTCCTGCAGAAATTTTTACTGATGAAAAAGGAGAACTTGTTAGCCTATATCAAAAGCAAGAAGCAGATGAAAAACGACATGAGAAGAGCATGAAGGCTTTTGTTGATCGCTGCCTTGGTGAGGATGTTTTGCTAGCGGACGGCGAGCAAGGTACTATTGTGCAACAGATCGTGGAGGCACTATACCAATCTGCTGAAAAAGGCGAGAGTATTCAATTATGAACTTAACAAACCGACTGATTGAGAAGAAATTTGATTTAAATACAATTAATAAATATGCCACTTTGATGGTCGTTGGAAATGGCTATCTAGGCATCCGAGCTGCGCTTGAGGAGAATTACCCAGAACAAACAAGGGGATTTTATGTTGCAGGGATTTACAATAAAGCGCCTGGAGATGCCAGCACGGAAATTGTGAATCTACCGGATGTTTGCGGTATGAAAATAGAGATTGATGGGCAAACATTTAGTCTACTAAATGGGAAGACACATTCATATAACCGGCAGTTAGACTTGGCAACAGGTGAATGCGTACGAACAATCGAGTGGGAAAACGAATATGGGAAGAAATTCTCTTTCGTTTTCAGACGTTTTGCCAGTAAACAACAGCTCCATTTAATTGGTTCTAAACTAACGGTTACCTGCCTGAACGATCATGCGGATATCACAATCCATGCTGGAATTGATGGGCAAGAAACAAACCATGGAAAACAACACACAATTGAAAAAGATGTGCGCGTAACTGATGGTAATCTGATGCAAGGGTTGTATCAAACAGTCGAGTCTGAGTGGGAAATAGGAATTGCTACTAGATGCGTTGCAAGTTGTGGTGAACAAGACTTCTATGCAGGCAATCGTCAATTAATCGCGAGAAACAAGGCGAAACTTGCGCCAGGCGTGGCTTATTCAGTGGAAAAATTGTCTGCTGTCCATACGACGCTCGAGTGTGAGCACCCTTGCGCTGAAAGCGTCGCATTGATTCAATCATTAGGCAATGCAAGCTATCAATCGCTGCGCGATCAATCAGCACGAAGCTGGCAATCAGTATGGGATCAAAAGTCGATGACACTAACATCGACAAATTCATTTGACCAGCTGGCAATTAATTTTGCGCTGTATCATTTGGAAATTATGACACCATTTCATGATAAGCGCATGAGTATTGCAGCCAAGGGATTAACTGGTGAAGGCTATAAAGGCCATGTGTTTTGGGATACGGAGCTCTTTATTGCGCCGTTTCACTTATACACCCATTCTGACAACATGAAACGCCTATTGCAATATCGCTACATTCATTTGCAAGGTGCGCTTGATAAAGCGAAACGAAACGGTTATGAAGGTGCACTTTTTCCATGGGAAAGCGCCTTCACAGGAGAAGAAGAAACACCTGAATTCGCTGCAATCAATATTAAAACAGGCAAGCGGCAACCAGTGGCTTCTGCAGCAGCAGAGCACCATATCGTCGCTGATATTGCTTATGCAACTGTTCAGTATTATCTTGTCTCACAAGACCATACGTTTATGAAAAAAGAAGGGCTAACGCTCCTGAAAGAAACGACTCGTTTCTGGGTCAGCCGAACAACTGAAAAAAATGGACGATTGATGTTAGAAAATGTGATTGGTCCTGACGAATACACAGAGTACATTGATAATAATGCTTACACAAATTATCTTGCTTATTATAATGTAGAGCGAACGCTCCACTATATGGCGCATTTTGGGGACACAGATCGGGAATTGGTAGCGAGGGCTAAGGATTTTTTAGAGAGACTATACTTACCAAAGCCAAATAATGAATTAATTATACCGCAAGATGATCAATTTCTCAGTAAACCATGTATTGATTTAAGTCAGTATAAAGAAAGTCAAGGTAGCCAAGGTATCCTACTAGATTATTCACGCCATGAGGTCAATGAGCTTCAGGTGCTCAAGCAAGCGGATCTCGTGATGTTATTTTATCTAATGCCAGACTTGTTTAGTGAAGAAATTGTCAAGCAGAATCTATTTTTCTATGAACAAAGAACCATTCATGATTCATCTCTCAGCAAGGCGATTCATGCAATTGTAGCCATACGCTGTGGTGAAAAAGAAGCAGCTTACCAATTCTTTCAAGAGGCTTGCCTGATCGATTTAGGTGGGAATCCACACTCGTCTGATACGGGGATTCATGCGGCAGCGCTTGGATCGCTTTGGTTAGCAACTGTATTTGGCTTTGCAGGAATTTCAATTACCGATGAGAAGTTAGCGATTCACCCAAATTTACCAGCAGCATGGAAAGAGATGCGTTTTCCATTGCAATGGCATAAAGAACAACTTGTTATTACACTATCCCATGATAAAATTGAAGTATCAAAAAGTTCTGGAACACCGCTTACAGTCATCATTGCTGGTGAAGTATGTGAATTTGTAGACCGGATTGAAAAAAAGATTTGCGAGGCATAATATTATGAAGAAAAAAATTGAAGCAGTTATTTTTGATTTAGACGGCGTGATTACGGATACTGCACATTATCATTTTCTAGCTTGGAAAAGCCTGGCGAATTCAGTTGGGATTGAAATTGATGAAGTGTTCAATGAGTGTCTTAAGGGTGTGAGTCGTACTGATTCATTGAAACTGATCCTTAAACATGGAGGCCGTGAAAGCGATTTCTCTGAAGAAGAAATCATTCGGATGACAGAGACCAAGAATGATCAGTACTGTGAATATCTCAAGTTATTGACGCCAAAGGATATTTTACCTGGCATTGAGTCGTTAATTCTTACGATTAGAGAGGAACAAATCAAAATTGGACTAGCCTCTGTATCTAAGAATGCTGGAATCGTATTGAAGGCACTTGGTATCGAGCACTTGTTTGACTACTGTGTTGATGCGGCTAAAATTACAAGAAGCAAGCCAGATCCAGAAGTATTTTTAACAGCTTGTGAAAAGCTACAAGTTTCACCAGAGAGATCGATTGGGATTGAAGATGCGCTTGTTGGGATTGAAGCTATCCACCAAAGTAAAATGTTTGCTGTAGGTGTTGGAGAATTACTAACAATGGCAGATTTGCAGGTGAATGATACGAGCCAATTAAATTGGCAGAAAATCAAGACATGCTATGATCAGCACTAAATTAGCGCGGGTGAGCCAGTCTCACGACTAGTGAAACGCACAAAACGTTTAGGATGACGAGGCAAGTCAAGAAATGGAGTTGTAAGGATTGACTGAAATTCATTTGAAAAATATATATAAAATCTATGATAATGATGTAACAGCCGTGACTGATTTCAACTTAGACATCAAAGACAAAGAATTTATTGTTTTTGTTGGTCCGTCTGGTTGTGGAAAATCAACTACGTTAAGAATGATCGCAGGATTAGAAGAGATTTCTGAAGGGGATCTATACATTGATGAAAAGCGTGTCAATGATGTAGCACCAAAGGATCGTGACATTGCGATGGTTTTCCAAAATTATGCGTTATACCCGCATATGTCTGTGTATGATAATATGGCACTGGGTCTTAAATTGCGTAAATTCTCGAAAGATGAAATTGATCGCCGGGTAAAAGAAGCGGCTGATATTCTGGGGTTAGAGCCCTATTTGAAGAGAAAGCCAAAGGCATTGTCAGGTGGACAACGCCAACGTGTTGCCCTAGGACGAGCGATTGTCCGTGATGCAAAAGTTTTCTTAATGGATGAGCCATTATCAAATCTAGATGCTAAATTACGGGTGCAAATGCGTTCTGTAATTGCTAAGTTGCATCAACGTTTGAATACAACGACAATCTATGTCACACATGACCAAACGGAAGCGATGACAATGGCTTCACGCTTAGTTGTTATGAAAGATGGCATTATTCAACAAGTTGGCTCACCTAAAGAAGTCTATGACAAGCCAGTTAACAAATTTGTTGCAGGTTTCATTGGATCGCCAGCAATGAACTTTCTAAATGGTCGCATTGAAGGAAATGCATTTGTCTGTGACAAAATTTCTGTTGAGATTCCAGAAGCAAAGTTAAAAGTGTTAACTGAGCAAGGTTATATTGGCAAGGAAATGATTCTTGGTATTCGCCCAGAGGATGTCCATGATGAAGAGAAAAAGATTCAGCGATATCCAAATGTCAATGCTCATATTGAAGTTGCTGAGCTTATGGGAGCAGAAACAATGCTTTACACAAAACTAGGTGAACAAGCGCTTGTTGCGCGAATTAATTCTCGCGATGAAGTGACTGTAGACACTGGCATGGTGCTTGCGTTAAACATGGAGAAGGCGCATTTCTTTGATACAGAAAGTCTTTTACGAGTAAAATAAACCCGGACAAATTTGCATTTTCTAATGTGTGAATGAAATCCACTTTCCCCTGTGGTATTTGAACTATTTTGGTAGTCAATTACGATGGGGGATTTTTCTTGTTTAGAGGTAGGTGCGGTAACCATCTTAATAGTAGAATAAATGATCAATATTGACAGGCTCAATCGAAATCGTTATTGTATCTTAAAAGTATCGATTATCGTTAATGCCTAGCAAGTATCAAGATATGATGTATAAAAGTGTGATTATTGAACAACTTTTACGAATAATTATCTGATTGATCATGGCTGATATAACCTTATGATTACAAATGCTTTAATAGTAGCGAACAAGAGATAAACTAATTGCGATTGCATTAAAAGAAATGAACTGTCTAAGTGGAGATTTGGCTGATTTGTTTTTTACTACAAGGTAATCATAAAGTGTGTGAATATGCTCGAATTATGCTAGATTAGGGCTTATTCCTTGAGAAAAACGGGAAGAGGTAGTACAATCTCTGGTACACAAGTGGTTTTGGTGAATACGATGATACCGGGGGAACCTTTCTTGTGATCTATTTTATTGCAGAAAAGAGTGATCCATTTGGCAAAAAAAAGAATTGTCATTCTGGGTGGGGGATTTGCGGGGCAGATGACAGCTGTCACTCTGCAAAAATATTTGAATGATGATGAGGCAGAAGTTGTATTAGTCAACAAGCATAATTATCATTTTATTACGTATAAATTGCATGAAATCGCAGCTGGAAACACCACCAATGAAGCGGTTTCCGTTAATATTAATGAACTAATTGATACAAATAAAATTCAATTTAAAAAAGGCACAGTTGTTGCGATTGATAAGGACAAGAAGCAAGTGCAACTAGCGTCTGAAGTACTGGATTACGATATTTTAGTGGCCTGTATGGGCGGGCAACCACAGACTTTTAATGTCCCTGGAGTGGCGGAGCATGCGCATTTCATTTGGACGAGAAATACTGCACAGGCGATTAGTGATAAGATGATTGAGAATTTCAACGGCTGGCATGCTGATCAGGATGAAGCAAGATTGACGCTTGTTTGCGTTGGCGCTGGATTCACTGGGTTAGAGTTTCTTGGTGAGATGGTCGAACGCAAGGCGGAGCTTGCTGATGAGTTCTCGATTCCAGAAGAGAAGATTAAGATTATTTGCTTGGAAGCAGCTGATAGGGTGCTACCGATGTTCCCTGATAAGGCTGTGAATTATTCAGTGAAATATTTGCAAGAGCACGATATTGAGATCCGCCTTGGCCAGAAGATCGCTTCAATTGACGAAGCAGGTGTCAATTTGCAAGATGGTGAAAAGATTCACTCGCGACTTGTGATCTGGGCAACTGGTGTAAAAGGCAATCCAATTATTCACGCAGCAGGATTTCCCGAAGTAGGTCGTACAGAGCGTGTAAAGGTGAATGAATTTCTTGAAGTCGAAGGAATGCCTGCAGTGTACGTTATTGGTGATGCCAGTGTATGCCTTGATGGAGAAGGAAAACCTTACCCACAAACCGCACAGCTCGCCCTTCAGCAAGGGGCATATCTTGGCAAACACATCGTGAAAAAACTGCGTGGTGAAGAAAGCAAGCCATTTCGCTTAGTATATCGTGGGACGATGATGTCACTTGGTAAAGTAGGCGCAGGTGTCGTTTATGGCCATGTTGTAAAAGGATTTACCGGACATATCTTCAAAGTGGTTGTTGATCAGCTTTACTATTATAAGCTGAAAGGATTGCCACTGGTTGTGAAAATGTTTACGAAGAAATAATTCCTCTATGCAAATCATAAGTTTAAGGCCGTGCCTCACTTGGGAATAAAGTGAGGCACGGCCTATTATTACGAGTTAGTCATAACTAAAGTTTAAATGAACTCTTCAAAGAAACAATTCGGTTGAAAACGAGTTTATTTGCAGTTGTATGCTTAGGGTCGACATTAAAATAACCATGGCGGAAGAACTGGAACTTATCATTTGATTGACTCGTTTTCATATTCGCCTCAACAAAGCCTTGGCAAATTGATAATGAGTTTGGATTGACATGGTCAATGAAAGTCTCGCCCTCAGCAAGTTCGGCATCATCCATTAATAGCGGCTCATAGAGACGGAATTCTGCAGCAACGGCTTCTGTTGCCTCAACCCAGTGGATCGTGCCTTTCACTTTACGCCCCGTAAATCCTGATCCGCTCTTCGTTTCTGGATCATAAGTACAATGAATTTCTGTTACCTCACCATTTGCATCTTTGATAACATCATTACACTTAATAAAATAAGCATTTTTCAAGCGAACTTCATTACCTGGGAATAATCTGAAATACTTCGCAGGAGGGTTTTCCATGAAATCATCGCGCTCAATATAAATCTCGCGTGAAAATGGAATTTGACGTGAACCCATCTCCGGATTTTCCGGATTGTTCTCAGCATCTAGCAGCTCCTTTTGATTTTCTGGGTAGTTTGTGATTACCACTTTCAGTGGATGCAAAATGCCCATCGTTCGTGGTGCTTTTAGCTTCAAATCCTCACGGATAAAGTGCTCAAGCATTTCGTTTTCAACCGTTCCCTGTGACTTGGAGACGGCAACATTGCTAATGAAAGTGCGAATGGATTCAGGTGTGTATCCTTTGCGGCGGAATCCAGAAATTGTTGGCATCCGTGGATCATCCCATCCATCAACAAAACCACCATCAACCAGTTGCTTTAACTTTCGTTTACTTGTGACTGTGTTGGTAATGCTAAGGCGCCCAAATTCGTATTGCATTGGTTGTGCTGGCATTTCAGCGTGTTCATTGACCCAAAGATAGAATGGACGTTGATCTTCAAATTCTAACGTACAAGTCGAATGCGTCACACTTTCAATGGCATCCTCTAATGGGTGAGCAAAGGTGTACATTGGATAAATGCACCATTTATCACCAGTATGGTGGTGTGGTACGTGAGCAACACGATAAATGGCGGGGTCACGCAAGTTGATATTGGTTGAAGTCATATCGATTTTTGCGCGCAAAACCTTCTCGCCATTCTTAAATTCGCCATTACGCATTCTTGTAAATAAATCGAGATTTTCTTCAATGGAACGATCACGATAGGGGCTATTCTTTCCGGGCTCCGTCAATGTGCCGCGATATTCTTTCATTTCTTCCGAAGTCAGATCATCGACATAAGCGAGCCCCTTATTAATTAAAATAACAGCACGGTTATACATTTCATCAAAATAGTTTGAAGCAAAATGAAGTCCGTCCCAATCAAATCCGAGCCAGCGGACATCTTCCTTAATTGCTTCCACGTACTCAATGTCTTCTTTTTGCGGATTTGTATCATCAAAGCGCAGGTTCACTTTTCCAGAAAACTCCTCGGCAAGACCGAAACTAACGCAAATCGCTTTTGCATGTCCAATATGTAAATAACCATTTGGTTCAGGAGGGAAGCGGGTGATAATTTCCTGATGCTTTCCTGATTTTAAATCTTCAATTATAATATCTCGTATAAAATTTGAATTATTTGTCTCCATCTAAACATCCCCAAGTCATAAGTTCTTGTTCTCTATTTTATAAGAAATAGACGCTAGAAAACAAGTAGGGACCACGCTTTTTATCCGAAATTACGCATTTTCACCAAGATATGTGCTTAAATCGTCACAGAACTTGCGTACAGACCGCAATTACTTATACTTTTTAAGTGGCTTTTTCGCCGGCCCCTCAAGTACATCTCCTTGATAATTAAAACGCGAGCCGTGACAAGGGCAATCCCAAGATCGTTCACCACGATTCCATTTTAGCTCACAACCCATATGGGTGCACGTTGTATCAACAATATGTAATTGTCCATTAGGATCCCGGTAGGCACCAGAATGCTTGCCGCTAAACGCTACAACATCACCCTCATCAGGGCGCAAATCTTCCGGATTACGGACGACCATCTCTAACTTGCCGCCAATTAGTTCCTTTGCCATCTCCATCACGTTGTTTGTCATATTTTTAATTGAAGGGCTTGGAATGAAGCGGCTTGGTGTGACCAGTTCTTTAAATCGGTTCAAGCGTTTAAGCACAATATCGCGATTCAAAAGTGCCGCTGCCACTCCGTTTGTCATGCCCCATTTACGGAAACCGGTGGCAACAAGAATATCGGCATTACCAGATGAGATCGAACCAATAAAGGGAAGCTTATCAATCGTAACAAGATCTTGTGTGGACCAGCGGTAAACGATTTCCTTAGGTGCAAAATGGCTACTGGCAAAGTCGAGTAAGTGATCGTAATGAAGACTAGTCTCCTCATCACCACGCGCGGTAATATGGCTTTCACCACCAACGAGAAGCAAACTCTCTCCGTTAAAATTAACCTGGCGAATCGATCGGGCTGGTTGTTCAGTATTAATGTACATCCCGCCCGGATAAGTTATATCAGTCTTTAGGGCGAGCACATAGGATCTTTCAGCGTGCATACGGGCAAAATAGATGCCCATTTTATCAACGAATGGAAAATGAGAACAAATCACTGCATGCTTACAGTGAATCGAATGGCCATCTTCAGTGATCACGATGGGTGTACCGTTATGCTTCACATCAACAGCGAGCGTATTCTCGAAAATCTCACCACCAAACTCAATAAACCGTTTAGCCAATGCTGTTAGATACTGCAGCGGATGAAATTGTCCTTGATTCTTCATCACAATGGCTGCTTTATGGGGGACTGGAATATCAATTTTCTGAGTGAAGCGGCTATCAATGCCTAGCGCTTGATAAGCATTAAATTCATCTTGCAATTTTTGCAGATCGGAATCAGCATTCGTATACAGGTAAGCATCCTCGTTCATATAAGCACAATCGATTTGTAAATCTTGAACTGTTGTCTTGATATGAGAGATGGCTTCTTGCTGCATTTGGTAGTATAGCTTCGCGCTCTTAGGTCCGACACTGCGAATTAATTCATCATAAATGACACCATGCTGTGCTGTAACTTTGGCGGTCGTAAACCCAGTGGCACCAGAAAACAACTGACCTGCTTCGATTAAAATCACACGCAGCCCGCTCTTTGCAAGTAAGTAGGCGGTGGAAATACCAGCAATACCACCACCAACAACACAGGCATCTACCGTTCGGTCTTGGACTAATTTAGGACTATTCAAAGCGCCAGTAGATGCGCGCCAATAGGATTCTGAATTCTCAGGGTAGTTAAGTGACATGTGAACCTCCAGAAAAATTTCTTGATAGGTTCAACATAGCCAAAAAAAAGCAATTTGAAACAGCGCATTGTGGTTTTGGGTATTTGAATGGTAGGATATTTTTTCAGTACACAAAAAAGCAAAACATCCGGATTTTACATCAGATGTTCTGCTTCTTTCGTTGTAATCCTTAATTACACACCCATTTTGCGGCGTGTGTTTGATGGTTTCTTCGTTAGTTGACTCTTCATACCTTGCGTTTGGACTGGCTTCGAAGTGGGTTTCCCATCATCTTGTAATCCTTTTTTATTGTTCAGTTTCTGTTGCACAAGATCCTGCAAACTGACTTTCTTTTTTTCTGGCATTGCTAAAACTCCTTTTTAAATCATATTAATGATACTATAATACTATATATAACCGAAAAATGTAATCTTCGCTTGATTACGAATACGAGGAGGACAAACTGTGAAGAGACTTTCCATGTATGAATGGTTTGGCTATGCCTACCTACTCATTGCACTTTTTAATCAATTAGGGCCTAATGCTGGTGGACCATTATTCACTTGGAGCCTTGTTTTTGTTGGCACCTTGCTTCTGGTTTTTGGCATGTTTAAACGAAACAAAGAAGGTAAAACAGCGCAAACAAAAGAGGCTCAAGGAGAGGTCAAAGGCCCAACTTTATCATCTGGGACAGCTAGACGAATGAAAAAACGCTAATACTACCTTATTCACCACACTTAATCAGTGTGCTAGCTGGTTCAAATTCTTCTACATGAGCGTGCTTGATATTTTGGTGAGTAAAAGCCAAAAGCAAGCATGCTTTCTATATATTAGAACCACGATAAAATTACTAAGACGTTGAATGGAGTTTACTATGAAGATTGAGAAATTAAAGCCGTTTCTACAAAAACATTGGGAGAATGCTGGTTTCAGTATGCCCACGGCTGTACAAGAACAAACATATTCGCTCATTATGAGTGGGCATGACGTGATCGCAGAATCGCCTACAGGGACTGGAAAGACACTGGCCTACTTACTCCCTTTATTAGATAAAATTGATCCCAGTAATAAAAATATTCAGGTCGTCGTGCTAGCCTCTTCGCGCGAGCTTGTCATGCAGATATTTGATGTGGCAAGTGCTTGGTGCAAGGGAGGCGATGTCAAAGTCGCTTCGTTTATCGGTGGTGTTGCAATGGACAGGCAGCTGGACAAGCTGAAAAAGAAGCCACAACTTGTTGTCGGAACGCCCGGCCGAGTCGATGAGCTCATCATACGGAAGAAGATGAAAATGCATGAGGTAAAAGCGGTTGTCCTTGATGAAGGCGATTACCTATTGCAGGCAGAACATGTGCCAACAATCTCAAGAATTTTAAAAAGTACACTGAAGGATCGGCAAGTCCTTTTGTTTTCTGCTACATTGCCTAAGGAAACACAGGAGATTGCACAGACTTGGATGGAGGCGGCAGCATTAATCCATATCGGGCGCGAGGATAACCAGGTAAGTCATGTTTATTTGACATGTGATAAGCGCGACAAGATAACGGTGCTCGAGAAATTGGTTAAGGGCGCTAATGTTCGTGCTTTAGCTTTTTCAAACGATATTGGGAATATGACGGTTCTTGTTGATAAGCTCCATTTTCGGCAAGTGGGACTCAGGATGATTCACGGTGATTCGAAGAAGGAAGAGCGGGAAGCAGCGATAAAGGGGTTTCGTGCCGGAGAATATCCGTTATTAATGGCAACGGATGTGGCAGCAAGGGGACTTGATATAGCAGGTCTTGAGTATGTCATTAATATGGACGTGCCAGATGCTGGTTCAAAGTATATTCATCGTGCAGGACGCACAGGACGCCAAGGAGCACGCGGAATGGTTATTACCATTGTTAGTCCCGAGCAAATTCGAGATCTGAAACGAATAGCGAAAGGACTTGAACTTACAATTCAATCTGCGCGACTATATAAAGGCGAAATTGTTTTGGATGAAGAAGAAAAAATGACGCATAAATCTAATGCAAGCAGCAAACAATAATCGAGGTAAAACGGTTTTATTGAAATGAAAAGGCGGGAATGGGCATGTACAGTCACTGATTGAAGAACAATGTGTACGTACATATCAGCTTGTTCATAGCTCCAATGCCAGAATGTCTAGCGATCCAGCCCTTAAAGAGGGACATTTAAGGCTTTTTCCCTGCGTTTTCACATCAATA
The DNA here is from genome assembly GCA_031554185.1 of Caryophanales bacterium. Taxonomy (GTDB): domain Bacteria; phylum Bacillota; class Bacilli; order JARBTR01; family JARBTR01; genus JAVBKE01. The sequence continues at coordinate 26,701 of JAVBKE010000179.1, forward strand.
AAATCACTTCAATTGAAAAGGAGAAATCTCGATGAAGAAAAAGATCTATGCTGCACTTGCGGCAATGTTTATGCTAGCAGGCGTTATGCAAGCAAATCTAGCTGGTGCGGAGGAAAACACAACACCACCAACACCAAAGGTACAAGAAACGCCAGCACCGAATGCAGACACGAATAAGCAATCTACAGATAAAATGGCGCCTCAAATTAAATTAACGCCAGCGCAAAAAGATGAGCTGGCAACATTGTTTGAAGAAAAATTAGCTGTAGAAAAGAAAATTATTGATAAATATGCTGAATTCGGTGTCATGAGCAAAGAGCAGGCAATGAAAATTTGGGAACATAAGCAAAACTGGTCTAAACAGCTTGAAAAGAACGGTTATCTCATGCCGAGACCAGAACATTTCCATAAGAAACCAGCAGGAGAATAACACAAATTTCAACTTTTTGGTACAAATTGAATAAATTTTGTTCAAAACGTTTGTGTTATGGTTCCAATTATGATAGGATATGAAGTGGCAAGGATTTGAACAACAGTAAACGTTTTTGGTCTGTAAGTACATGCTTTCGATTAAAGTGTTGGGCTGATGTTCTCCTTTTCAATATTTTTCATCCAATAAGGAGGCCCTAAAATGAAAGGTACTGTTAA
>JAVBKE010000123.1:0-12160 GCA_031554185.1 Caryophanales bacterium
TCTATTGGATATTTTATACTTTCATATACTATTAGAGCATAAAATACAATTTGCAACAACACTTTTTTCCTAAAGCACTAATCAATCATCCGATTAAGTCATATTTAATCAAGAGACTGATATTGCAGTTAGCTTACTCATGACTTCGGCCATCTTTTCATCTTTTATTAGGGATTCTATGAAATTATCACCAATACCATTTGATCACAATTTTGCGTTTTACATAATCCATTTTCGTAACTTACCCTGATACTTTATTTATTGTATTGAAAATTGGAGAATTCCTTTCTGATTGTTCATGGAGGAAATGATCAAGTTCCGCGCGCCACTTATGCCAGGCATGGAGATTTACCAAACAAGGGCCAGTTTTAAAAAATGGAAGAACTAGGATAGCCACAAAAACATCAAAAGAAGACAGAACTATTTCGTCTTTTTATTTTATTTGAAAAAGGTTTTGCATCCGCAAACGGTGCAAAACCTTTTTTTATACCAATCTTACCAGCAGACATCACACGGATCTCCATGACCGCCACTCTGTGCTACTTGTAAAGTTCCTGAGAGAATTTCTGGGCTATGATTCAAGGTAGAACAACTTTGCCTTGAATGATAGCTCTTACCTTTCGGTGTGAAATAGACTAGCTCTGTGTTTTGAGTCGTCTGTTGCTGATTCGCAGCTTGTTGCTGCTGTTGCTGTGCTGCAGCCTGTTCTTGCGCTTGTCTGTCAGCTTCTGCTTGGGCTGCCGCTGCTTCTGCTGCAGCTTGTGCTTGCGCCTGTCTATCAGCTTCCGCTTGGTCGGCTTTAGCCTCTGCCTCCTGCTGTGCTTTTAATGCCGCTTCAGCAGCTTTCTCTTGTTCTTTTTGTTTCTCATTTGCCTCTTTTTCTGCTTTTGCCGCGTCTTTTTTCTCTGCCTCCACCTCTACATCACTCTCAGCTTGTTCCTGCACTGATGAAGCTGTCTCGACTGGCTGCGCAGTAGTTGTACCAACTACGTACCCACCGAAGAAAATAAGCACAATTGAAAGCACAACTTTTACATTCCGGTGCCAGTTTGTGTACTTCCACATCAAAAATAATCCGATTGGAAAAAACAAGATTAGTAATAAGATAATAACTAGTGGCTTTTCATACCATTTCAAAATTTCACCATCCCCCTTTCTAGTCTACTATTTTAGCAGAATAATTTTTTAAATAGGGTTTTTATTCCATTATAGGTTATTAGCGTAACAAAAAAGCCCTGCAAGCATGCAGAGCCCGATCTGTCCTATTTTTCAAATTAATCAGGTTTAATTACGCTCAATCAACAAGTGAAGTTCACCTGTTGTTTACTTTTTCAGAAGGTGCATCAAATTCAACATCAATTTCCATGATTTCTGATTGACTAGCTGTACGGAGTGGCGGCCCCCAAGTACCATAACCAGATGATACAAAGATGTGCAAGCTTTCTTTCAACACATAGCCCCAATCAACCTCATACATTCGTTTTGTAATATAGTGTAGCGGTGCAACTTGACCACGATGGGTATGCCCACAAAGCACCATGTCAGCGCCCGCCTCGATATCTTTATCAAATTCCATTGGCTGATGATCTAATACAATAATCGGCTTAGATTTATCCAAACCAGCTGTCAAGCTCGGGATTTCCTTACGCGGACCACCATGCGAGCGCGCTGCCAAGTCTTTTCTGCCAACAACATAAATGGAATCTGCTAGTTCAACCACTTCATCCATCAATACGGGAATTCCTACACTCGCCATTTCATCACGATAAACATCAATGTGGCCACCGTAGTACTCATGATTTCCTAGTACTGCATATGTGCCGTGTTTTGCTTTCAGCTGCCCCAAGTTTTCACTCATCTTATTTCTGATAAAAGGTTCAATATCGTGATCAATGACATCACCAACTAGGAAAATAACATCTGGTTTCAAATCATTAATTTCCTTGACCATCTTTTTCAATTGTATGTTTCCAACAATGTAACCAAGATGAATATCAGATACAGCAACGATTTTTAATTTTGACAATTGTGCTGACGTCTTTTTAACGATAATCTCATGGCTTCTCACATAATGGTTTCTAGCATTGTACATCCCTTTCACCGTGGAAATGGTGAGTAGTGTTAAAATGATCAAACCGCTAATTGTGGTAAAATTAGTGATGGTGATCCCCAATAACCGTAGTATGAGTGCAACACCATCGGTTGCCAGCAGGAGTATGACCAAATAAGGAACCAACCCCATGTAATAGAACGAAATGACTTGAAAGAAGCGACCAATCGGTGCCACTGATTTCGCTTTGAAAAGAAATCCAATTGGGTAGCCCAATGAAACCACCATTAACAAAATCCAAAATACTGGTTCAAAGCTAGCTGGCAGCCACTGAAATACAAATTGCATTCCATGCCAGCCAAGGTAATAAGTGAGTCCCCCCATAAAAGCAATCATTAACAACAACTTGGGAATCTTTTGATGTACTACATTGTCGACCTTTTTTACAATCTTTTTCTCCATCATCATTAAACCATTTCTCCTATTAACTCAGCTTCTAATTGAAGCAGTGCTTTCTTCATATATATTTTATCACCAGCAAAGCCTGTGTATGAACCATTTGTTCCCAGCACACGATGGCAAGGGACGATAACCAAATGGCGATTTGCTCTACAGGCACCACCAGCCGCTCTAAATGCTTTAGGGCTATTGACCTTTTCTGCAATTTCTTTATAGGTCAACACTTTTCCATACGGAATGGATTGTAAAGTATGCCATACGGACTTTTGAAAATCTGTTCCTTCAATCTTTAGTGGCAAATCGAATGATTTTCTTTCACCCTTAAAGTATTCGTTCAACTGCTTCTCGGTTTCTTGTAAAATTGCATCATCTTGTATGGGCACTTCAGCATATTGTGGGTGTTCACTTTCCTCATATAGGAACAATGACGCAATAAGCGATGTCCCGTCTGAGACCAGTGTCATTTTGCCCAATTTTGTATCGATTATTTTCCTGATCATTCTACTCACAACCTTTATTTTCATTACCGCTAAATATCAAACGTTATCCTAGAAAATCAAATCTTTTTTTAGAAAAGGATTTAGGTCTGATTGATCATCAGATTTCCACTTACCTAATTGTATTTAAACTACTGTCCCTATTCTACTATAACATATCTTACTTTTTACTTAACACACTCTAGAAAAACTTTCCAATGAGTTGTTATGCCTAGTTCATCCAAATCGTCGTGCGAAATCTTTTCATCTATTTTAGAAACTATATATGGACTGTCAATGACTTTTCAATTCTGAATTGATATAAGAACAACCAACTTAGATGAAATTTTATCCATAACCTAGTTACGCAATAATGGCGGCAGACGTTCATAGAATAGTATAGCTTTCCTATCTGAGGAGGTCTCTTTCATGAAAAAATTGTATCTACTGCTTCCTGTCATTATTCTCTTTTGCCTCTTCTTTCCCTATAAGCAATTGAAAGAGCGAACGGTGTACATGGCCCCGCTTGATGTACCGATCATTTGGCAGATGCCTGAGCTTCCTACTGGTTGTGAGGTAACCAGTTTAGCGATGGCATTGCAGTACAAAGGCGTTCGGACGAATAAAATCACTTTGGCGAATCAACTCCCGAAGGACAAGCGTCCAGTTATCAGAAATCAGGATGGTATCATTCGCATTTGGGGTGATCCCAATCAAGCGTTTGTTGGTAATCCTTTCGGCAATGGTTATAGTATTTTTCCAGCACCACTTAAACAGTTCGCTGACCAGTTCAGACCAACTGTTGATTTGACCGGTGCACCATTTAAATTATTGGAACAGCAAATCGAAAAGGGAAACCCTGTGATGGTCTGGATCACAATTAATTATGTCACACCACTTCCGCGCTACTGGAAAACACCGGAAGACAAACTGATTAAAGCACCTACACCAATTCATTGTGTTGTCATGACGGGCTTCGACCAGAACCAGGTTTACTTTAATGATCCTTTGACAAATGAAAAAAATATGGCAATCGATAAAACTCATTTTATCCAGCTTTATCACGCAATCGGAAAGCACGCGTTAGCAATTGAATAGCTCCGAAACGATGATTCGGAACACAGGCAAATTGGTTAAACCAAGTTTCACGAATCCACACCTCACAGTTGTGAAATTGTTATACACATGGAATTCCATTTTTTCAAACGAAAAACGTAAAATCTCTTGCGTAATACAAAGGAAAGTGGCCAAAGAGCACATAAATTCAAAAAAGATCACCTACATCAGGCGATCTTTTCGGAAAAGCGAGTCATTTATTTATGCGTAAACAGGCTCTTTCGCCATTTCCATGACCAGTATATGCGCTGTTTTCTCAGCACGAATTGTCATACTTTCTTCAACCGCTTCCAAGGCATCACGATCTGTTAATGACTCAGATCCATTGATTATGATGTCGCCTTCAATGTTAACCAAGTAAACTTGCCGGCCCACTGCCACTTCAAACGTAGCTTCCATTCCTTGCTCAAGTTCCGTTGCATAGAAATTGATATCCTGACTAATTCGTACTGGGGCATCACCAGTTTTATCAGAAACAAGATGTAGCCACTGGTTAACCCGGTCAGCCCACTCGAACCTGTAATCACCGTAATTAGGTACTAACCCATTCTGATCCGGCAAAACCCAAATTTGTAGTAACCGCGCTGTTTCTGTACCAACATTCTCTTCGCTATGTCTGACACCTGTACCAGCACTCATATACTGCACTTCGCCACGCTTCATTGTTTCTTTATTACCCATTGAATCACCATGTGTTAATTCTCCATCAACAATGTAGCTGATAATTTCCATATCACGATGTGGGTGCATACCAAAGCCTGATCCCGCCTTAATGAGGTCGTCATTAATCACACGTAATACACCAAAATTCATATTGCTCGGATTATAATACTCTGCAAATGAAAAGTGGAAATGGCTATCTAACCAGCCTAAACTTGTACTTCTTCCCATCTGAAGATGATCTATTTTACGAATCATTTCACACACTCTTTTCTTGTGTTTTTTTGAACTTTTTTGTAGAACCTACTTAGTTTAACACGGAAAATAAAATAATCCTCGCAATATGCTCAGTCGCATAGTAAACGAGGAAAATCTATTTTTTATTCAATTTCAAATCGAACATTCAATGTAAAAGTTGCCACATCTTAACCAAATTTGTATCGCCTTTTGTTTAGAACCGATGTCACTTATAGCTTAGCTGCTCTTCTCTACTTCCAACTTGAAAGCGGTTCGTACTCGTTGCCTCTAGGACATTGACAGACTCAAGTTCTACTGCTTTATAAAAGCAAATATCCACACACAATCGGCATTCTGTGCATAAATACGGATCAATTGTAATCCGATTTTCCTTTTGTTCCAATGCTTTCGTTGGGCAAAGTTTAGAACAAGCTAAACAATACATGCAAGCGTCATTCATTATAGGGAGTTTCATCATCAGCTCTGTTGGCTTTTCGCGCTTCACTATATACCGAAGCGCTCGTCGTCTTGGACTGATCCACTTAGACTGAACAACACGGTCACTTTCCATTTCAGTTGCCCAATTATAAAGCGCTGTAGCTGGCATTTTTTTCGCCGAACCAAAAATAGCTGACAACCAATTGCGTCTACCTTGATCGAGGGATTCCTCCACGCTTTGTTTAGCTGGTTGTTTTGTTAGATAAGAGATTGTCTGATTTCCTGCCCACATCTCAGCCTGAGCAATTTCTTCTAGTCTAGTCTGCTCTCCGAGTTTAACAGTGCAGCGATCACACCCTGATTCAGGGAGATAAATTTTGAACAAACCATTTGAACGAAGCATGATGTACCAGAATTCGCTTGTAACCATTGCTAGACACGGTAATTCAATCGCCTGAATATAGCGATTATCCGGGTTATGGTGTACACAATGAAGCAACACTTCTTCGCCATTTTCAATTGCTTTGTTTACCTGAGCCAATAGATTATTGACCGTTAGTGATTTCCATGTTAGCGCACCGGTCGGACATTTCGTTGTACAAATACCACAGTCAATGCAACTTGTGAAATGAATGTCATTACTATCAATTTCAATCGCCTGTTCAGGGCAAACATCCTTGCAGGCTGTACAAGTCGATAAGGGAGAACAAACACGAGCGCATTTAGCTGGATCAACAACTAGGTTTTCAAAAGAACTAGCCACTTTTTCAGCCATTTTGATGATATTCAATGATGCCTCCCCCCTCCCCGAATGTTCACTATTCTCATTTTATCATGTCCCTGACACGATCAACAATGAGATATTGCAGAATTTCCACACGCTATTTCCCATTTAAATTCCCAGTAACTTCAGTGACAAATGCCTTCAGTACCATAGCCATACCTGTACAAATGTCAGATTGACTAAATTTAATAATATCATCACAGTGATCACCAACCCATTTTGAAAACCGTGTTTGGAAAAAAGTTTGATATAATTCCTCCGTTTTATCCCATTCTACTTCATCTGTTTCATTAAAAAGCTGATGAAGTAGAAAACAAATAAACTCCAGTTCGAATGCGATATGGTCATCCGGTACTTGATTCAAATGAGCTACTTCTAAGCCCGCTTCAGCATAAAAGTTACGAATGATCATTGTATCCGCTTGCATCAGCACACGGTCATTACTACGATAAACCGTCTCATATGGCGGTGCCAATAATCGGTCAGGCCCAACAAAAAGCCGATTAAACTCAGTACATTTTTTGGCAATCGCCTCAGATGTTGGGCGGAGTAACTTGCCTAGTCCATTCGCCATTTGCTCATCTTGTTCTAGCTTTATATTGCTAGATATAAGATCATGAACAGTATCCCATTCATCATCCTTGATCTCGTTATTGTAATACTGTAAGAATAAATGGAAAACATGAAAGTGCCTTGATATTGCTTCTTGGTAATCCACTTCTTTATTCATCTTTTCCAAAACCTCCACTTCTCTCCTTTCTATTCTAGCAAAAATCTAGCACAAGATGGTGTGAATATTTACAAAACTACCTGCAATCATTGTGCATCGGTACATTGCAAATCGTATACAGCAGTTCAGAGAATTAATTCTAGGTTACATTTTAGGACTCATCACCCTATGGATAGCTGAATTCTTATACAGATACTTTTTGGCTTTACAAAGGCTACACTTGTCGAGCATAATAGAGAGGAATAAGATTGGTATTATCAGGGTGCGGCTTTCTTATTTGAAGTCGTGCTATTTTTAGCGATTAAAAAGAGGAGAACAACAAATGGGCGGAAGTATTCTTTCACAGATTCAAGTTATCATGGGGGAATTACCCACTTCAGAGAGAAAGGTAGCTCAGTATATCGTCTCATATCCAACCGAAGTGATCAGGATGAACGTCAAAACCCTTGCCGAAAGAGCGGGAACAAGTGGCTCTGCTGTCATTCGTTTTTGTCATTCGCTTGGACTAGAGGGATTCCCAGAATTAAAAGTTCTGGTATCAGCTGATAGCTTAAAAGCGCCATTTCTTGCTTACTACGATATAGAGCCAAATGAATCAATTGAAACTGTTATTGAAAAAACCATTGCCAGTAGCGTACAAGTCATTCAAGATACTTCAATGTACATAGATCATGGGGCTATTCGTGAGGCTGTTGAGCGAATGAAACAAGCACCTGCCATTTATATCTATGGCGTAGGTGCTTCCGGTATCATTGCTGAGGATATTGCGCAGAAATGGATGAGGCTCGGAAAAAACATTTTCGCAGTCAAGGATCATCATGTGCTAGCGACAATCCTGCCAACCGCTCAGCCAAATACACTATTTTTCGGAATTTCCTACAGTGGGGAAACAAGTGAAGTTGTTAATTTGATGCGATTAGCAAAGGAGTCGGGTGTCCATACGATGGGACTATGCCGCTACGGTGAGCACAAAATGTCACCTTTTGCTGACGTGCTATTGTACACACCACGTGCACCTGAGGCTAAACTTAGAAGTGCAGCAACTAGCTCCCGCCTAGCTCAATTAATCGTGATTGACATACTGTTTTTCACCTACGCATCTGCTCAATATGATGCAACAATTGAGCAACTGTCGATTACGCACGAAGCGATTAAATCAATCAAACGATAGCAATGGCTATTGCAATGAGCTACCAAATCAACTTTCACTCTGATTATTTTTTAAATGAACAATGCTATATAACCGCCTACTAAATGGCGGAGATATAGCGTTGTTTTGTTAAGAATGAGAAATGATTCGAAGCCTGTTATACAACTGTCCACCCTCGGCTTCTTCAATGAATTTATTCAGGTTCTCTAAAACATTGTGGGCATTATCGCCTAGCGTATCGGCTGCAAGTGCACTATTATCAGAAAGTTGATATTGGATTTCTTTGAATCCCTCGCTTGTGTTGATTAGGATATTCAGCGCTGCATGATTGTACTGCAGGACATCATGGTATCTTGTCCCTTCAAAAAGAGCAGTTTCTACATAAGGCTTGAATGCGTATAGAATCTCGTCTATATCATTTTCAGCATTTTTGATCATACTACGAAGTAACCCTAGAAACAGCTCTGTCTGTTTAAGCAATATTGGATATTTCTGTAGCGTTTCAGCAATAAATTCATCTAGTATTTGGAACTCTTCTTCATGCGCCATTTGATAAAGTCCAGACAAAATTGCGCTTTCTACAAATCCTTCTGTTGTAGAGACATTCCCCCCTATTTCAAGCGAATATGTTAGCAGTCAACAAGGTGTTTTCTTTTTTAGTCGTATGGGAATACCAGAGTTAATAAGCTTTTCTAAGACGTTTTTCACTCTTAACTAAAAAACCAGCATAGTCGACGGATAAACATGTCCGCTCGAAGCCACGCTGGTTTTCATTAACATCATTACACTTTCGCTTCAATTCTTTCAAGCTTTGGAGGTTTCACAAATCTAGTTGATGGGTGAGTAACGGATGGGTCTGGGAATCCAGGAATTTCTTTTTTGTACTTGTCACCTGTTAATTCACTAATATCAACAACATCGATTGCCCCGACTGGACAGGTTGACACACAACCTGGTCTCAGGCCTATGTCCACTCGTTCATAGCACATGTGACACTTCTCTGTGTTTTCTTTTCGCTCATTATATTGCGGCACACCATATGGGCATGCTTTCGTACACATTTTACAACCAATACATTGATCCTCATGAATAAACACGATGCCATCAGCTTCTCGCTTCTCAATCGCTTTCACTGGACACGATTTTAAACATGCAGGATCCTCACAATGATTACATGCCAATGAAACATGTACCCTTGTTGGCACATCGCCGAAAGTATCTTCAGGAAAATCATTTACATGGCGATAAAGCACCTCTGGGTCAAGTGCATTAAAATTTTTACAGCCTAGTTCACAGGAGTGACAACCAAGGCATCTTCCAATATCTACAACGAATCCTAACTGTTTAGCCATTGTTCATGCCTCCTTACATTTTCTCAATTTTTACAAAGTTGTCGTGAAAAGATATTCCCGGCATACCCGTTGCATTTGATCCCATGTCTGCCGGGATCGCTTTGACTGTATTGTTTATATTAAATTTCGTGTGGTTTTCCCCTTTTTCACCTTTGTTTCTAAACCAAGCTTCGTAGACGACAACGACATTTTTCTGAACTGTCTTTGTAATGCTCGCATAGGCGTATGTCTCGCCAGTTTTATTTTTGATTTTCACTTTATCATCTGGCTTGATATCATATTTCTTGGCAAGTTCTGGGTGTAGCTCAATCAATGGTTTGTCGTTGACCGCATTCATCCACTCAAGGTTTTGGAACTGACTATGGATGCTGTATTTCCAATGGGGTGAAATACAACGAATCGAATAGCCATCTGGTGCTTTCATTTCCTTCAAATGCTCTGGTAATGCTGGGTGTTCGAACTTCTTCGCCTCTTCTGAATAAAACTCATACTTTGTCGAAGGGGTCTTAAAGACACCATCAGCCCAAGCAACTTGCTTGTTTAACATTTTCTTTGGCCCAGCTTTGAGGTCAGTCCAAGCTGTCAATCCATAATCAGCTAGCAGTTTATCATTAAACTCTAGTGCTAACCACTCATCAAGGTTACCTGAGGTTGGGAATGTGCATGAACCAGGCTCTAGTTCATTCATTTTTTGTGAAAGTCCCATCGCTATTTCTGCGTCGCTTTTTGATTGGTAAAGCGGTTCAATGGCTCTTTCATTTAATGTCATCCAGTAATGCCAGTAAGATGTTACAACACCCGGTGCTTCAAATAGTGTTTGCACTGGCAAAACGATGTCGGACATTGCTACGGTTTCCGTCATATATAAATCAGCCGTTACAACTAAATCCATTGACTTGAATGCTTTTATGATTGCTTTCGTATCTGGGTCCTGTTGTACAGAATTACGGCAGGCGAGATAAAGCATTTTCACCGGTGGCTCTTTCGCCTCCATGACATCATGCGCAAAGTTGTTCATGTTCACTGCCCGGTCCATCTGTTTTCCTTCTGATTCGATACCTGTACTGCCAACTGGCGGTTCAAATGAAGATGTGTAATAGTTGAAATCACCCGTATCAAGTGTTGCGTAATTCGCACCGCCACCTGATACACCAATATTGCCTGTAATCGCTGCCAACGCATCAATTGCTCGTACATTTTGTCCACCATTGACATGACGCTGCATACCGTAACCGATCCATATTGCTGCTGGCTTTGTCGTTGCATATTCCTTAGCAATCTTCTTAATGATTGATTCAGTTAGTCCAGTTTTCTCAGCAGCCCACTCTAGTGTTACTTCTTTCTTCAGGTAGTCAAAGAATTTTTCATATCCAACTGAGTTTGCTTTTAACCAATTCTCATCATATAGTTTTTCATCCATGATATACTTCGCGATACCAAGTGCCAACGCACCGTCAGTACTAGTCTTGATTTGGATATGGACATCTGCTTTTGCTGCTGTGTCGGTCAAAATTGGGTCGATGGCAATAATTTTGCCACCACGGCGTTTCGCTTCCTCAACAAAATACATAGAATGGACAGCCGTCCATGCTGGATTCACACCCCATAGAATGATATATTTTGAATTGACTAGCTCCTCTGGATCATTACAAATGGATGTTCCAAAATCAAATGTTTGGGCATCGATTCCGGCCGGCCAACATGGTGTTCCTTTTGCACGCGTTGTGTAACCAATACTTTTGAAGAAGCCACCTACGGCTGAGTGTAGAACATCACCATTACCGGAATACTTATTTAAACAAATCGGCAACGTATTGCCATATTCCTTTTTAAGGTCCAAAATCTTTCTAGCGATTTCTGAGTAAGCCTCGTCCCAACTAATCACTTTCCATTCGCCGGAACCTCTGCCACCAACTTGCTTCATCGGTGTTTTAATTCGATCTGGTGAATAAACATGATTCGGATAGCTATTTCCTTTTGAGCATAGATGTCCATTGGTATAAGTAGAAGTTGGATTTCCCTCTACCCTTTTCAGCACCCCATTTTCAACGTATGAAAGCATTGAACAGGTGCTATAACAGTTCCGCGGACAACCGCTCTGAAATACTTTTTCTTCTGGGGCATCAGCCGCTTCCGCTGTCAGCCTTGCTAGTTTAAAATCAGAAATCGTTCCCCCTAGCCCTAAGACAGCACCTGTTGCAGCTGCGCTCTTCAGGAAGGTTCTTCGCTTCATTTTTACCGATTTTCCCATATTCTTTTCCCCCTTACCGATCATTTCTAGAAATATTGTCGAACACTCGAATGCCACTTGCCAAATCTTCGATTTGGACAAACATGTTTTATTGCCATTTAATTAGAAAAACTTCCTCATCTTCCATTATAGATTGTATTCCTACTTGAAAATTGTATATATTTACACTGTATCGACCGTTTAGTTGTATTTTTCTACAGTACAAATATCATTAAATGTAATTTAATTTAATACATCGTCGGCAAATGGCATTTCAGCCGGGCAATATAAACTTTTATATAAGTTTTTCAGCTGACTCCTCTAGCGAAATATGCCAAATAAACACCATGCATAATAAGTTTCCATCCTACTCATGATAAGTTCGTAGGGTTTCCCCTATTGGGTTAGATCAATTTACTTGAAATGAGGAATCAGCTTTGCATAAGGATCAAGATGAGAATACGCCTCTTTCGATGAT
>JAVBKE010000227.1:0-2662 GCA_031554185.1 Caryophanales bacterium
GAAACCGGTTATTCCTTTCTCACCATGACGCACGGCACTTCACGGCTGTTTGTCGAGCCTGAAGGACAAATCATTTACGCCAATGTCATTACTGGCGATCATTTTTCTAATGGTTCGACCATTAACGCCAGCACCGATGAAAATTTCGCCAGCCGCCTGGGAGTACGCATCCATGGCAGTATTTATACTGACAGCAGTAAAGAATTGCGCCCGTTTGTGGAAATGAATTGGTGGCATGGCAGCTTTACGGATGAAATCACTATGGATCAGAATAGATTTTCTGGGGATCAGGTACCCACTAACCGTCTGGAAACCAAAGTAGGATTAAACGGGCAAGTGACAAAAAATTTGTCGCTGTGGAGTATGTTGGGTGGTTCTACCGGCAATCACGATTATCGCGCCTGGTCTGGACAACTCGGCGTGAAATATACCTGGTAATTTATTTGCCCCACCACCCCAATACTTAAGTAAAACTTTCGAAATCTCGATCGAGATCTCAACGCGTTATGCCTAAAATCCTCTGCTCAATGCCATTTCCTCTCTCAAACTTTCTTTTATCGTATTCCTGTTCAAGTTATTAATATGGTTTATTAAATATACAAATTTACATTTATACATAAGAATATTTAATTAAGTAACGTTATGTTTCAGTCACTAGTGATGGTGGTCTCTTAATGTTACCGTAACTCCAGAAGATCATAAGTGATGCTATTTTAATAATTTAAAAGAATTAAAAACATTAAAAATATTCAGAAAAAAAATAAATGCTGTTTTGTTAGCTAATTTAACATCAATGAAAAATATTATATTTTTTACATAGAGTTATATAAAGGAACGTGGTGATTATAAGTAAATGGATAGTTATTTATGATGTTTTGTTGTTATTTTGTTTATATTTAGTTACCAATAAAACAAAAAAATAACCAATTGTTTAGTATGTAAATTTTTATTTTTCAAAAGTGATTTCATTAAAAAGGAAGATATTATGAATAAAATATATCGGAACGTATGGAATGCGGTTACACAAACCTGGGTTGCTGCGCCGGAAACTGCTACCAGACGCACCAAAGGAGCCAGTACCGGACGCCGTTTATCTGGTCTGCTAGCTATCGCTTTATTAAGTGAATCTACACTTTCTTTGGCCGCCAATTTGGCGGTTACTGACGCCTCTTCCGTTGACGTAAGCAATACCTCTTATACCGCCCCTAATCGTGCTACCAGCGCACTAATGGCTAGAGGTGCTGGTAGTACCATTAACGGCACTAACTTGACACTCACTTCTACCGAGAAGAATGCGGTGGTGTTAGCGCAAGATAATGCTGCCATCAATTTACATAACGGCAGCATTACCTCGGATGTAAATAGAACTTCATATGGGCTGAAAGTTGATAGTGGCGCGTCGGTACTGCTTGATAAGGTTGCGGTGGCAACCAACGGTACTTTCTCTACTGGCGCATATGTCACTACTGGTTCATTAGTCGTCCAGGGTGGCAATTTTGATATGCAGGGCCGAGGGAACGACACGGCAACGCCTGAAAACCAACCTCATGCTATTGCAATAGTAAACCATGTTACTGCACAACCCACCGACGCTACGGTCACGATCAGCGATGGCACTACTATCTCCGTAACAGGGAATTATGCATCAGCCTTGTTTGTCACTAATGGGATAATGAATGCGACGGATCTTACTGCGACTAGTTGGGCCATCGATTCAGATGGTGCTCAGGTTATCGACAGCGGGGCGATGAATCTCACTAATTCCAGGATCACCGCTTACAGTTCTGGGGCGCATGGGGTGCACGCGCAAGGTAATAATGCGACGATTTCTGCCAACGGCAGCCAGATTACGGCTGGAGCTTTCAATGCACATAATGCCATCGGGGCGTTAAGTGAGAATGGATCTATCATCCTTACCGACACTGCGGTCAGCGCCGTGGGTGTTAGTGATGCCGCAGACGGTCCTAGTGGAGCGATTGCTGTAGCCGCGCGTGATGGCACGGTAGCGATCACTAATGGCTCGATTACTGCTGATGGCAATGGTGCTTATGCCGTCAATGCTACCGGTAATAACGGTATCGTGACGATTAATGGCACGACGGCAATTACTACCACAGGCTCTGATAGCCATGCGTTATATGCACAAAATGGCGGTCAGATTAATTTGAATGTGGCTAATAACACCATCAATAGTGCGGCTGATGCTTTTCGGGCTGAAGGCGGTACGATTAACGCTACACTGGACGGCAGCACGGTAACTAGCGGCGGTACGTTGATCAATGCATTGACAGATACCAGTAGCAATCTCAGCCATATCACCTTAAATGCCAGCAACTCTACGTTGTCTGGCGCGGTGCTGGCCGATGCCGCCAGTCAGGCTAAATTAACATTAAATAACAGCGTGTTGAATTCAACCTTGACCGCACAAAACGGTGGACAAATCGACTTGACCACTACGGCTAACAGCAATCTGGAGAGTAGCGGCGATCTGTTTCATGCTACCGCTGGCACCATTAACGCTACGTTAGATAGCTCTAGCGCCAGCGGCAGCAATTTAATCAATGCCGTGGGCAATGCCAGCCAGGTCACGCTTAATGCCAACAATTCGATGTTGAATGGCGAAGTATTCGCCGATGGCAGCACCGCGAAATTAACGTTAAAC
>JAVBKE010000052.1:0-2535 GCA_031554185.1 Caryophanales bacterium
ATGCTGTCCGGGCAGGACAGTTCGGAGGTGGCGCTCAGCCACGCGGCCGAGCTGCTGGAACTCGCGGCTGTGAGACCATGAGCGTGATGATGTTCAGACGACGAGCGACGGCGAAGGACGCGATCGATCCCCTACCCGGAGTCACCGGGACCGCCAAGGTCGACCGTCGCACCAAGGATCTGACGAAGCGTCTGCGTCCCGGTGACGTGGCCGTGATCGATCACCTCGACATCGACCGGGTCGCCGCCGAGGCGCTCGTCGCCGCGCAGCCCGTCGCCGTGCTCAACGCGGCCAAGTCCATCTCCGGGCGGTACCCCAACCTCGGTCCGAGCATCCTCGTCGAGGCGGGTGTGTTGCTCATCGACGATCTCGGTCCCGACGTCATGTCGGTCCGCGAGGGCAAGGACCTCCGGATCCACGAGGGTGCCGTCTACCTCGGGAAGACGCTCGTGACCGAGGGCGTCGTCCAGGACCTCGACTCGGTGGCCGACTCGCTCGAGGAGGCCCGGGAGGGGCTGTCGGCCCAGCTCGAGTCCTTCGCCGCGAACACCATGGACTACCTGCGCCGGGAACGCGACCTGCTGCTCGACGGGGTCGGGGTGCCGGCGATCACGACGAAGATCGAGGGACGTCAGGTCCTCATCGTCGTGCGCGGGTACCACTACAAGGAGGACCTGCGCATGCTGCGGTCCTACATCAAGGAGTACCGGCCCATCCTCATCGGGGTGGACGGGGGCGCCGACGCCGTCCTCGAGGCGGGCTGGACACCGAACCTCATCGTCGGGGACATGGACTCCGTCTCGGACAAGGCGCTGCGCTGCGGGGCCGAGGTCGTCGTCCACGCCTACCGGGACGGTCACGCCCCGGGCATGGAGCGGGTGCAGTCCCTGGGCGTGCCCTTCGTGGTCTTCCCGGCCGCAGGGACCAGCGAGGACATCGCCATGCTGCTCGCCGACGACATGGGCGCCGAGGTCCTCGTCGCCGTCGGGACGCACGCGACCCTGGTCGAGTTCCTCGACCAGGGTCGGGCCGGGATGGCGAGCACCTTCCTCACCCGATTGCGGGTCGGCGGCAAGCTCGTCGACGCCAAGGGCGTCTCCCGGCTCTACCGGCACCGGATCTCCAACGTGCAGTTGTTGCTCCTGGCCGGTGCCGGACTCGTCGCCGTGATCGCGGCCATGGTCTCGACCACGGTGGGTCAGACCTTCCTCGGTCTGCTCGGTGCCCGGTTCGACGATTTCTGGTCCTGGCTCTACCATCTCGCCTGGTGGACGTGACGTGCACGCCCGCCACCCCTCGCTCGTAGAAGGCCTCGTGACGTGATCGACTTCAGGTACCACATCGTCTCCCTCATCTCGGTCTTCCTCGCGCTCGCGGTCGGGATCATCCTCGGCGCGGGCCCGCTCAAGGAGACGATCGGCGACTCGCTCACCGGTCAGGTCCAGGCCCTGCGGACCGAGAAGGATGCCCTGCGCACCGAGCTCGAGGACAACCAGACCGACCTGTCGAACACCCAGGCCTACGTGACCGCCATCGCACCGGAACTGCTCGACGGCGTGCTGCCCGGGACCCAGGTGGGGATCGTCCTGCTCGGCCCGGTGGACGACACGATGTACAACGCGGTGACCCAACAGATCGAGGCGGCCGGGGCGACCGTCACCGTGAAGGCCCAACTGTTGCCCGCGTGGACCGATCCGGAACAGGCCGACGCCCGGCAGTCCTATGCGGCGAGCCTGTCCAGGTACCTGCCGAGCACCTCGGTGACCGACGGTTTCGACGTCATCCTGGCCCGGGCCCTCGTGCTGGCCCTCACCTCGACCGACGCTACCCGCACCGACACCTTCACCTCCGACGCGACCCAGGTCCGCGAGATCCTCGTCCAGGGCAACCTCATCGACCTGTCCGGCGACCCGATCGCACCGGTCGACCAGATCGTCTTCCTGGTCCCGCCGACCGAGGTCCCGGACGGCGACTCCGAGCGTACGGCCGCCCTCCAGGCCCGGGCCGCCGCCACGGTGATCGAGCTCAAGCTCGTGGCCGCCGCCCAGGACGAGGTGGACGGCACGGTCGTCGCCGGGACCCTGGCCGTCGAGGGCGACCTGCTGTGGACGATCCGCACCGACCAGAACCTGGCGGCCTCGACCACGACGGTCTCGGACGTGGACGTCATCACCGGCCAGGTCAACGTCCCGCTTGCCCTCGCCGCGGACGCGGACGGGACCATCGGACAGTACGGGTCCTCGCCGGACTCGACCGCGCCGGTCCCCCCGACGGTGGAACCGAGCGACTCCACGAGCACGGACGCCTCCGATCCGGCCACCGCGGACGACGGGAGCCAGGGGTGAGGAACTCGGGCGCGTGGCTGCTCGGGGCGGTCGGGGCCGCCGCCGCGACCGCGGGTGTCCGGGCCGTCCTGGGGCGTCGTCCCCCGGGTGGCGATGTGCTCTGGACCCGGAGCAATCATCGCGGTGAGCCGATCACCCTCCTCGAAGGTCCGGCGGTGACCTGTGGGTTGCTCGTCGGGAGCGTGCTCGC
>JAVBKE010000006.1:0-31348 GCA_031554185.1 Caryophanales bacterium
TCAAGCACCAGCTCAGTAACGCCATGATCAATAAAATATTGCAATCCTTTTGCCAGAGATTCAAGCTCTTCCTTTTCAAGATCCTTATCAGCAGGGCTCATCGTACCAGAAATGAAATTGATTTTCTCCTCAGCACAGAATTGTAGCCGTTTTGCATCATAAGGATCAAGGTCTTTTAGAGAAGTTATTTTTTGGGACTGAAAAAGTGCTGGCAAAGCTCCTTCACTTAATCGATTATGTGTAGATTTACACGACTTGAAGAATGGCCGATAGCTAATATAAGCACTTGTCAAGCGATTCCCTTGTACACAACCGGTATCAAGATGAATTTTATTCTTGATTCTAAACTCTCTCGCCGCAGCAATATGTCCAAATAAATGAAATGGATGATTACTAACCGCTTCCTCCTGTAAAAACTGTAGCTGCCCTTCGAAAGGATGATCACGATCTACTCGAAAGTTTCGCTGCTTCTTCTTAGAATGGCTGTCCAATTTACCAAGGTATTTATTTTTACAAGGGGCATGGGTTACATAATAGGATGCGCTCTCGATCCCAATATAACGGTAAAAGGGCATAGAAGCCTCAACTAATTGATTAAACTGATTAAGAAGTGCTTTATCACCTTTCAGTACCTCAACTGAATTGAAAAAATTCTCAAGGGTATCTCGATCAATGCTTTTAATTTCTCCGCGCAAATATTTATAGACGAAGTTTTCATGGTTGCCAAGTACAAACAGAAAATGGTCACGGTTTTCATAGAGAAACTCAACAGTATCCCGAGTTTGACCGCCCTTATCAATCCAGTCGCCAACAAGCATGATTTTGGTGCTAGTTGCCCGTTCTGTGACCACGATTCTGCCGTCAACAATTGTAAAACCGTGCTTTAATAGGAGTGCCTGAAGTTCATCAACACACTCATGAACATCACCAATAACTATTGTATTCACATTGTTATCAATTAAAGTTGCTAGAAATTCCGCTCGATTTTCAATGATCACTCGGTAGTCAGGATGCAACCCGTTTTCCTTCGGCAAGAGAAAATTCTTCTCCCGAATTTTGTGAATGCAATCATATTTTTCTCTTGAAAGGGAGCCGAGAACCTCCTTGCGAAGTCGATTTAGATGAGAGGAGATGAGTTTCTTTGAACGCTCAGATGCAAAATAATCATCACGCTTCCGGTAATCAAACAGAATGACCTCAATATGATAATTATTTTCTTTAGCAATTTCTCTTACCTTCAAGCGAAATTCTTCCGAAAGTCCCGTTGTATCGACAACAACAAATTCTGCATTTATTGGAAAGCTTGTCGCAAGGCGCAATTTTTCAAACAACAGTTGAAATGCTTGTCCACTAGCTTCAAGCATAACTTGATTATACTTATCATGATCAGCCCCAAGGATTTCTTGGCGGATATCGTCAGAGGATAGGTATTGGATATTCGCTTGAAAGTTTTTTGATGCCGCGGTGAACTTTAATTGTGGTAGGAGCACATGCTGAGCAAAGGTCGTTTTACCGCATTCTGTTGAGCCGACCATCATGAATACTGTATGTACTTTAGTTTTTATTTCCATCAAAGTTGCCCACCTTTCCGTATGACAACAGCCTGAGTTGTCGCAATTTGATTTACCCTATCACCAACTGCTTCAAACTGATATCGTACATTTTTTCCATTTAATAACTGATCAATCCATGTTTGAAATGCCTCTGCGCCAAACTCCCATTGATGATCAACATGCCTTACATCGATTTCATAAAATTGATTAAAGTCAGCATTAGGTGTAGTGATGATAAAATAGTCAAAATCAACTCGTTCGAGCACCTTCAAAATCAACTTTCCAGCAGCATCAAGCTCAATATGCTCGATGACCTCGGTCAGTAATACATCAACATTCCCTTCATTGTAAACCGTTAAAAATTCATCAAAGGAAGCGTAAGTGGAAATATTTTCAACTTCTTTCATTTCAGCTTTACGATTGACAAATTCAAGCATGTCATGATCAATATCAATTGCAAAATAGCCATCCTCAATTTTCTTCGCAAATGGCAGAGCGTAAAACCCCTCGCCACAACCGATATCAACAATTGCCTTATCAAATGGCAACATATTTTGAATGAAATTTCGACGCTGTGAAGCAGTACCACCAAAATCAAAATCAATTTCATAACGATCTGTACGCTCAATAGCCGTTTTAAATTGGTTGAAATTAGCCTTTGAAGTTAAAAAATTTCGAACAAATAGATTTCGTATGTAAAAAGGTGCATCAATAATTGTGATACTGCCAATATATTTCTCGAACATCTTTTCAGAGAGATCGAGATACTCCTTACTAAACATAGCCATAAACAAACAAAATACATTGGTCAAATGAAGTAAGTAATAAATGCTCTGATGGCTTGATAATGTCAACGAATAACTCTTGTTTTCCAACGCAGCAATCTCGAATGTTGCTTCTGGAAAATGCTTTCGGAAAAAGTCGAGATAAACGGGTCTTTCAACGTGAATCATATTAATAAAAAAGCGATGTTCGAATGCTGTACTGTCATCTGGATGTTGCTCTTTTAATGGTGCTGAAAAGTACTCGGAGATCGCGTTAAGAGGGAATAATGGTGTATTGTATCGCGATAGGTTGAGATACTCGAATTCCTCATTTTGATTTTTTTTATAGGAAATTTCATTGTCTGCATCTTTGAAATAGACATTATATTGGTTATCACTAGAATACCAACCATAACAATTGCCTTTGCGAATTGATCGTAATTGCATTCCCGTTGCAGGGTTTTTCTTAATGATAAATGATAGTGCTGGGTTAGTGGATTGTAATTGTACAATGGCCATATAAGTTGCTCCTTCGTTCGTCTACTGGGTTCCTTTTCCTTAATATGTACTATACTACAGTTCTCATTACTTTGAAATATGTAGTGGAGGCATTTGTGAAATAAAAAAAGTAAGCTAATCGTAATGAAATTGTCAATTGCATATTGTCTTAAGGTCATGATTTTGTTTGCAGCAACCACACGAGATCAAAATAACTCAAATAAATCACAACTTTCCGAATAATTGGTTTGAATATACAAATTATACATACGAGTACGGATTATTTTTCTTTTACTATGAGGAGATTTTATATATAATGTTATTAGGTGTGTATCAATTAGTAGGTCGCGCAATTTTAGCGTGCAAAATGAAACACCTTATTCTGCTCTATATATAAGATTTGATAGAATTTTTTTAAAATTATTATTGTGCTTTTAGTCTACTCACTGAAGGATGGTGCTCATTTGTTTAAATTGTCTAATAAAGAAATGATGAAATTTCGTGAATTGCAGGAAAGTGTTGCAATTCAGTTTCGTGACGAGAAAAAATTGATTCAGGCATTTACGCATTCATCCTATGTGAATGAACATCAAGGAGATCCGAGCCTAAGTAATGAACGGTTGGAATTCCTTGGCGATGCGGTACTTGAATTAACGGTATCCAAATACCTATACGAACTTTATCCAGAGATGTTGGAAGGACAGTTAACGAAAATTAGGGCTGCAATTGTTTGCGAGCCTTCTCTGGTTAAATTTGCTGTTCACCTTCTATTCGGTGAGTATATTTTACTTGGTCGTGGTGAGGAGCGAATGGGCGGACGGACAAGACCAGCACTCTTAGCAGACGTTTTTGAAGCATTTATCGGGGCGCTTTACATGGACCAGGGATTAGAGGCAGTTGTTGCCTTTTTGGAGAAAGTCGTGTTTCCTGAGGTTAATAAAGGCGTATTCTCAAAGATTATGGATTATAAAAGTCTACTGCAAGAAGAAATTCAACGGGATTCGCACGGTCAATTAGCCTATCGTATTATTTTGGAAGATGGACCACCTCACGATCGGATTTTTGAGTCAAGTGTGCTTTTAAATGGCGAAGAAGTCGGTAAAGGTAGAGGGAAAACCAAAAAAGAGGCAGAACAAATGGCGGCAGCTAAAGCACTTGAACAATTACAAAAAAATTAAAATGAACTCGAGCTGCCAAATGAATATGTCTAATGAATACTACTTATTAGCGGGATACATTGGCAGCTCGTTTAGTCTAGTTTTCACCAGTTAGGAAGAAGGAAGATTTAAAGCATGTTTTTAAAGCGTATAGATATTATTGGATTTAAATCATTTGCAGAACGTATTTCTATTGATTTTGTTTCTGGTGTGACGGCTGTTGTTGGTCCAAATGGTAGTGGAAAGAGTAATGTGACGGATGCGATTCGTTGGGTGCTTGGTGAGCAATCAGCGAAATCTTTGCGTGGAGCGAAAATGGAGGATATCATTTTCTCTGGCAGCGAGTCACGGAAAGCATTAAATTACGCTGAAGTTGCGTTGACACTGGACAACACTGATCATTATTTACCTGTTGAATACCAAGAGGTGACGGTGACACGGAGAGTGTATCGTTCTGGTGAGAGTGAGTATCAAATTAACAACAAGCCTTGCCGCCTTAAAGATATTGTAGACATGTTCATGGATTCAGGGCTTGGCAAGGAGGCATTTTCAATCATCGGGCAGGGCCGGATTGAAGAGATCTTGAGTAGTAAGGCTGAAGAGCGTCGCACTATTTTTGAAGAGGCTGCTGGTGTTCTTAAGTATAAAATTCGCAAGAAGAAAGCTGAGGTCAAGCTTGATGAGACACAGTCTAATTTAAATCGTGTCGAAGATATTACACATGAGCTTGAAATGCAAATTGAGCCGCTCCGGGCGCAGTCAGAAATCGCTAAGGATTTTATTGAAAAGAAATCAGCGTTAGAAAAGTTGGAAATTGCTTTTCTAGCCTATGAAATTGAGCAGATGTATACGCATTGGCAGGAACTAGATGAACAGGTGAAGACAGATGGGGAAGCCGAAGGAACACTTGCTACAACCATTTCAACAAAAGAAGCCGTGATTGAACAGATTCGAACAGAGAAACTGATGCTAGATGAGACTGTCTCAAAGATGCAAGATGAATTTGTTGTTTTGAGTGAAGATGTTGAAAGACTTGAAGGCCAGAAGTTATTAAGTGACGAGAAAAGACGCCATGCAGAGACAAACACTGAAAAGCTAGATGAAGAAATCAGTTTATGCAATCAATCAATCACGGATTTAGACGCCCGTTTAGTTAGTGCTAAAGGGCTATTAACTGCGATGAAAGCAGCACTAGCTCTAATAGAATCATCGATTAAGGAAGCGCAGTCCCTGGAAATCGATGGATCCGCTATTGAAGGGAAAATTGCTTCATTGCAAGGGGATCTAATTGAGTTCCTGAATACGAAAGCAAAAGTAAAGCATGAGTTAGAGATGATTGCAAATCAAAGCCTCTCGCAAACTGCAAGAGTGGAGAAGTGGTCGGCAGAATCAGCACAACTGGAAGCTGAAAAACTGCAGATTATCGCGCAGCTCACGGAGCTTGAAGTCAAGCGTGAGGACTTGCAAAAGCTAATTGCGAAACAAATGACTAAGTTTCAAACTGGAACAGAGCAATTGCGGCAGGCAAAGGAGAATTTGCACAAGCAAGATGTAGAACAAACAATACTTAGTAATCAGTGTCAGAAGCTTGTTTCGAGGAAAGAAGCACTAGCGGAGATGGAGGATGATTACCAAGGGTTTTTCCAAGGTGTTCGGGAAGTATTGAAGCGGAAATCGGTTGGTGTCGATGGCGCTGTTGCTGAATTAATTCAGGTTCCTAAGCAATACACGACTGCAATCGAAACAGCTATGGGAGCTTCGTTACAAAGCATTGTTGTTCGGGATGAAAAAATCGCGAGAGAAGCAATCAGCTATTTGAAGCAAAACCGATTAGGGAGAGCGACATTCCTACCAATGTCAGTGATACGCGGAAAACAAATTCCAGCTTCCACGCTCGGAGTCATTGGTGAAAACCCTGCATTTGTTGGTGCTGGTGCGGAGCTAATCAATTTTGACCCAGCACACAGTGAAGTCATGGCTAGCTTGTTAGGAAATGTCCTTTTTGCGAAGAATTTAAAAGGCGCAAATGAGCTAGCTAAGCTTACGAACTACCGGCATCGGATTGTCACCCTTGAAGGAGAAATAGTCAATCCTGGTGGTGCGATGACCGGTGGTGCAAGTAAACAAACTTCTTCGCTTTTATCAAGAAAGAATGAGTTAGAAACAATTGCCCCACGCATCTCTGAGTTAGAATCGATGATTGCAGCTGGAAATCAGGTGCTTAGTGCCCTTCGCATGGAAATCACAACAACTGAGCAAAGGCTAACTGAGCTTAGAACTGATGGTGAAAAACTGCGGATTCAGGAATCTGACCTTGGTGGACAGCTGGCATCGATCAAAGTATCAGAGAAAAACGTGCTTGATCGATTAATGATTTTCGAAATGGATCATGAACAATTTATGTCAGAAGTTGAAGATCGTACGAATCGTGCGTCTGCTTTAACAACAGATATGACGGCTGCTGAAACCAATATCGCTTTACTTGAAGCAAAAATCAAGCAATTATCTGAACAGAAACTGCAAGCAGCGCTAAACAAAGAATCGGTGAATGAAACGGTCAACAAACTTAATATTGACCATGCGCGTAAAAAAGAACAACTTGGCTTTCAAGTACAAGAAGTTGCTCGTTTGAATGAGGAGCGAGATAATCAAGTTGTCAAAAAATCAAAAATGGAAACTGAGCTGGTTGCATTGAAAAAGCTTCTAGCATCAGAGCCAAGTGAGACTGTTTTGTCTGATCAAGCAACAGTAAAAAAGGACGAACGCGATTCACTTCAAAAAAAGTTGGCAGAAAAACGCGGCGAACGAACAGCATTGCATATCCGTGAAGGCGATGCAGAAACCGAAATTAAAGCAGTGAAGCGTGACTACAAGGTATTGACAAACAAGTTGCGTGATGAAGAGATCAAGAAAGCGCGCATAGATGCTGATCTTGATAATCGCATTTCCAAACTCAGCGAATTGTATCAAATTACCTATGAGGCGGCGAAACTTGAATATCCGCTAGCGGTTTCATCAGAAGAGGCACGTAGCCAAATCAGAAAATTGAGTGTTAGTTTAGATAACCTCGGTGAAGTAAATACAGGGGCCATTGAAGAATTTGCACGGATTTCAGAACGCTATGATTTCTTACAAGAACAACTAACAGATCTGCTAAATGCGAAAGCGACTTTAAAAGAAATCATTCGTGAGATGGATGAAGAAATGATTAAGCGTTTTTCCGAATCATTTTCTAAAATTCAGCATGAGTTCCGAGAAGTTTTTCCCATTCTATTTGGGGGTGGCCATGCTGAACTCAAGCTCACAGATAGTGGAGACATGCTCCGTACAGGGGTTGAAATTGTTGCTCAACCTCCCGGTAAAAAACTGCAACAGCTAAGCTTGTTATCTGGTGGGGAGCGGGCATTGACAGCAATTGCATTACTGTTTGCTATCTTGCGTGTGCGTCCTGTCCCTTTCTGTGTACTTGATGAGGTTGAAGCAGCGCTTGATGAAGTGAATGTCCATCGCTTCGCTACTTACTTAAAGAATTTTAGCAAGCATACACAGTTTATTGTCATCACCCATCGCAAAGGAACAATGGAAGAAGCAGACGTCCTATATGGCGTCATCATGCAAGAATCGGGCGTTTCAAGATTAGTTTCTGTCAGATTAGCAGAAGCAGAAGATTTAACCTATGCCAAATAAGGCAATCTAAATTGGAGGTGTTATTCGATGAGTATTTTTAAGAGAATTAAGGATAAAATCACATCAACAACAACAGAAACAACGAATAAATTTCGTGAGGGTCTATCACGAACACGCAATCAGTTTTCCGAAAAACTGAACAATCTTGTTGCACAATACCGCACCGTAGATGAAGAATTCTTTGAAGAACTTGAAGAGTTATTCATTCAAGCAGATATTGGTATGGAAACGGTCATGGTACTAATCGAAGAGCTAAAAATGGAAGTGAAGCGGAAAAATGTCACAGAAACATCTGGTGTGCAGGCGATTATTTTGGAAAAATTGGTTGAAATTTATGAGTCTAATAACGCTGATGAGCAAACAAACGATATTAATTTTCAAGCAGAAGGGCCAACGGTTATCCTATTTGTCGGTGTCAATGGTGTAGGGAAAACGACAACAATCGGTAAGCTTGCTCATCGTTTTAAATCAGAAGGGAAATCCGTGTTACTAGCTGCAGGGGATACATTCCGAGCAGGTGCGATTGAACAACTCGAAGTGTGGGGCGACCGTGTCGGTGTTGATGTTGTCAAGCAAGCAGAAGGATCTGATCCAGCGGCGGTAATCTTTGACGCAGTGCGTGCAGCTAAGTCACGAAAAGTCGATGTGTTGATTTGTGATACAGCTGGTCGATTACAAAACAAAGGCAATTTAATGCAGGAACTTGAAAAGATCAATAAGGTTATTGGGCGTGAAATTCCCGGTGCACCGCATGAAGTGCTACTTGTACTCGATGCAACAACTGGGCAAAATGCACTGATTCAGACAAAAATGTTTGGAGAAGTGACAAATCTATCAGGGATTGTCTTATCGAAACTCGATGGCACAGCCAAGGGGGGGATTGTCATAGCGATTCGCAAAGAATTAGGCATTCCTGTCAAGTATGTGGGACTTGGTGAAAAAATTGACGACTTGCAGAAATTTGAAACCGAGCAATTTGTTTATGGTCTTTTCTCTGATTTGATTGATAAAGAAACAGCCGTACAATAATTGTAGCGAAGAACCTATGTGTAGGTTCTTTTTTACATGAGATATGGTTTTGTATGTAATAGTTTAGAAATTGATCGATGTGACATTTAACCATAAAATAAAAACCGAATTAGATGTAAAAGACATCAAAATTAAAAAGGTAATGACATAAAGATGTAAACTGGGGTATAATAAAAACGAAAATATGGAATTTATTAAATATGGTAGGTGTAATAATGAATCGTGAAAAGAAGAAAAAAAATCCGTGGCCACTACGGGTTATCAGTATAGTAGCAGTACTTGTTTTCATCATCTCTGGTAATTTTCTTGGACGTACGCAGCTAAGTAAGATTGTCAACGCTTCGACTAATGACGAGGTAGCCGATGTCTACAAGCCTGTAACGAAGGAATCAGAAGTGAATACAGATGGAATTTACAAGAATTTTGAACCACTGTTGGCGATTAACCCTGATACAAAGGGGTGGTTAACAGTGCCAAATACAAAGATTGATTACCCAGTTGTCTATCGTTTTCAAGATAATATTCAAAAGGATACCGATTATTACTATTTATCGAATGATTTCAATGGTGATCGTAGTAAATATGGTGCTTTGTTTTTCGGACTTAATAATAGAATCGAACCAGATTACACAAGTCAAAACTTAACGATCCATGGTCATCATATGAAAGATGGACAGATGTTTGGAGAACTAAAGAAATATCGAAGCCTCGATTTCTACAAGCAGAATCCAACATTTACGATGGATACACTATATGAAAAAGGCACATATGAAATCTTTTCAGTGTTCTTAACCAATTCATTACCTGAGGATGATGCTGGAAACGTTTTTGATTATACGCAAGCAGATTTTGAATCGCAAGAAGATTTCATGGCGTTTACTGAAGAACTGAAGAAGCGCTCTTTCTATGATATTCCAGTAGATATTCAACCAGGTGATCAGTTGGTCACGCTGAGCACTTGTGAGTACGACTTTGATCAGTCTCGTTTGGTTGTTGTTGGTAGAAAAGTAAGACCAGGTGAGGAAGTAGATGTTAGCGCTAATGAAGCTACAAAGAATCCTGATCCACTTTATCCACAAGTATGGTATGACAAGCATGGCGGTAGTAAGCCTGAATAGCTAAATATTAAATGCCTCCCTAGGATAACGGGAGGCATTTTTTATGAACTTAAACTAATTCTTGCGTATGGCGAGCTTTCATTGACGGTCATCGTTAAAACGTCTATACTTATTTCTGTGTATCAAATCAGTTAATAGTAGGGATTTATATGATAGAAAAGACAGTACGGATTAACTTTTTATTTGATTTTTACCAATCTTTGTTGACGGATAAGCAGCGGAAATACATGCAAGATTATTACATCGAGGATTTATCGCTCGGTGAAATTGCAGAGGATGCTGGTGTATCAAGGCAAGCGGTTTATGACAATATACACCGAACTGCGATGCTACTTGAGAATTATGACATGAAACTTAATTTATTGAAGAAGTTCAGCGCACGGAATCAACTATACAAACAGTTAACAAGTGCTGCAGAAGCGTGCGATGCACCAATAAAACAGGAAATTATACAACTGATTAGAAATGTAGAAAAAATTGATGAAAGTAGTGGAGAATAATGGCATTTGAAGGGTTAGCAGAACGTTTACAAAAAACGATCAGCAAAATTACCGGAAAAGGAAAGCTGAGCGAAGCAGATGTAAAAGAAATGATGCGTGAAGTCAAACTGGCTTTACTTGAAGCAGACGTTAACTTTAAAGTAGTGAAAAACTTTATCAAAACGGTCGAAGAGCGAGCTGTTGGTCAAGACGTGATGAAAAGTCTGACACCAGGGCAACAAGTTGTTAAGATCGTTCAAGAAGAACTAACAGAGCTGATGGGTGGTTCCAACTCACAAATTGCAGCCAATCATAAGCCGCCAACTGTAGTGATGATGGTCGGTTTGCAGGGAGCTGGTAAAACAACCACTACCGGAAAACTAGCACTACTCCTAAGGAAGAAATTCAATCGTAAACCACTTTTGGTTGCCGCGGATATTTATCGACCTGCAGCGATTAAGCAATTAGAGACGCTTGGAAAACAATTAGGAATGCCAGTATTTTCTCTTGGTGACAAGGTCAGCCCAACTGAAATTGCTAAGCAAGCGATTCTGAAAGCAAAAGAAGATCATCTCGATTACGTCTTAATAGATACAGCAGGTCGGTTACACATAGACGAAAGTTTGATGGGCGAATTAGCTGATATTAAAGCGGCAACCAACCCAGCAGAAATATTTCTCGTTGTTGATGCTATGACTGGACAAGATGCCGTCAATGTTGCGAAAAGCTTCAATGACCAGTTAGAAATCTCTGGTGTTGTCTTAACAAAACTTGATGGTGATACCCGTGGTGGAGCGGCACTATCGATTCGTGCTGTAACAGAGAAACCAATTAAGTTTGTTGGTATGGGTGAAAAAATGGATGCACTTGAGCCATTCTACCCGGAACGGATGGCTTCTCGTATCCTTGGCATGGGCGATGTGCTCTCGTTAATTGAAAAAGCAGAATCTGAAATCGATGAAGCTAAGGCACGCGATTTAGAGAAAAAAATGCGTAATAATTTGTTTACACTAGTAGATTTTCTTGATCAATTAGCGCAGATTAAGAAAATGGGCGGAATTGGCGATATTCTGAAAATGATGCCCGGTGCTGGAAAAATGAAAGGGATGGCGAATGCCCAAGTTGACGAAAATAAGTTGACTCAAGTTGAAGCAATCATTCTTTCCATGACAACAGCAGAAAAGGAAAATCCGAATATCATCAACGGAAAACGCAAGATTCGGATCGCCAGAGGAAGTGGTACATCTGTCCCAGATGTGAATCGCTTATTAAAACAATTTGAAGATATGAAGAAAATGATGAAACAAATGGGTGGTATGGGCGGAAAAGGTAAACGAAGAGGTGGCATGAAACTGCCATTTATGTAGCGCGATGAATAAAATAGTGTAAGAGCAAGGACGTGTGAGTGCTCTTGCTTCGTATTTTCTATTTGGAAATGAAGGAATCATATAGGCTTCTTTCCATGGGGCGAGCCTCCTCGGAAGTGAAACCTTCGCTTTTCTGCTTGTGGGGTTCCAAAACATCGCTTTCCACTGAAGAAAATCCCTATATAAAATATACGGCTCAGCAAGCTACTCGTGCTTGCGACCGATCATTAATAGCATGCAAGTTTTAGAATTTTTTACTGTTAAGAGAAAACACTTGACACTGTACAAAAGTTCCGTTATTATTTATTCTTGTATAAGAAATTACTTTAATTAGTTGGAGGAAATTGAAATGGCAGTTAAAATTCGTTTAAAGCGTTTAGGATCAAAGAAATCTCCGGTTTACCGTATTGTAGTAGCAGACTCTCGTTCGCCACGTGATGGACGTGACATTGAAACATTGGGAACATATAACCCATTAACAGATCCTGCAACAGTTGTATTAAATGAAGAAGCTACTTTGAAGTGGATGCACAATGGTGCAAAACCTTCTGATACAGCACGTAGTATTCTTTCACACCAAGGAATTATGAAGAAATTCCACGAATCTAAACTAGGCAACTAATTTAGGTATTGATATGGAGGAATTAATTATTTCCGTTGTGAAACCACTTGTGGACTATCCAGATCATGTAACTGTTTCGTTAGAAGACTTTGATGCAAAATCAGTCTATACTTTGCATGTTCATGAAACTGATATGGGCAAGGTAATTGGTAAGCAAGGACGTGTGGCAAAGGCAATTAGAACAGTTGTCTATGCAGCAAGTTCAAGTATGCCAAAAAGAGTGATTCTTGAAATAAGCGAAAGCTGAGTGAAATGAGATCGTCGCTCCCATCCTTCAAACGGTGTGGAAGCGAATCATTGTGGAACAAGGCGCGTCAAATGTATGCCGTTCACTTGGTAAATGCCAAGTGAACGGCATTATTTATAGGTTAGTAACGCGGTTTTGGAGTGATATTTTGCAAACGCTAGCGAAAAGATAGCACTAATAATTAGAGAAAAAAGGATGAAAAACAGATGACAAACTGGTTTAATATTGGCAAAATCGTCAATACGCATGGTCTAAAAGGAGAATTACGTGTGCTTTCGACAACTGATTTCCCGGAACAGCGATTTGTTAAAGGAAACAAGATTTTTGCATTTGCTGATAGCAAAGAGCAGCCGCATGAATTTGTGATTCAATCAGTTCGCAAGCACAAGAATTTTTATTTACTGACACTTGTTGGATTGGAGGATATTAATTTAGTTGAAAAATACAAAGGTATGGTGCTCAGAATACCAAAAGAGCAACTACAGACATTGCCAGATCACGAGTACTACTATCATGAAATAATTGGCTGTCAGGTTGTAACCGATCTTGGCGAAGAAATCGGAACCATCACAGATATCTATACACCAGGTGCGAACGATGTTTGGGCAATCAAACGCGCTAACGGGAAAGAAGTCTTGATTCCTTATATTGCCGATGTGGTGGTTGATATACAAATTGCAGCAAAAAAGATTACGATTCATCCAATGGAAGGGCTATTTGAATAATGCTCAAAATCGATGTATTAACTCTATTTCCAGAGATGTTCCATGGCGTACTTGGCTCATCCATGTTAAAAAAGGCCGCAGAAATCAATGCCGCTAGTTATCAAGTCATTAATTTTCGTGATTATTCAACGCAAAAAGTAAAGCAAGTAGATGATTATCCATACGGTGGTGGAGCTGGGATGGTGCTTATGCCACAGCCGATTTTTGATGCAGTAGCAGCGGTTAAAGAGCAGAGCACAGATAAACCGCATGTCGTTCTTTTATGCCCACAAGGCGCTCCTTTTACCCAAAAAAAGGCGGAGACACTTGCAAAAAAGGAGCAACTAGTTTTTATTTGTGGTCATTATGAGGGATATGACGAACGAATTCGTGAGCATCTGGTTGATGAGGAAATTTCAATTGGCGATTATGTGCTCACTGGTGGAGAACTAGGAGCAATGGTGGTCATTGATGCGGTGGTTAGACTCTTACCAGAAGTACTTGGCAATATTAATTCACCAATTCAGGATTCTTACAGTTCGGGCCTACTTGAACACCCGCACTATACTAGACCAGCAGAATTTAATGGACTTGTGGTACCAGATGTTTTATTGTCAGGTCATCATAAAAATATTGAAGAGTGGCGAATGAAAGAGTCGCTGAAAAGAACCTACCTGCGTAGGCCTGATTTACTAGAAAGCTTCGAAATGAGTCAAAAAGAAAAACAGTGGTTAGCAGAAATCATTGATGAAACTGAGCGTTAATGGGTGTATAATGGAATTACTCAAGTATAGGAGGTCAAAAAAATGTATACAGATTTAGCAGATTTTATAGAGACTTGGAAGCAGGAAAGTGATAATACAATCAAATTACTTGCTGCGCTAACAGATAAGTCATTGACACAGGAAGTGATACCAACTGGTAGAAATTTAGGCCAAATTGCTTGGCATGTCACAACAGCCACTGAAGAAATGATGTCTCGTACTGGATTGAAGTTTGAGGCAGCATCAGAAACAATGCCTGTCCCTACACATGCAGCTGAAATTGTGTCAGTATATCAATCAACAACTGAGGCAATGGTGAAAGCTTTAGAAGAACAGTGGACCAATGAAACACTTCTCATAAAAAGCGATATGTACGGCCAGCAATGGCCTAACGGTCTGACGCTAGCTGTCTTGATCAATCATCAAGCACATCACCGTGGACAAATGACAGTATTGATGAGACAAGCAGGTCTTACCGTCCCTGGTATGGTCGGACCATCGAAGGAAGAATGGGCACAATTTGGTATGCCGGAACCCGTGCTTTAAAACAATTTTTAGTGCTGTTTTAGCAGAAAGTTTGCTGTTTTTAAATTTGGCATTTTTAAGTTGATAACATGTAGATGGATCATATTTAATAAATCTAGTAAAACTCAATTCGATTTGCGGGGGAATTGTAGTTGCAAGGAGTTTTTCCCTGTGTTATCATACTAGCTAGTGGTAAAATTCCAGATGATATTTTACCCGGATTACAATGTTCCGCTGCAATAAGCTATATATGCATGAGCATTTGTGTGGAAGGAGTTGAATTCGATGCATAAACTTATTGAAGAGATCACAAAGGAGCAACTTCGTACAGATTTACCTGATTTCCGTCCTGGCGATACAGTGAAGGTTCACGTAAAAGTTGTCGAGGGAACTCGTGAGCGTATTCAGGTTTACGAAGGCGTAGTTATTAAACGTCGCGGTGGTGGAATTAGCGAATCATTTACAGTTCGCAAAATTTCTTATAGTGTAGGTGTAGAACGGGTATTCCCGCTTCACACACCACGTATCGCGAAGCTTGAGATCGTACGTCATGGTAAAGTGCGTCGTGCAAAACTTTATTACTTACGTAATTTACGTGGTAAAAAGGCACGTATTAAAGAAATTCGTCGTTAATGATTTAAGGGAGAGGGACTTCACAAGAGTCCCTCTTGTTCATTATTACGATATTATCCTGCAGTACATTGAGAGTGATGAATGATGAAGAAAACGAAAACTGCCTCTAGAGAGTTAATGGAGTGGGGCGTTGCCTTCTTATTTGCGATTGTTTTCGCATTCATTATTCACCAGTTTGTTTTTGCGCCTGTTTTGGTGGATGGTGAGTCAATGATGCCGACATTGCAAGATCAGAACAAAATGATCGTGAATAAAATGGAGTATCGCTTTAGTGAGCCAGATCGATTCGATATTGTTGTTTTTCATGCAACGCCAGAAAAAGATTACATAAAGCGTGTGATTGGTTTACCTGGAGATACGTTAGAGTATAAAGATGATGTGCTCTACATCAATGGTGAGGCAGTTGAAGAACCATACCTCGATCAATATAAAGCAGAATTACCAGGCGGTAATCTGACTGCGGACTTCACCTTAGAATCTGTTACAGGCGAAGTAACCATTCCAGAAGACAAGTACTTTGTGATGGGAGATAATCGCCGCAAAAGCGAAGATAGCCGAATGATTGGTTTGGTCGATAAAGATCAAATTGTTGGCAGCACTAGCCTTGTTTTTTGGCCTTTATCAGATTTCCATTTCGTTGACTAAATAGAGCAAATTGACAACCCGAGGTGCACAGTGCCTCGGGTTTTATGGCTAGATAAAAAACCGCAAATATTGGGGATACTTAAGACTTCCTCACTAATCAGTAACTTAGCGCAAACATTCCGTTGACAGTAACCCGTTGCAAAATGAGCCGTTTACAGAATTTGATACTGAAATCTTTAAAAAAAATGAAGCAAAATGCCTAATAAGTGTCCATTTCTCATGTGCTAAATTTATTGGTGTGAAAGGACCTTCGAGAAAATCTTGACACATACTTCAGACAAACCCTAGGTTGCGGTGATGTTTTCGTTATGATACGATACAAACATAAATTGTTTTGGGCACATGATCTAGTAATAGGGACTTTGCAAGAGGTCTTTTTTTATTAATCTGCCTAATCGATATAGGAGAAAATATGAAGAGAGAAAAGCCGTTAAGAAGAAAAAAATCGTTGACTCGTGAGCTAATCGAATGGGGTGTCAGCTTAGGATTTGCTGTTTTGGTTGCTTTTCTAATCCATTCATTTGCGTTTACACCAGAACTCGTTCATGGGCAGTCGATGATGCCGACACTTCAAGACCAAAATAAAATGTTTGTTAATAAATTAGAGTACCGTTTTACTGATCCAGATCGGTTTGATATAGTTGTTTTCCATGCTACACCAGAGGATGATTATATTAAGCGTGTGATTGGCTTGCCAGGAGAGACAATCGAGTACCGTAATGATATTTTATACATTGATGGGAAAGCGGTAGAAGAGCCCTATCTTGACGAATATAAAGCTGATATGTATGGTGCAAACTTAACAGAAGACTTTACACTAGAGTCAGTAACTGGTTACACAACGATCCCAGATGACATGTATTTTGTGATGGGAGATAACAGGCAGAATAGTAAAGATAGTCGAATGATTGGTTTGGTTAATAAGGATCAAATCGTCGGAAGCGCTAACTTGGTTTACTCGCCACTTTCAGATTTGCATTTTGTTAATTAGTTGCTGATTTAGTTTAATGTGCTGGCTAATTTACGTACGTTTTTTAGCAATAAAATAAAATTGATTGGTTATGGGGCCTGAGTGAGTAAGTTTCATTCGGGCTCTACTAACGTGTGTCTGGAAAAGATTTATGAAAGATTTTTGAAGAATTATCCGACTGGATTTTTTCTCTGCGGTACTTCAAAAGTTCTTGTCAAAATCCTCTCATAAATCTTTTTCAGACCCAGTGTGTAGGAAGTATCAGATTTGAATGAGAATAATCGTTATAAAAATTTGTAGTGAGGTGGAATGTATGACAATTCAATGGTTTCCCGGTCATATGGCAAAGGCGAGACGAGAAGTTTCGGAGAAGCTAAAACAGGTTGATATTATTTTTGAATTGGTAGATGCCAGACTGCCACTTTCTTCTCGAAATCCAATGATTGACGAGATTGTCCAGCATAAGCCAAGATTGCTGATTTTAAATAAAGCAGATATGGCTGATCCAAAGATTACACAGCAATGGCTTCATTATTTTGAGGAACTTGGATTGCCAGCAGTTGCCGTCAACTCTCTTGCTGGTAGGGGGTTAAATAGCATCACAAAAGCTGCTAAGGAAGTGCTTTTTGAAAAGTTCGAGAAAATGCGTGCGAAGGGGATTAGACCGCGTGCGATAAGAGCGATGATTATTGGTATTCCCAATGTTGGCAAATCGACCTTGATTAATCGAATTGCTAAGAAAAATATTGCGAAAACAGGTAATACACCAGGGGTTACGAAAGCACAGCAATGGATTAAGTTAAATAAGGAAATTGAATTACTTGATACACCAGGAATCCTTTGGCCGAAATTTGAAGACCAAGAGATCGGTAAAAAATTGGCGTTGTCTGGTGCGATTAAAGATACAATTCTTAATTTGCATGATGTGTCTGTGTTTGGGCTGCAATTTCTTGCTATGAGTTATCCAGAAAGATTGCTAGATAAGTACCAATTAACAGTGATTTCTGAGGATATGTTAGAGACTTTTGACCATATTGGAAAAGTGCGCGCCTGCATGGGAAAAGGCGGTCTTGTTGATTATGATCGCACTGCAGAAACAATTGTTCGTGACATACGTGCTGAAAGATTCGGCGCAATTTCATTTGAAACGCCAGCTGATTTTGAGGTGGATGAGGAGTTAAATGATGAAAACGGCTAATGAACTGAAGCGATTATTGCTTAAAGTAGATCGACTTGATAGCCCGCTTTTACAGGCATGTCAAAAAGACGAACGTAAAACGGTACAGGCGCTAGCGAAAAGCTGTGTGAAACGGATTGAACGCGAGCAAATGCTAGCTCGAAAGTTTCAGGAAATGAGTTCTTTTGAAAAAGAACTACGTGCGAAGGGCGAATTGATGATTGCTGGTATTGATGAAGCGGGCCGTGGCCCCCTTGCAGGACCTGTTGTAGCTGGTGCTGTGATTTTACCAGCAGATTTCTATTTGCTTGGATTAAATGACTCGAAACAGCTGTCTGAGAAGAAACGTGATGAATTTTACAATTATATTTTAGAAAATGCATTGTCAGTTGGTGTTGGAATAGTAGAGGCAGAAGAAATTGATCGAATCAATATTTACGAGGCAACAAAGGTTGCAATGATGAAGGCGATTGCATCGCTCTCGAATGCCCCCACTTATCTGTTGATTGATGCGATGAAGTTACCAGTGGAGACGGAACAGATGTCACTAATTAAGGGCGATGCTCGTTCAATTTCGATTGCAGCTGCTTCTGTTATTGCCAAGGTGACCCGGGATCGTATTATGCAAGATTATGCTGATGAATTTCCTGTCTACCATTTTGAGCGCAATATGGGGTATGGGACACGTGAACATTTTGAGGCGATTGAAGAATTTGGTGCAACGCGTACTCATCGCATGAGTTTCTACCCAATGTCTGCTTTAGAGAAGTAGTCGTTATTTTATCGGTTGGATGAGCTTTAGGGACATTTCTAGAGCTCTTTTTTGTTTAGCTGAGAGGTGGCGTGCATTTCTCCAATGTAGGATGTCAGTTGCACTATTGCCTTTTCAATATTGTATATCAATTTGTTTTATTTTCCATTTGAGTATCAATAAATAGACATTCCGCGTGGCTTTTCGTTACAATATATGATGTATCTTGGACTAAACAGAATAGGAGACTACTATGAATATTCATGAGCATCAAGGGAAAGAAATCCTGCGACAATATGGCGTTCGAGTACCAAATGGACAAGTAGCATTTACTGCCGAGGAAGCCGTAGAAGTGGCGAAGTCGCTAGGGTCTACAGTTTGTGTCGTAAAAGCACAAATTCATGCAGGCGGTCGTGGTAAGGCAGGCGGTGTAAAAGTTGCTAAGAATCTTGATGAAGTGCGTACTTTTGCCGGTGAAATTCTTGGGAAAACGCTTATTACGCACCAAACTGGACCTGAAGGCAAGGAAGTGAAACGCTTACTGATTGAGGAAGGGTGCGATATTCAGAAGGAATACTATGTCGGGCTTGTTTTAGATCGAGCTACTTCTCGTGTTGTCTTAATGGCATCCGAAGAAGGTGGCATGGACATTGAAGAGGTTGCAACGACTTCGCCTGAAAAGATTTTCAAAGAAGTGATTGATCCAGTTGTTGGTTTAACTGGATTTCAGGCTCGCCGAATTGCGTTTCAAATCAATATACCAAAAGCGCTTGTGAATCAAACGGTGAAATTATTATTAGGGCTTTATCATGGGTTTGTTGAGAAGGATTGTTCTATTGCTGAGATTAATCCTTTGGTTACAACGGGCGATGGTTTAGTCATGGCACTGGATGCAAAGTTGAATTTCGATTCAAATGCGTTGTACCGTCACAAAGACATCGTTGGTTACCGAGACCTTGATGAAGAGGATCCGAAGGAAATAGAGGCATCTCTATACGATTTAAGCTACATCGCACTCGGTGGCAATATCGGTTGCATGGTTAACGGAGCTGGTCTTGCGATGGCGACGATGGATATTATTAAGCATTACGGTGGAGATCCTGCCAATTTCCTAGATGTTGGGGGCGGTGCAACCGCTGAAAAAGTGGCAGAAGCTTGTAAAATTATTCTTTCTGATACCAAGGTTGAAGGCATTTTCATCAATATTTTCGGTGGGATAATGAAATGCGATGTCATTGCTGATGGCGTTGTTGAGGCTGCAAAACAACTTGGATTGACTGTTCCAGTCGTAGTCCGACTTGAGGGAACAAATGTTGAGCTGGGGAAACAAATCTTGAAGAATTCTGGTCTAAATCTTGTTTCAGCTGACTCGATGGCTGATGGCGCCCAGAAAATTGTCCAACTTGTTGGGGGTGTGAGAGTATGAGTATCTTTATCGACAAAAATACAAAGGTGATTGTGCAAGGGATTACCGGAGCTACTGCACTTTTTCACACAGAGCAAATGCTTGCGTATGGAACGCAAATCGTCGGAGGTGTGACGCCTGGTAAGGGTGGCATGATGGTAGCTGACGTTCCTGTATTTAATACAGTTTCTGATGCAAAAGCGGCAACTAATTGTACGGTTTCAGTGATTTATGTACCAGCAGCTTTTGCGGCAGATGCGATTATGGAAGCAGTGGAAGCTGAGCTTGATTTAGCTATTTGTATTACTGAGCATATTCCTGTGCTTGATATGGTCAAGGTAAAACGCTATATGGAAGGCAAGAAAACTAGATTGGTTGGACCGAATTGTCCAGGCGTGATTACGGCAGACGAGTGCAAGATCGGGATTATGCCTGGGTATATTCATACAAAAGGGCATGTTGGTGTCGTCTCCCGCTCAGGTACGCTTACGTACGAAGCTGTCCATCAGCTGACGACGGAAGGGATTGGCCAAACCACTGCAGTAGGCATTGGTGGAGACCCTGTGAATGGCACGGATTTTATTGATTGCTTGAGAGCGTTCAATGAAGATCCAGATACTTATGCTGTGATCATGATCGGTGAGATCGGAGGCACTGCAGAAGAGGAAGCTGCTGAGTGGGTGAAGGAAAACATGGTGAAACCTGTTGTAGGCTTTGTTGGTGGGGCGACAGCACCTCCAGGAAAGCGGATGGGTCATGCTGGTGCGATTATTTCAGGCGGTAAGGGAACTGCTGCTGAGAAGATCGCGACGATGAGAAATTGCGGTATTACGGTGGCAGAAACACCTGCCGTGATGGGCGAAACTTTGATTAAGGTGCTTCGCGAGACTGGACTTTATGAGAAATGTAAAACAGTTTCTTAGACTTTTTTGTAACAAAGATGGGACATGGACAATCGTGGCGGGAGCTACGATTGTCTTTTCGAAGTCCAGAAAATTGTGCAAAGCAAAAAAAGCTTTACGGCTGTTAGTTCGTACTGATATAATCAATTGATACCGGGAAATTATGACATTATTTTGGAGGAAAGAATATGGGAAATTGGCAACAAAAACTGGTTCATCTAGATCATTGTCGTGGTGCCAGTTGGCATACAATTGCGACAATCTTACAAGATGATCCTGAGCTAGACTGGCTCTATCAAAGGAAAATAAACTATTGGCAATCCATTCTTCATCACGCCGCAACCACTATCCACGATTTTATAACAGACCTCGAAGACGCAACACTCAAAACCAGTTATTCCAATTATCAAGAAAATGGCATTATTGTGATCACTGCGCGCGATCGGTATTATCCAGCAAGGTTAACAGAAATTTATCAACCGCCATGGGTTCTTTATTGCATGGGAAATGTGGAATTACTTGATGATACAAACATGCTAGCAGTCATCGGTACAAGAACGCCATCATCATATGGGATTGCTGCTACAAAGCAAATTGTTCCAGAGATTAGTCAGAAGCATGTTCCGATTGTAAGTGGTTTAGCACGGGGAATTGATTCGATTGCTCAAAAGTGTGCACTTGAAAAGGAAGGCAAAGTTGTTGCAGTCATAGCCGGCGGTTTTCAGCACATCTACCCAAAGGAAAATACAAATTTAGCGCAAGAAATTGCTACGAAAGGCTTGTTATTATCTGAATACCCACCAATTATGGAGCCAAAAAAGTGGCATTTTCCAATGCGGAATCGTATTATCAGTGGGCTATCCCGTGGTATTTTTGTCGTTGAGGGTAAAAAGAGAAGTGGCACCTTTATCACGGTGATGCAAGGGCTTGATCAAGGAAAGGATATCTTCGCTTTGCCTGGCAATATTTTTTCATCTTGTTCCGAAGGACCGAATGCATTAATTGATGACGGGGCTAAATTAGTTCGAAATAGTATGGATATTTTGCAAGAATGGGGTCTATAATCTAAGTGATTAAAAAAAAATAGTTGCAAAATTGTTTAGGATGTACTAAAGTCTGCAATTGAGACCAACATTTTTTAGAAATAATTTAGATATAGGGAAGATGAAAATGGCAGATTATCTAGTAATAGTGGAATCACCGGCTAAAACCAAGACGATTAAAAAGTATTTAAGTAGTAAGTATGCTGTAAAAGCATCAATGGGGCATATTCGTGATTTACCAAAAAGTAAGATTGGTATTGATGTTGAAAACAAGTTTGAGCCTAGTTATATTAATATCCGCGGAAAAGGCGATATTATTAATGATCTGAAGAAAACGGCTAAAAAAGCAAAAAAAGTCTACCTCGCGGCTGACCCGGATCGCGAAGGGGAAGCGATTGCATGGCACTTAGCTCATATACTTGGGGTTGATGTTGAAACGGATTGCCGAGTGGTTTTTAACGAAATAACAAAAGATGCGATCAAAGAATCATTTAAGCACCCCCGTCCAATTAATATGGATTTGGTTGATGCCCAGCAAGGACGGAGAATCCTGGACCGTTTGGTTGGGTATAAGATCAGTCCGCTTTTATGGAAAAAAGTGAAAAAGGGACTCAGTGCAGGACGGGTTCAGTCTGTCTCTGTTGGTATTATCATTGATCGTGAAGATGAGATCAGAAACTTTAAACCAGTAGAATATTGGACAATTCCCGGTTTGTTCAAGAAAAAGGCAGAAACATTTGCGGCAGGATTTCATAGCATTGATGGCGATAAAGGTGAATTACATTCAGAGGCTGATACAAAACGAGTTATAGACAAAATTGATGGAAAAGATTTTGTTGTTCAGAATGTGACGAAGAAAGAGCGTAAGCGTAATCCAGCATTCGCGTTTACCACTTCATCATTACAGCAGGATGCATCACGGAAACTTAATTTCCGTACGCGGAAAACAATGATGTTGGCGCAGCAGCTTTATGAAGGGATTGCGATCGGAAAAGGTGGCGAAGTTGGTTTAATCACGTATATGCGTACGGATTCAACCCGTATTTCCGAAACAGCTAAGGAAGAAGCACAGGGCTTCATCTCCGAAACATATGGCGATTCTTACGTAAATAAAAATACACGCTCTGCGAAAAAGAATAGTAACGCACAAGATGCGCACGAGGCGATTAGGCCGTCAAGTGTTACGCGAACACCAGAAAGCATGAAAAGTTTTTTATCAAGAGATCAGTTTCGACTTTATAAAATGATTTGGGAACGGTTTGTTGCCAGTCAAATGTCTTCGGCGATCATTGACACGGTGACCGCTGATTTAGAAAATAATGGGGTTATCTTTCGGGCCAATGGTTCAAAAATTAAATTTTCTGGATTTATGAAGGTCTATGTTGAAAGTGATGACAAGCAGGAGGAAAAAGACAATCTTCTTCCTGAGATGGTTGTTGGTGATAAAGTCACTGCAGTGAATCTTGATCCTAAGCAGCACTTCACACAACCGCCAGCTCGTTATTCAGAGGCACGTTTGGTTAAAACGCTTGAAGAGCTAGGAATAGGAAGACCATCTACTTATGCACCAACAATCGATACCATTTTAAAAAGAGGCTATGTTTCACTTGATAATAAACGATTTGTTCCGACTGAGCTAGGAGAAGTCGTTCATACGATTATGAAGGAATTTTTCCCGAATATTATCGATGTCAAATTCACTGCCAATATGGAGCAGCAGTTGGATTTGGTTGAGGACGGAGAAACACAATGGGTCAACGTTATTGACGAATTCTATCAAGATTTCAGCCAGCATCTAGAAAAAGCTGAAAAGGAAATGGAAAAGATAGAAGTACGTGACTTACCAACTGGAGAGGATTGCGAACATTGCGGTCATCCGATGGTGTTCAAAATGGGGCGCTATGGAAAATTCATGGCTTGCAGTAATTTCCCAGAATGCCGTAATGCAAAACCAATTGTAAAAGAAGTTGGGGTTGCTTGTCCAAAGTGTAGCGAAGGGCAAATTATTGAGCGGAAAAGCAAGAAGCAACGACTATTTTATGGATGTAATCGTTATCCTGACTGTGATTATGTTTCGTGGGATAAGCCCATTGACCGTAAATGCCCAACTTGTGAAAGCAATTTAATTGAGAAAAAATTAAAAAAAGGCACACAAGTCCAGTGTCCAAGTTGTGGATTTAAAGAAGAGATACAGGTGTAATCGTTCTCACATCGAGACTTTTTCGCCTTAGAACTGACATCATCAGTTTGTGCCATGTTTTTGGACGCAATTTTTGATTGGATTACAGTTTCTTGCCATGTCTAGATGTTCAATCACGCTGTATCTATCCGGAAATTCCTGATAGATACAGCGTTTTGTCTTGAAAAATAGCTATGCTTTTTTGGTATAATTGAAAAGAACCATTTAATTGTAGTGGAAAGTGTCGTAGGATTTTTATGATGACATTGCCGGTCGACGAATAACTGGTTTTCAAAATAAAAGCTGATGTCATTTAATTCTTAAGAAA
Source organism: Caryophanales bacterium (assembly GCA_031554185.1). Taxonomy (GTDB): domain Bacteria; phylum Bacillota; class Bacilli; order JARBTR01; family JARBTR01; genus JAVBKE01. Next base: position 24,548 of record JAVBKE010000006.1, read on the forward strand.
AAAGGGGTAATGGGATGGAAACAGTCAATATTATTGGTGCTGGGTTGGCAGGTAGTGAGGCAGCATGGCAAGCTGCTAAACGCGGGTGTCAGGTCAATCTATTTGAAATGCGCAAAGTAAAACAAACACCTGCCCATAGTACAGACCAATTTGCAGAGTTGGTATGTAGTAACTCACTTCGTTCAAATACGTTGACAAATGCAGTAGGGGTTTTGAAAGCTGAAATGAGAAAGCTAGATTCAATCATCATTCAGTGCGCGGATGACTGTTCAGTCCCAGCTGGAGGTGCTTTAGCAGTAGACCGGGAAGCGTTTTCGAAATTAATCACAGATCAGTTAAGAAGTCATCCAAACATTAAGGTGTTTGATGAGGAAGTAACAGAATTGCCTGAGGGCATTACAGTAGTTGCTTCTGGACCATTGACTAGTGAAAGCTTGAGTAGGGAAATTCAGGCACTGCTCGGTGAGGAATATTTCTACTTTTATGATGCGGCAGCACCTATCCTTGAAAAGGATAGCATAGACTTTGATAAGGTATATTTGAAGTCGCGTTATGATAAAGGAGAGGCAGCTTACCTTAATTGCCCAATGTCAAAAGAGGAATTTGAGCGCTTTTTTGAGGCAATGATTGCTGCAGATGTTGTGCCACTGAAAAATTTTGAAAAAGAGGTATATTTCGAAGGATGTATGCCAATTGAGGTTATGGCAAAGCGTGGGGTTAAAACAATGCTATTTGGCCCGATGAAGCCAGTAGGACTTGAGGATCCAAAAACAGGGCGAAGACCGTACGCTGTCGTTCAACTGAGACAGGATGATGCAGCTGCGACGTTATTCAATATCGTTGGATTCCAGACCCATATGACTTGGCCAGCACAGAAACAGGTGATCCGCCTCATTCCAGGACTTGAAAATGTTGAGATTGTTCGTTATGGTGTGATGCATCGCAATACTTTTATCAACTCGCCTAAGCTACTCAGCCCTAGCTATGAATCGAAAGTCAAGCCCAATCTACTATTTGCCGGGCAGATGACTGGAGTAGAAGGCTATGTCGAGTCTGCAGCATCTGGGTTAATTGCTGGAATCAACGCTTTCCGATTGGCTAATCAGCAAGAAACCTTGGTTTTTCCGGGAGACACTGTGATTGGGGCAATGGCACATTACATTACGACAACAAATAAAAACAACTTTCAGCCGATGAATGCAAACTTTGGACTGCTCCCAGCACTTCAGGCTCGGGTTAAAGTCAAAGCAGAACGGTATGAAGCTTTAGCAAATCGCGCATTGGAATCATTGGAACAATTCCAAAAAATGCAGTATAGTTGATTGAATATTATCTAAAATTATGTTAGGTTATTGGTGAAGAGGTATTAGGACTATGAAAATTTTTACAGTTTTTCTTGATATGTTTATGGATTACATGAGAATTGAAAAGAACTTCTCAGATAATACAATTAAACATTATCAGTCTGACCTCAACGAGTTTATCCTTTTTCTAAATGAACAATTGATTCCAGATTTTCAATCAGTTACATATACGAATGCTAGAGTGTATTTGACAGTGCTAACAAGTAAAAAATTGTCAAGAAAGAGTTTAAGCAGAAAGATCTCAACCTTAAGAAGTTTCTACAAATTCTTAATCCGTGAAAAACATGTCGAGGAAAATCCCTTTGTACTCCTGTCCATACCAAAGCAGGAAAAACGTTTACCTCGTTTTTTGTATGAGAAAGAGATGGAGGAACTATTTCAATCGGTTCAGGTTGACACGCTACTTGGGAAAAGAGATTTGGCGCTGCTAGAACTATTGTATGGTACTGGTATTCGGGTAAGTGAATGTGTTGCGATTCAGATGAATGACATCAACTTTTCTCTTGGTGTTGTCCTTGTTCATGGAAAAGGGAAAAAGGATCGATATGTACCATTTGGCAGTCATTGTACTGAAGCAATGCAAGTGTATGCTGACTTGTCGCGTGCTGCGATCATGAAGAGGGCAAAGAGAGAACATTCCTTTTTGTTTATTAACGACAAGGGTACACCACTGACAGACCGTGGTGTGCGGTATATCCTTAACAAACTAATTAATGATGTATCAACCACATCCAAGCTACATCCGCATATGTTGCGACATAGTTTTGCGACGCATATGCTCAATAACGGTGCCGATTTACGTTCTGTTCAAGAATTACTTGGTCATGCGCAAATTTCCTCGACACAAATCTATACCCATGTCACGAAAGATCGATTGAAATCGGTCTATCAAAATGCGCACCCAAGAGCTTAATATAATGATAAGCCGTTCAAGCTTTAATATGTATCACAAAATAGTAAAGTAGCTTTTAACAAATGACATATGCATTTGTTTGTAAACTAAAAGCGCATACCTTGGAGGTAAAATATTGGAACAATTTCATGCAACAACAATTTTTGCAGTGGAGCATGATGGCAAACGTGCTATCGCTGGTGACGGTCAAGTAACTTTTGGAAATGCTGTCGTGATGAAGCACACAGCAAGAAAAATCCGACGATTGTTTAATGACAAGGTGATTGCTGGATTTGCTGGTTCTGTTGCAGATGCATTCACGCTTTTCGAAATGTTTGAAGGAAAGTTAAACGAGTACAATGGAAATCTTGAGAGAGCCGCAGTGGAACTGGCGAAGCAATGGCGAGGGGACAAGATCCTTCACAAGCTAGAAGCGTTACTGATTGTCATGGATGAGAGCAATCTATTACTTATTTCTGGAACTGGTGAAGTGATTGAGCCAGATGATGGTATTCTCGCAATTGGTTCCGGTGGAAATTATGCGCTATCAGCAGGGCGGGCGTTAAAGCGTTACGCAGGCGATCATTTGACAGCGAAAGAGATTGCTTTTTCATCGTTAACCATCGCCTCAGAAATCTGTGTGTACACAAACTCTAATATCATCGTGGAAGAACTATAACAAGCCGAGGAGCTGAACAATTTTGCAAGGAAAAATCGATAACCTATCACCACGTGAGATCGTTGAGAAATTAGACCAATATATTATCGGGCAAAAAGATGCAAAACGCGCTGTTGCTGTAGCACTGCGTAATCGCTATCGTCGAAACCTTTTGGATGAAAAAATTCGCGAGGAAATTATTCCAAAAAATATTTTGATGATTGGTGCGACAGGCGTTGGTAAAACCGAAATCGCACGTCGTATTGCATCAATCGTCAACGCACCATTTATTAAAGTAGAAGCGACAAAATTCACAGAAGTTGGTTACGTCGGACGCGATGTTGAATCGATCATTCGTGACCTCGTTGAAAATGCTGTTCGTATGGTAAAAGACATGAAAACACTTGAAGTTCATGATAAAGCTGAAGAAGCTGCCAACGAACGATTAGTGAAATTACTTGTCCCTTCGCTGAAGAAGCAATCAGGTAACAAAAATCCTTTTGAGATGCTTTTCGGTGGCGGTAATGGCGGGCAACAAACGCCTGCATCATCTGACAGCAAGGACGAAGAGGAAAAAATCCATAACAAGCGTGATCTGATCAGACAGAAATTAATGCAAGGTGAACTAGAGGGACAGATTGTCACAATTGAGGTCGAAGAATCTGCACCTGTTCTTGATATGTTTGGCGCAGGTATGGAACAAATGGGCGGCATGCAAGATGCATTAAGTAATCTTATGCCAAAGAAAAAGAAGAAAAGAAAATTAACTGTTGCAAAAGCAAGAGGCGTGCTTACAAAAGAAGAAGCACAAAAAATGATTGATATGGATGATGTTACTCAGACAGCGGTGCAAATGGCAGAGCAAAATGGCATCGTTTTTCTTGATGAAATTGATAAAATCGCCAGCAATGGTAGCGGGAAATCTTCTGCAGATGTTTCTCGAGAAGGCGTTCAACGTGATATTTTGCCGATTGTTGAAGGGTCTACTGTTAATACCAAGTACGGCCCAGTAAAAACAGACTTTATTTTGTTTATTGCGGCTGGGGCTTTCCATATTTCAAAACCATCCAATTTAATACCAGAATTACAAGGACGCTTTCCGATACGGGTTGAATTACAGAAACTCACAACTGATGACTTTTACCGCATTTTGGTTGAACCAAATAATGCATTACTTAAACAGTACAAAGCGTTGCTTGGTACTGAAGGGATTGATATTACATTTACAGATGACGCAATTAGGAAAATTGCCCAAATAGCTTTTGATGTAAACCAAGACACTGATAATATCGGCGCACGCCGCTTGCATACAATGCTAGAAAAATTACTAGAAGACCTCTCTTTTGAAGCTTCGGAAATATCACTAAGTGAGGTAAGTATTACGCCTCAATATGTTGATGATAAGCTTGGATCAATCTCTAAGAATAGAGATTTAAGCCAATTTATCCTCTAACAGCTTAGAAAACTTGAATCAGAAAACTGACAAATTCAGTTATTGACAATGAACTGAACATTGCAATATGAATAAACATAAAGGGAGAATTAAACATGAATCTACTTGCAAAAACTAGAACAATTAATGCGATGCTACAACAAACCGGTGCCAAACAGGTAAATTTCAAAGAGATGTCAGACTGTCTATCTGAAGTGATTGATGCCAATATTTACATTTTATCGAAAAAGGGAAAAGTCTTGGGCTTTCACATCAGTAGGAGCATTGAAAATGATCGTTTGAAGAAAATATTAGAAGATCGACAATTTCCTGCTGAGTATAACGAGACTTTGATGAGCGTTCGTCAAACCTCATCAAACTTGCCAGTTGAGAGTGAACTGACTGTCATACCGATTGAGACAAAGGATTTATTTAAAAATGCGCTAACAACAGTCGTACCAATCGTAGGAAGTGGAGAACGGCTGGGCACATTATTGTTAAATCGTTTTCAAGGGACATTTGAAGATGATGACTTAATTCTTGCTGAGTACGGGGCTACAGTTGTAGGAATGGAAATTCTTCGTGAGCGTGCTGAAGAAACTGAACAGGAAACTAGAAGCAAAGCCATCGTTCAAATGGCGATTAGCTCACTCTCATTCAGTGAGCTTGAGGCGATTGATCACATCTTTGAAGAGCTAGAGGGAAATGAAGGTCTACTAGTGGCTTCAAAAATCGCTGATCGTGTTGGGATTACACGCTCGGTAATCGTCAATGCGCTTCGTAAATTGGAGAGTGCGGGCGTGATTGAATCACGTTCACTAGGAATGAAGGGAACATACATCCGAATTTTGAACCCTAATTTCCTTGCAGAATTGGAAGCATTGAAACGATCTAAATTATAATTATTTGTCCAAACGGATACACACGAAGGCAATAGAGGCGGATTTTTGGCTCTGTTGCTTTTTTTAGGTTCGCGAAAAAAAATCCGGAAACCACTTGCTTCTGATTTGGTATATGTGCTATATTATGAAATGGTGTATTACACACGCCACATGATTTGTGTAGAAGGTGCTGTTCAAATGGATAGTAACTAGACAAAAGTGATTGCGGCGGAGGGACTTTTAGCGAATGCTGAATGATCAAAAACCATAGGAGGAAATGAAAAATGGCAGTAATTTCAATGAAGCAATTGCTTGAAGCAGGTGTGCATTTCGGACACCAAACACGTCGTTGGAACCCGAAGATGAAGAAATACATCTTCACAGAACGTAACGGCATTTATATTATCGATTTACAGAAAACTGTAAAGAAAATGGATGAGGCGTATAACTATGTGCGTGACTTATCAACAAATGGCGGCACAATCCTTTTTGTTGGAACAAAGAAGCAAGCACAAGAAGCAATGAAAGAAGAAGCTTCACGTGTAGGAATGTACTATGTAAACCAACGTTGGTTGGGTGGTACATTAACAAACTTTGGTACAATTCAAAAGCGTGTAACGCAATTGAAAAACATCGAGAAGATGGAAACAGATGGCACTTTCGAAGTACTTCCAAAGAAAGAAGTTATCTTACTGAAAAAAGAAAAAGCTAAATTAGAAAAGTTCCTTTCTGGGATTAAAGATATGAAAAGAATTCCGGATGCTATGTTTATTGTAGATCCTCGTAAAGAGCGTATTGCAGTAGCGGAAGCACATAAATTAAATATTCCAATTGTAGCAATGTGCGATACAAACTGTGATCCAGATGAAATCGATTATGTGATTCCTTCAAACGACGATGCAATTCGTGCTGTTAAACTAATCGCTATGAAATTAGCTGATGCAGTGATTGAAGGAAGACAAGGTGAAGATTATTCTGAAGATGATTTTGCTGGAGCAGATGCTGTGGTAGCTGAAGAAGCACCAGTAGCAGTAGAAGCTGGACCTGTTGTCGAAGCTAAAGTGGAGCCAGAAACAGAAACAATCGAGAATGCTTAATCAATGATCATAAAAAAGGTGATAGAAGGAACCTACCTTTTGTCACCATTTTTTTACGAGACAATTACGAGGAGGAAATAAAAACGATGCAAATTACAGCACAAATGGTAAAAGAATTACGTGAAAAAACTGGTGCAGGCATGATGGACTGCAAAAACGCTTTAAAAGAAACTGATGGCAATTTTGAAGCTGCTTTTGATTATCTTCGTGAAAAAGGGATTGCAAAGGCAGCAAAGAAATCTGACCGTATCGCGGCAGAAGGCCTAACAAGTGTTGCGGTCAATGGTAACACAGCAGTAATCTTTGAAGTGAATTCAGAAACAGATTTCGTTGCGAAAAACGAAGGATTCCAGCTGCTTGTAAAAGAAATTGGTGCGCATTTACTTGCTGCAAAACCTGCTAACCTTGAAGAATTAGCAACACAAAAAATGACAAATGGTGCTAGTGTAGATGAGTATATCAACGCTGCAATTGCTA